>DLHV01000254.1 GCA_002483395.1 Chloracidobacterium sp. UBA7659 | reverse complement strand
GCCGATCTTCAGGGTTTTCATCACTTCGTGCGCGGCAAGGAGCGGATATTTGAAATGCTCGAATGACGAACACGAGATAATGATGTCAAAACTCTCTTCGCCAAAAGCCTGCGACAGCTTGTGAACATCGGCTATCGCATCGACATCGACCGCTTCTTCCACATCGGTGCCGACAAATTCCGATGCGTTCGGCACCCAGGCGTCATGCCGCGTCGAGCGTTCGGCGTACGAACGCTTCGTACCAAGCTCCAACACNNTGGGCGAGGAATTGGTCAAGCGAATCGGCATTCGGAGCCGGACGGAGATTTCGTTGGGCAATCGTCAATAAATACCTGACGCGCAGTTTTAGCCGTCTGATCAAGTTAGCTGTCATCGAACGCAAGCATAAACTTCAATCCGTTCTGGCGCAAACGCTATAAAGAACGGGGCAGAAATCTCAGCCCCGGGTTAGACAATGTAATTAAATGGATCAGATCGCGGCGCAGCACGGATGGCTGCGCATTTTAGCAACCTGAGCGTGTGTTAATACGGGAATCATATTCCCAATCGCGGTTGTATCCTTGAACATCAGGTTTTTGGCCGAAGGCGCGTGAAGGGGATTGAAATCCTTTGTTAAAAGGACGTGCCCACACTCATGGGCCGTCGTCCATTTCGTTCCATTAGCTCCGACCGTACAAGCGGGCCGATTGGGTGCGTGCCCGCCGCATCCACGAAGATTTCCATCGACTGTATCCTCGATGTTTTTTACGTAATATACGAGCAAATCCGTGGAGGGCACTGGCGTGCCGAGCGAATGTAGCTCGTTATAATCGCCGTCGCTAATCACCCAAAAACATTCACCGTCAACCTGGCTCAGCCTTGCTTCTTCGGCTTCGCTTAGCATTAGGCTCATCCCGGACGCAAACTCCATTTTTATGCCGTATTGCCCATATACGATCTCCGCCCATGTCAGCGATTCCTGAAACGGTACGTTCGTCAAAGAAATACTTCGAAAATGGAGGCGTACGCGATGCTTGTAGCCGCGAAATTTACTATCGAGCGCAAGCATCGTAGCGCGGTCGATCTCTCCGGTCTGTGCAAGTGGAGGATTGGCCTTCTGAAAGGCAATTAACTTCTCCTTCATTTCATTGCCGAATACGCCGTCCGGGCTGTAATTCGGATTACCCGTCGATCGGGGCATCGGAAAGCCCAGATCAATGAGCGCCATTTGAACAAGGTGGATCGCGCGTCCGCTGGCGCAACCCTGGCGGAGCGGAATTCCGTTCGACGCGTTGACAAGTCTTTTGCTGCTAAAAAATCGCGGTGATAACAATGCCATGAGATTCCTCCAGAAGATATTCGCTTGTCCAGTTCGAGCTTAATAGGCGACCCGATCTCGCCTGAGTAAATCGCGGACCGGTCGTTTGAAAAGCTTTGATGTTGTACAAATCAAGTTCATCAACTAGCAGACGGACATATTCCATGGAATTTGCCGGCGACCGACTAGAGAAGATTCAAGGAAACAGGCGAGAAATTGTGGCAATTCGTAATCCGGAGTGACAAGCGCTCGAAAATCCCGCTTCGTCGGTTGTCGAGCGATTCACCGGTTTGGGGGCGCACCACGTGCTCGTCCGGCATTGCTGATTCTCGGCGGCGGGTTTCTTATACCCGACCATAACAGTCTATAACTGGGCGGTCGTCGCTTTTTGAAACGCGCGCGTGGCGGCCGCGTTATCGAAAAACTCGTGAAAGCCCGTCATTTTTCCGTCCTTTACGGTACAAACATGCACCCATTCGGTTGAATAATGGCGGCCTGTTGAGCGAACCGTGGCGGTCGATCGGCCAAGAACCACCACTTTGTCGTCCTGTGCTATATACTGTCGAGGTTCAAAATCCGTAATATCCTCGGCAACTGCCAATAAACTGAAAAATTCTCCGACGGATTCGCGGCCATGCCGTGATCCCGCAAAGGGAGCATTTTCAATCTCCGGAACGGTCCAATCGATATCCTCCGAGAAAAGCTCAAGTAGTCCAGGAATATCGCCGCTTCCGAATTTTTCGTAGCACTCCCGAATAGTTTGCGTATTGGCTGCTTCGTTCATTTTCACCTCATATGCGGCTTCGAAATAGAAGCCGTAAGACTGTCTGCGGGAGAAGGATTGTGGACTACATTATGGATTATAGACCTAAACGACTTTGGAGCAAAGCGTTCTATTGAGTCCAAAGGATAACTCATTTTTTTTTATAAATAAATTGGATTAAACGCGGATTACGCGTTAGGAATTTTAACTTGAGCGATCAGCGTAATTCTGCAGTTTTTCTTTGCGATCTCTGCGTCCGCCTCAGTGATCTCCGCGTTGAAATTGTGTTGAACAAGTATTCAAGACTGGTTCGACGCAGAGGACCGAGAGCGGGACGCAGAGTTCGCTGAGGGCGTCGCTACTTTTTTTAACAAAATGACGCTAATGCGTAATCTGGCTTAAAGCTAAAGGCGGACAATGAACTGTTACGCGGGCGTCGGAGAATCCGAATGCGGAACGAAACAGGTTCGGCAGCGCGCCTCATATTTATCGCTTGCACCGACCTCGACGCGCTCTTCGGATTCGACGGTTCGCTGCGTGTAATTTGCCGTTGACCCACATTTAACACAGATCGCGTGAATTTTGGTGATGTATTCGGCGATACAAAGAAGCTGCGGCATCGGCTCGAAGGGTTTGCCGGTGTAATCCTGATCGAGACCCGCGACGATCACGCGTTTGCCCGAATTCGCAAGCTCATTGACGGCATCCACTATTCCAGCATCAAAAAACTGGCCTTCATCGATACCAACGACCTGCGTGTCGGGCCGGATCTGCTTCATTAATTCGTCCGCGGTCGTTACCGGATGTGACAAATGTTTTCGGCCGGAATGCGAAGCGATTTCTTCCTGGGAATAGCGGGCATCGATGATCGGTTTGAAAACCTGAACTTTCTGGCGTGCGATGCTTGCGCGATTGAGCCGTCGGATCAATTCCTCGGACTTGCCCGAGAACATCGAACCCACGATGACTTCGACCCAACCCGTTTCGTTCTGCTTTTTTTTTCGGCGTTCTTCCGTATTGTCGAACGCGAATTCTTCAACCATAAAGAGCTAACCCTGTCTTTCCTAAAGATAATATTTGAAGGAAAGAAAGGTTAGCACGAACGCGAGCAAAAGTCATTTTAGCGTCTGAATGTCAGTTCAGGCGAAGGTCCCGGCCAGTCATTTCGTCCGGCTTTTCTATTCCGAGGATGCCGAGAATCGTCGGAGCAACGTCTTCGAGCGAGCCGTTTTCCACAAGTTTTGTGTCCGGGGACATGTGATCGATGAGATGGAAAGGGACCGGATTCGTAGTCGGTGTTGTTTTTGAGATTCCGTTCGCAGGATCGATCATCTCTTCACAGTTGCCGTGCGACGATGTGATCAACGCGATGCCGTTTGCCACGCGCACCTTTTCGAGAGCGCCGCCAAGACAGGTGTCGACGAATTGAACGGCCTCGACTGTTTTTTCGAAATTTCCTTTTTCGGCCAGCAGGTCCGAGGCCGGCAAATTGACGATGAAAACCGCCCGATTGTCCGATTCGATGCCGCGGATAAGCCGGTCAGTTATTTTAAAGCTTTTCGATTCCGGGTCGGTCTCGAGTGTCTGCACACCGGCGCTCGGTACAAAGATATGATTTTCGTGCTGGGTGCCGCTGACCGCGTTACAGTTAAAATAACTCGAAACGTGCGGCGAGCGGGCCGGTTCGGTTATGCGGTAATTCCGCACGCCATTTTGCTCGAAAATCTGTGCCAGCACGTTTATCTCATCGGGCCGTTCGAAAGCGACCGGAAGATTGAACTCCCGATCGTATTCGACCAGGCAAACCGTATCGATCGCAGGCTTCGGTGCTGATTCATCGGGGACCGAAAGCGAGCGAACGATCTGCCGCATTTCCTCGGGCTTGTGGTTGAAAAATACGACCAGATCGCCGTCCTTGACCGTTGCAAGCGGGACATCGATTCGTTTTTCGATGATGATCGGAGCGATAAACTCGTCCGCGATCCCGCGAAGGAATGATGCCCGGATCGCCGTAACGGCGTCAAAGCTTCGTTCGCCCTCACCATGAACAAGCATCGTGTACGCACGGGCGGTGCGTTCCCAATTTTCGCCGCTATCCATTGCATAAAAGCGCCCGCACAGCGACGCGATCTTTCCGATGCCGATGTCGTTCATTTTTATTTCAAGAGCATCGACATAAATATCCGCTGTTCGCGGCTGAACATCGCGGCCATCGAGAATTGCGTGGACAAACACCTGCCCGACGCCTTCGCGCTTCGCCATTCTGAGAAGTGCGAAGAGTGTCTCCTGAGAAGAATGAACTCCGCCATCGCTGACCAGGCCGATAAAATGAACTGCCGAATCGTCGTACGAAACCCTTTCAAACGCCGATCTCAAGACCGGGTTTTCAAGAAACTCGCCTGACGCGACCGCCTTTGCGATTCTTGCCACCTCGGTCTGGATTATTCTGCCGGCACCGATGGTCAAATGTCCGACTTCCGCATTGCCCGGAGCGTCGCCGGCCAAGCCAACTCGGCTGCCCGACGCCGCAAGAGCGGTTTGCGGGTATTTCGCGCAGACCGCATCGTAATAAGGCGTGTGTGCTAGAGCGATAGCGTTGCCGTCGGTCCGCGGCGAAACGCCCCAGCCATCAAGGATTATCAGTGCGAGCGGTCGGGTGATCTGGTTGCTCATAGGATCAGTATTACGGCAGGCGTGCAAATAAAGGGCGGAAGGTTGTCGACAAATTCGACGTTTTAATTATAGCCGAAGTATACGCGCAATTGGCAAGAGTTTAGTTAACTGTTTTGGCTTGCTAGAAAGCATCCTCATCCCGCCAACCTGTTCCGCTACCGGATCTCCCTGAAACGGCCGTTTCCACACCTAAACTGTTGCGATCGCAATGACTTACCTCAATATTCCGGTTCGTCACAAGTGTCCCACCCCGGGACACCTTCGGGACACTTCGCCAATCAACTAACTCTTTGATCGTCAATAGGTTACAGCGACAATGGAACTGCTGTCCCACTGTCCCGTGTTTTATACATAATACTTTCTACAATCATCGCAACAACCTCAGCTTAAACAAAACGATCATTCCATGTCAAGGAAAAACTACGGCGATCCCAGCCTTAATAAGCGTTCGGAGCCGGCCGTTCCATCCACCGATCGGGGAACGTCAGCGCGTGGAAGCCGAATTTTTCATAAAGCCCGTGCGCATCGCGGGTTGCCAGGATCCAGCGTCTAAGTCCCTGAAGATCGGGATGCGAAACGATCGTTTCCATCAGCCATTTGCTCAAGCCCTGTCCGCGAAATTCATCGATAATAAAGACATCACCCAGATATGCGAAAGTTGCATGGTCGCTGACAACACGCGCAAACCCGATCTGCCGCTCGCCGTAATAAACACCGAAACAGATAGAGTTTTCTATGGCGGTGCGTGTCTGCTCTATCGTGCGCTCCTTGGCCCAGTAGGATTCATCGGACAGGAATTTCTGGATCGCATCGATCTGCAGCCGAGCTTTGTCGGTGCTGATCGTAAACTCGTCTAGCGTAATTTCCATAGCCCGTTTTAATCCGTAGCGTGATTCAGTTCATCCAAAAATCGCTGGATGTCTCCGCGGCTTTTTAAAATGATTATCTGTCGGTCGTCAAATCTTTTCAATTCTTCGAGAGCGCGACACCTTGAACTCTTTCGATAGTTCCAGACCCACATAATGAATTCAGGATCGAACCTTTCCTTACAGCCCTCGGCCATATCGGGCCGAGCTCCCGTGCGGTAGAGAACCGATCTCTTAAGGATCCGGTAAAGGCAAAGCCATCGCGGCATATCGAGAAAAATGACAGTGTCGCAGGCCTCTATTCGCATTTCTCGCGTGCCGCCGAAGTTGCCGTCCATGATCCACGCGTCGCGTGCCAATTCACGTCGCAAGATCACGACCCATTCCGCTTCAGGCGTCCTCGTCCAGTTCGGGCGCCAAAAAAGCTTGTCGAGATGAATCACCTCGATGTTCAGTGCATCTCCGAGCCGGTTGGAAAAGGTCGATTTCCCTGCTCCACCGGAGCCAATAACGATGATCTTTTTCATCCAACACCAAGCAACCGTCTCGTTCGGCTTCGGAAGCCGGCCGTCATTAGCGAGCGATATTTGGTCGCGACCAGACGCAACTCATCCAACAGATCAGGCTCGTTTTTCGCTATTTTCACCGCCGCCGACAACGCAAATACCCGCACCGCGACCGGCTGATTAGCGTCGTCGAGCAAGTTATAGCAGGCGTCGTAGACACGTCCCTCAAGACGTTTGGGGACATCGATAAATTGCAGCATCCTCGCGACATTTCGCCGGACAGCGACGTGAACATCATCGCGCTCTAGCTGTTCGACAAGCCGGTTAAAATAAGGCTTGACGAGTTCGCGATCGTGCTCGGCACAATAATTTACCGCCCAAGCCGCACGCTGAGATGTGCGATAGACCGGCCCGAGGAAAAGTTTCATCAACTCGGCAAATTTTTTCGCATCGCCGTCGATGTAGCGAACGATCTTCATTGTCTGGCGTTTTGAATGCTCGGCAAGTAGTTCGTCGCGGATGTTCATTGCTTTTTACTCTTACTCGGGCGCCTCAACTGCGCGATCCGCAAACCTGCCGCCGAATCCGCGATCAAAGTCGCGAGATGCTTTTCACGCGTAGCTGTTTGTTTCGCGCTCGTCACCCAATGAATTACGGCACGTCGGTAATAAGGTGGTTGCGACTCGAAAAAATTCCACGCCTTCTTATTCTTTTTGAATTTTGTAAGCGATGCGTGATCAAACTCCGCGGTCTTTCTTTCGTATGAATAAACGCGTGACCGCTCTTCGTCACGTTTTTTAAATTCAGCGAGACCAGCCGCAGTCATCAGTCCGAGCTTGATCAACTCATCAGCGCGGTTGATATTTACCGCGCTCCAGATGCTGCGCGGTTTTCGCGGCGTGAATCTGATCTTGTAAGATTCGTCGTCGATCGTTTTGCGAATGCCGTCGATCCAACCGAAACAAAGAGCTTCATCGACCGACTCAGGCCAAGTGATCGAAGGCTTGCCGCTGTCTTTTTTGTAAAAGCCGATCCATTGTTCTGTAAGCCTGTCGTGATTTTTGGCGAGCCACTTTCGCAGCTCGCCTTGTGATGCAAAGAAAATGATTTCGTCCTTCACGCGATCTGATAAAACGCCTTGCGTCCCGGATAGCGGGCCGAATCGCCAAGGTCTTCTTCGATCCTGAGCAGTTGGTTGTATTTAGCTATCCGGTCCGATCGGCAGAGGCTGCCTGTTTTGATCTGCCCGGCGTTTGTCGCAACGGCGAGATCGGCGATGAACGTGTCTTCGGTCTCGCCCGAGCGGTGCGAGATGACGGCGGTCATATTATGCGTTTTTGCCAACTCGATCGCGTCGAGCGTTTCGGTCAGCGTGCCGATCTGGTTGACCTTTATAAGGATCGAATTGGCCGCGTTTTCGTCAATTCCCTTTTGGAGGAATTTTGTGTTGGTCACGAACAAGTCGTCGCCGACCAATTGAACGCGTTTGCCGACCGAATCCATAAAATTCTTCCAACCGGCCCAGTCGTTCTCGGCCATGCCGTCTTCGATCGAGATTATCGGATATTTGCCGCACCAATCGGTCCAATATGCAGCCATTTCTTCGGACGAAAGTTCACGTTTGTCGGACTTTTTGAATACGTATTTGCCGTCCTGATAAAACTCGCTCGCAGCCGGATCGAGTGCCAGCATGACGTTTTCACCGGCCTTATAGCCAGCCTTATCAATCGCTTCGAGGATCGTCTCGATTGCTTCTTCATTTGATTTCAGGTTCGGTGCAAAGCCGCCCTCGTCGCCGACGCCTGTCGAATAGCCGCGCGATTTAAGAACGGATTTCAGATTGTGAAATATCTCCGAGCCCATCCGCAGTGCTTCTGCAAACGACTCCGCACCGACCGGCATCACCATAAATTCCTGAAAATCGACGTTGTTGTCCGCATGGGCTCCACCGTTGAGAATGTTCATCATCGGCACGGGCAGCGTCTTGGCATTTGCACCACCGATGTAGCGGTAAAGCGGCAACTCGAGAATCGCGGCGGCGGCACGTGCATTTGCAAGTGATACAGCAAGGATGGCATTTGCACCAAGCTTCGATTTGTTCTCGGTGCCGTCCATCTCGATCATCACTTGGTCGATACGGGTTTGATCGAGCGCGTCAAGGCCTTCAAGTTCGCGGCCGATCTTGTCAATGACGTTCTCAACCGCCTTCAAAACACCTTTGCCCAGATACCGCAGTTTATCGCCGTCACGCAGTTCGACGGCTTCATTTTCGCCGGTCGATGCCCCGCTCGGTACCGCCGCCCGTCCCGTCGTCCCATCCTCCAGAATCACTTCCGCTTCGATCGTCGGATTGCCTCGCGAATCCATTATTTCCCTTGCCCAAACTTGTTCGATTAGACTCATTCGTTTAGAAACTCCATCTATTGTTTATGCTGCTAGCAGAACAAATTTAGCGTGAATCGAATTTAAAGACAAAGCAGGAAAAATCGCGATCGCCTTAGCAGGAGGACGTAATCCGGCGTTAGCTGGTAAGGACCACGTGTGAATCCTGCGTTTTTTCGATACGGACCTGCATAATTCGACGCTTATTGACCTTTTCAACCGTGAAGACATGCCCGTTGAAGGGAACTTTGTCGCCAACTGAAAGAATAGTTCCCGCAACCGACATCAGAAATCCGGCAATCGTAGTGTAGCTTTCGGAGATCGGCAAATTCAGTTCGAGTCGCCGGTTAAGATCACGCACAGCCAGGCTACCCTCAAGCAGACAACTGCCGTCCGGCTGTTCGCGGATTTGTTCGTTTACCTCGTCATCATGCTCATCCGAAATTTCGCCGACGATCTCTTCAAGGAGGTCTTCAAGCGTTATGATCCCCTCGACACCGCCGTGTTCGTCGACAACAAAACCGAAATGAAATTTCTCCTTCTGCATCTGGCGGAGCACATCTTCAAGGCGAGCGGTATCGACTACGTACATCGGCTTTTGGATGATTCGTTCCAATTTGAAAGTCATTGGCTGCAAAATATACGTCAGCACATCCTTGCTGTGGATAAAGCCGACAATATCGTCCAACGATTCGCGATAAACCGGCAGCCGCGAATAACCGTGCTGTTTGAAGGCTTGAACGATGTCTTCAAGCTTGCTGATTTCGGGAACCGCAATGATCTCCGTACGCGGAATCATCGCCTCTCTGACGGTCGTTTCGGAAAACTCAAAGACCTTGTTTATCAGCGTCCGCTCTTCCTTGTTCAGATGGCCGCTTTCCTCTGAAACACGTATAAGCTGGCGGATCTCGTCTTCCGTGTAACTCGAGCCATGATCGGCCGAAGGATGAAGACCAAAAAGCCGAACCGTCGTCGTGCCGGCCCAGTCCAACAGGCGGATGGGATAATAGAACACTTTGTAAAAGAGCAGAAGCGGGACGGCTACAAGGTAAGAAACACGTTCGGACAGCTCGAGAGCAGCGGTCTTGGGGGCCAGTTCACCGAACACGATATGAAGGAACGCAATTATCGAATACGCCACAATAAAGGAAATCGTATGCAGTACCGGTCCCGACGAAAGAAACGCCATTCCGGAGACGCTGCCAATCCACGATAGCACCGGCTCAAGCAGCGCCGCCACCGCAGGTTCGCCGATCCAGCCCAGTGCGATCGATGAAAGCGTAATTCCCAATTGCGTCGCCGAGATGTAAGCATTGAGATTGTTGAGCATTCCCAACAACCTGATGGCGGCCGTGTCACCCTCGGCAGCCTGGGTCTCGATCCGCGATTTGCGCACAGCAACCAGGGCGAACTCACTTGCGACAAAAAAGCCATTCGCCGCAACCAGCAGTATCACTGAAATAATGCTCAGCGCGGACCAGCCAAAGGTCGGAGCTTCAATCGGTTCGGAAACGTCAACGAGAAAAAAAAGAAAAGATAAACTAGCGGGATCGTCCATTACGGAAAAATCTGTAACCGGCGGGCCCCTGCACACAAGCCCAAATAAAAACCTATCGTCTAAAATCTTTCGCGTCAGTTACACGCGGCCTCAATTCAAACAGTATAACACATACAAAAACGGCGCATTTCAACGAGTTTATGTCTTGGTTATCATTTTTCTCTTAAACTCTCTGCGTAATTCTCAGCGACCTTTGCGTTGAAAACCATGGTTAAACCGAAAGAACCCGTTGTTCAGCGCCAAAATTCGCCGAATTTCAACCCCTGATAAAAATCACTGACTTCTTCCGCACCTCTGCGGTGAGCGCAGCCCAGGCGTTTCATCCATAACATACTCGACAATATACGCAACAAATGTTAACATTTCAACTACCGCTCGCCCGCAGTTTGCTCTTTGACATTCCAAGATCAAAAAGAAATAAGCCGGTAAGTCGTGTGAAACAGGCCAGACGAATTTTTATAAAATTTTGGCCGGGACAGGGGTTGAACTCGCCGCAAGCCCAATGAAAACAGTGATTTACATGTCCCAGGGAGGTGCGGGACAAAGCCGGGACAAACCGGGACGACAAAAATACCGCTTTTAGAATAAATTTAACCGTCACAACAGTTACGCGATCTTGCGGCTCTAAACCGTACCTCGTTTGCCGCGTTATCAATCATTTCCTGAATGAGCATCCGGCACGAACCGCAACCGCCGCCCGCACGGCACGCTTCGGTCACTTTCTCTATCGTCTTTGGTGAAGTTGCGTCGATATACGCCTCGATCGTTTCTTCCGAAACACCGAAACACGTACAGATCAGAGCCTTTTCACCCCTGAATTCTTCGAGCACATGCGAGCGATAGGCGGCAAATGCATCTTTCAATGCCGTTAGAACCAGTTCGGCACATTGCTTACGGGCAGATGGAAATTCTTGAAGCTCATCAATAAGGAGCAGTTCGTATTCGTCCATTCGGAGGCCGTGCAGATTTGTAAGCTGTTTATCGGCAAGAGTTTCGGCAATGGTATCCGCGGCGGCAACCATGTAGCCGCAGCCGTTTGTCTGAAATTTCGCCTGCCTGATCACTTTGTCGCCGTTTTCGATCTCAAGCGACACGCGAACGAATGATCCACACTCAAAACTGGCTCTTGTCCCGACCGCATTCGCGCAAGGCGGCTTTCCGGCGTTCTGTGGTCTGCAAAATCGAGCATTGATCTTTGCCGGATAGAATGTCATCAAATAGAAAGTAGAAATTAAACCGGCAAATGTAAAGACCAGTATGGCTGCGGAATTTGCTCAAACGGGCGCTTTTCTGCTTCGGGCGTTAAACCATCCGAAACATTTTCGGTAAAATACTCTCGATGAAGTTTTTCTCCTTTTGTCTTTTTGTCATTACCGGACTGTATTCGATGTCGTGCCGTCCTGCGGCTGCACCCGTTCTGGTCGGCAACAAACCTGTCTCGATCAATAACGTTCCGCTAAAAGATGTCCAGGCAAAACCGCTCAAACCCTTGCCGGAAATGAGCTGGACGGGTTTTGAAGGAAATGTGCAGAAGTTGAAGGACTACCGCGGCAAGGCCGTAATTCTTGATTTCTGGGCGACTTATTGCCCGCCGTGTATCGAAGAAATACCGCATCTTAAGGATTTGCAGGCGAAATACGGGCCGAACGAACTTGTTGTCATCGGCCTGAATGTCGGCGGCGACGAAGACCGGCCGAAAATTCCTGAATTTGTCGAAAGGCTGAAGATTACCTATCCGCTGGCGTATCCCGAGGATGCCTTGGTTTCGTTCATCTTTGGCGAGGAAACCGCAATACCGCAGACCGCGATCTTCGACCGGCAAGGCCGCCTGGTAAGAAAGATCATCGGATTTAATGCCGAGATCAAGAACGAATTGGACCAAACGGTGGAAACTGCCTTACGCTCGAATGACCAAAAATAGTACCAATGATCGAAGCGAACGGCTGCGAACGCTCGAACAGGTGTCGGCCGGCGGCGTTGCGTTTCGACAAATTGACGGCCACATCGAGATCGCGATCATCCTGACGAATCCCGAAAGACGGTGGCAATTGCCGAAAGGAATGATCGATGCGGGCGAATCTGCCGAGCAGGCGGCAGTGCGTGAGATTCGCGAAGAGGCCGGAATTGAAGCCGACGTGATCGCACCGATCGACAAAACCGAATATTGGTTCTCGGCCGAACGAAACGGGACGCGCACGCGCTTTCACAAATTCGTGCACTGGTTCTTGATGCGGTACCGCTCCGGCAACGTCGAAGACCACGATCACGAAGTGCTCGAAGCGCGTTGGGCAACGGTTGACGACGCGCTTGAAATGCTGGTCTTTAAAAATGAACGGGATGTGGTCGCAAAGGCTGTCGAAGCCATACAACGGCTATGATCGATAAGCATGGCGGCACAATCTTTTTTGGCCGCAAAGAATTGTGTTATTATTCCGGTATTAAAGAGGAACGATATGCTGCAAACAGTCGAAGCCGAAGTTGACGTTAACGGCACAGTGAAACTGCTTGAGCCATTGATGGTTACGAAAAAGACGCGAGCAATTATCACTTTGCTGGAGGAAACAAACGGCAAGGAAAAAAATAAGGGAAATGTCCGTCAGATCATCGAATTACTAAACAGCGCCGAATTTGCGAATCGAAAAAGTTATTCAGCGGAAGAGATTGAGGCTCAAATCGACGAGATGAGGAACTCCTGGGAATGAGTCTTATATATCTTGATGCTTGTATAATTATTATATATCGTCGAAAAGCATCCGATCTATTCCTCACGTATCGAAGTTCTGATGCGCAATCTGGATGGATCGGAATTTTGCTGCACACCACTGGTCCGTATGGAATGTTTGGTGATGCCGTTCAGAACCAAAGATTCGCAACTCATTGATTTCTATGAAGAGTTTTTTGCCAAGCAAAAAATGCTTCCCTTGCCAACTATGGTTTTCGACGAAGCCGCGCAACTTCGATCCGACTTCACATTCCTAAAAACGCCGGATGCATTTGCATCTCGCCGCCGCTCTTCACCACAATTGCGACGAATTTTGGACAAGTGACAGTAGACTGAATAAAATCGCCGCGAATCTGGTGAAAAATGTTTTGGATTCCTAAAGTTATTTGCGGCCTCCATTACTGCCGATTACGGTGCCGAAGCTTGAAGTAGTTTCGGCCGAATATTCTTCAGCTAGTTATGCGTGACATTCCCGTCGGAAATGGCAGACTGCTCGTTAATTTTGACGACAAATACCAAATCCGTGACATTTATTTCCCGCACGTCGGGCAGGAAAATCACACGGAAGGATTTCCGTTTCGATTCGGAGTCTGGGCGGACGGTGAATTTTCCTGGGTTTTTTCCGACGATTGGTCAAAAAAACTGTGTTATCTTCCGCAGACTCTTGTCACGGACGTTACTTTGACCAATGAGCGGCTCGGCATAGAGATCGTTTCGAAC
>DLHV01000074.1:5390-33601 GCA_002483395.1 Chloracidobacterium sp. UBA7659 | reverse complement strand
GACATAGGTCAACTCAGTAATCGTGCTGTTCAACCGTGTATTCACGTTGGTTTCAAAGCTTCCTTCCTCAACATTCCAGAAAATACGGTGATTTAGGACCTTTCCTTCGTCGAATATGCGGTCGATCGACGGAAGATCGACGAGCAAATGTTTGAAGCCGCAATCGACGATGTACTGCATCGCATCGGTCGAGAAATACGGAGGGATCACATCGCCGTATTCGCGCGTTAGCTTGCTGTCGTCATTTGGGAGCGTGCGGACGATCAGAGCCTTGTCGGTACCAAAGAACTCCCCTCCTGTCTGAGGAGGGGTGGCAGCCGCTTCGGCTGACGGGGTGGTGAGAGCAGCGAGTGGTAGGGAGCCAACTACCGCAGCCGTCACCGCTCCCGGTTCTGACTTGATAGAGCCCTCGATCGCATTGCGCGTTATCACCAGATCGTCCGATTGACCTGTCCATTCGGGGTCGACCGATATCAGCACCGCCGGAATGAACACGTCCTGCAAACAATCGCGCACCGAAATCCGCTCGTTTGTAATGTGTCCGACGCACTCCGTGTGCGTGCCGTTGCAGTGGGGGATGAATGTATACTGCTCGAAATTCACACTGCCACCGAGCCGTGTGTCGCCGACAAGTTCACCCGCTTTGACAGGTCTTGACGCCGCCGGTTCGACCCCGTACGCATTTGGCTGCGGGCCGTTGAAATTAAGCGGGATCGAGATGTCGATCGGAGCGTCAATGTCGAATTTCAACGTTTGACTATCAGTCTGAACGAGAAGAACCATTTATCAATATCCAGCCTTAGTTCGTATCAAATACCTTATCAAGGAGTGTTTCGAGATTGTTCTTGATTTCCAACGCATTTGATTGAAGCCCTGCGTCTGGAAAAATTTCTTTCTGCTCTTCCTGCCGTGCCGCTTTCAGGGTCGGGCCTTGTTCTCCTCCAACACCAAAACTCTGCGTTAAGACTCCACTATCTTTGCCCTCCGCATGTTCCAGAAGTTTATTTCGAACATTTCTTGCTCCTTCGCATTCAAATGTCTCTAGCCCTGGTAAAGATTTGGATTTTCTAATCGCTGTTCGCATTCTGCCCGCGATATAATAGAAACTTTCTGTGAGGAGTTCCACTTCAAAAAACAAGTTTTCCTTTTCATAAGTTTCCTCAGTCTTCGGAATCGTAATGGTACCCCCAGGCATTTGAAGTTGTTTTCTTAGATTCTGCTCAAAAAAATATTCTTTTGATATCAGCCTCATAATTCTTGTGTGCTTTTCCGTTATGATTTTGTAAAGGTAATCCAGTTGCCTAAGGCGTTTCTCGACCTCATTCGCTATATCATGGTCAAGATGTGGGGTTTCTCCAGTATTCAGTCCATTGCGATACTGTCTAAACTTTTCTATCGAGGTTTCAAACATATTTTTTTGGCATAAACTTCCAATCGTTACGAGCGAGTGCTTCTTGAGCCTTGAGAGTTCTTAGAAAAAAGTTCAATCTTTTTCATCACATCCCTTACATCTATATCTCCTACATCCTTCACTTCTGCGCAAATATCCATCAACAATCGATCCTGAGCATTGCCTTTTTCCTTCGCAACCGAATACGGAAGGTCTTCGCGGAAGGTGACCATCGAGTATTTTGAGAAATAATCGGGGTAAGTCTGTTCAAGAAGCGTTTCTAGTTCGCGTTTGCGTTGGAAGACGGGGTCGGCGGTGGCATCGCGCATTTCGTAGAAATTTTCCTCGGCCATGTCGGCGATGGCGTCGGTGTTTACTTTACGTAGTTGGCCGTATTCTTCGTAAATCGTTGCCCAATCGATGGAGCCCACCGATGTTTCCACCACCCCGTCCGCCGAAACGGCGTCCACCCCTCCTAAGACAGGAGGGGAGCTACTGCGTTTTTCGATGAGATGGTCGAGGACGCGGACGTCTTCGAAGGCGCAGTTCATGCCTTGGCCGTAAAAGGGGACGACGGCGTGAGCGGAATCACCGAGCAGCAGAGCCTTGCCCCCGACGTTCCAGGGCCAGCATTTTACGGTGCCCAAGTTGCCGGTTGGGTTGGCGAAGAAATCATCCGCAAGCGTCGGCATTAGCGGGACGGCATCTGGGAATTCGCGGTTGAAAAAGTCGAGAAGCGAGTTTTCGTCTGTTAAATGGTCGAATGCATCACGGGCAGAAACGCGACCGTTAGGGAGCGTGCCATCCGCGTTACCACCGGCAGCACGCTCGTTCACACTCGCGTTTCTGCCCGAGACGTCAGAACCGCCTGCGTAAGCGGGTGGGTTCTTGTGCGCCAGGAAGAGAGTGCACGTAAAGCTTCCGTCAAAGTTCGGCAGGGCGATCATCATGAATTTGTGCCGCGGCCAGATGTGGAGTGCGTTTGGTTCAATTGCGAACCTGTTATCCGGCGTTTCGACCACCCGCTTACGCTGGTGGTTCTGACCTGGGATGTGCAGCTCTTTGTAGCCGTGTTCGAGCCACGTTTGCGAGAAATCGAAACGTTCAACGCCGCCGTGGAGCATTGCGCTGCGGACGGCAGAGCCTGCGCCGTCGGTTGCGATCACGGTGTCGCCGTTTGCGGTAGCGTCGCTTGAAAATTTCACTGAGCCGGTCGAGCAGTCAAAATCTACGCACCGCTCGTTGAAATGGAATTTAACACCTTCGTATTTTTCGGCTTCGTTTATCAAAGCAATGTTCAGGCTGGCTCGCGAAACCGAATTTATGTATTCGCCCTGCCGCCCGCTGTACGGCAGCAGTTTTGTCTCGCCCGATATGGAATGGATCATCCTCCCGTACATCGGCACGGCCTCGGACAGCATGTACTCGTCCATACCGACCTCGCGGAGTGCGGCGATTCCACGATCAGATAGCGCAAGATTTATCGAACGCCCCGCGGCGACCTCTTCGAGCCGCATGTCGCCGCGTGCCTCGTAGACATCGACGGCGATGCCGCGTTTTGCCAGATAAATTGCGAGCAGAGAGCCTGCGAGGCCTGCTCCGATGATGACTACATTTGGCATAAAGAATTATTACCACAGAGACACAGAGAACACTGAGGAAATCAAGAATACTCCGAGCACTCGAAAATTTTACCGGAATCTCTGTGACTCGGTGGTGAATTAACCAAGACAACTCCTCAATATCTCGGCAAACCGATAAATATCCGTGAACGAATTATAGAGCGGCACCGGGGCGACGCGGATGACGTCCGGCTCGCGCCAATCGGCGGAAACATCATGGGAAACGACGCGATCATAAAGTGGTTTGTCTGCGTTCTTTACCCTGATCGAAAGCTGGCAGCCGCGTTGTTTTGGATTGCTTGGCGTGATGACAGAGATCATCTCGTTATTGATCTGTGACAATAGGAACTCCAGATATCCCGTCAGCTTTTCGGATTTTGCACGAAGGTTCGGCATTCCGGCTTCGTCAAATATTTCCAGCGAAGCTCGCAGAGCAGCCATCTGCAATATCGGCGGATTCGAAAGCTGCCAGCCTTCGGCGCCCGGAATTGGTTGAAATTTCGGGCCCATTAGAAAGCGGGTTTCCTTGTCGTGCCCCCACCAGCCGGCAAAACGCGGCAGATCGAAGCTGTTTGCGTGGCGTTCGTGGATAAAGGCTCCGCCGACGGCGCCGGGGCCGCCGTTCAGGTATTTGTATGAGCACCAGACGGCGAAATCTACTTCCCATTCGTGGAGATGCAGTTCGAGATTTCCGGCTGCGTGGGCGAGGTCAAAGCCGACAACGCAGCCTTTGCGGTGCCCGGCTTCGGTGATTGCCTTCATATCGAAAGCCTGTCCCGTGTAGTAATTCACGCCGCCGAGGAGGATCAGAGCTATCGATTCGCCTTCGCGTTCGATAGTTTCGAGAATATCATGGGTTCGCAACGTCGATTCGCCTTCGCGGGGAGCGAGTTCGATTAACAAGTCAGAACCACCTGCTTGAGCAAGGGGTTCTGACAAGAGAGAACCACCCCGTCCGCCCAAAGCGGCGTCCACCCCTCCTTCGTAAGGAGGGGAGCTTTGGGCGTGAAACCTCAATTGAGATTTGACGGCATATTGGTCTGAGGGGAACGCTCCTTTTTCGATGACGATCTTGTAACGCGTAGAAGTCGGGCGGTAAAACGACACCATGAGAAGGTGCAGATTTACCGTTAGAGCGTTCATCACGACGGTTTCGATAGGCTTTGCGCCGATGATCCGGGCCATCGGTTCGGTCAGAAATTCATGATAGGGAAGCCATGGATTCTTGGCGTGAATATGGCCTTCAACAGCGAGCTGGGCCCAGTCGTCGAGTTCCTGTTCGACATAACCCCGCGCTGTCTTTGGTTGCAGGCCAAGCGAATTGCCTGTGAAATAAATGGCCTCATTTCCGTTTGGGCCTTTCGGGATGTGAAACCGATCGCGAAAACTCCGGAGCGGATCGCTCTCATCCAAACCGGCGGCGAATGTTGCGGAGGTCTCAAAGGTCTCAAAGGTTTGCAGATAATCTTGAGCCATGGTTACTTTGTGACGATCTGGGTGCAGTGTTCGGATAACAGCTTCCATTGCTTCGCTTGCCTGACAAAAACCAGGCCGCAGCGTTGGTCGTCATTAATTTCTTCCTTGCCGTATGTCCCGCGGCCTTTCCAGCGGGTGCTTATAACATAGATTTCGTTGCTACTATGCAGAACGACGATCTCGCTTCGTTCGACGAAAGTGAGTTTGTAGTCAGGCGACGCGAGGAATTCGAGTGTTTTCTTCCGATCGGTCAGGCCGCCCGTAGAGCTAAAGTAAACGTAGTCGTCCGCAAGCGAGGCGGCGACGCCATTCACGTTCTTCTTATTCCAGGCTGTGTCGTATGCGATCAAAGCCTTTCGCAGTCCAGAGCCAAAATCGCAACCATTACACTGCGCGGACGCTACATCATAGATGCACAATAAGAGACCTATTATCAATGTTAGCTTCAACATGTTATTGAAAATCCGCCTTATCTAAATTCAGCCAGTTGAGTGCTGCCCCGTGGAACAGCATCGCTTTGATCTCGTCGTCATACGGCATCGATTCGATCATTTTACCAGGCTCAGCCTCGCCTAGCGGAAAAGGATAATCGGTGCCGAGGGCGACCTGATCGGCACCGACGAGCTTGATCAGGTAATCAAGTTTTGCCGGTTCGTGAACGAGCGAATCGAAATACATTTTGTTCAGGTATTTTCGGGGGCTGTGCGGATTGTCGGCGGCACACAGGTCTGGCCGGACGTTGAAGCCGTGATCGATGCGGCCGAGAGTCGCGGGAAACGAGCCACCGCCGTGCGCGAAACAAATACGTAGATTCGGCAGCCGTTCGAGCGTGCCTGAAAATATCAGCGAACAAATCGCGCGCGAAACCTCCGCCGGCATTCCGACCAGCCACGGCAGCCAGTATTTCTGCATGTCGGCTTCGCCCATCATTTCCCATGGATGAACAAACACTGCCATGCCCAATTGCTCGCACGCTATGAAGAAATCGAGAAACCGCGGCTCGCCAAGATTTAATTGATTTACGTTCGTGCCAATCTGAACACCGGCGAGACCGAGTTTCTTGCAGCGTTCTAGCTCTTTGACGGCAAGAGCAGTGTCATGCATCGGCACTGTCCCAAGGCCGATGAAACGAAGAGGGAATTCACTTACTGTTTCGGCGATGTGATCGTTTAGAAATCCGGCGATCTCGGCACAGTCCCTTGGCTTGGCCCAATAGCTGAACATTACCGGCACGGTTGAGAGCACCTGAACATTTATCCCGGCAAAATCGCATTCCTCGATACGCTTCATCGGGCTCCAGCAATTTTCGTCAACATCGCGAAACGCCACGCCGTCGTCCCGCACCATCCGTGCGCAGCAAGGCTGGTAATGGTCGAGCGTTATAAAACCACCGTAGCCGAACTTGTCCTTCCAGTTTGGGGTGTTTTTTGGAAGGATGTGTGTATGGATGTCGATCTTTAGCATCAAGTCATTTTACCGATTGCCATGCGTGAGCGGAAACGGACTCGCACAACTCCAGTGATCCGGCAACAATATTGCGATCAAAAAGAAAAGGCCGGGAATGTGTTGATCACATTCTTTGCCTTTTCAGTTTGCCGATTTTCCGAGCTTTTACAGCTCGTGATAATTGTCATCGGTCGGCGGACGTTGGCCTCCACCTCCACCGCCGGGACCAGCAGGAGGCTGGATGTAAGGGATCTTAGCTTCCAGCATCATTGTGTTAAGTGCAGCCAAGTCTTCACTTACAAGTTTACGAACCTCATCGGCGGCTCCGGGAATTTTCTTTGACAGAATGTCGATCTGCGATATTTCCCAATCCGTCGGAGCGGTTGATGCCCCTTCGATGCTAACCAAAAGCTGAGCGACACGCTGATTCAAGGGTCGCGGTAATTCGACCAGTGGCGGCCCGGCCTGACTGATATTGCTGACCAAAGAGGGCGGTGTGCCCCAGTTTACATAGATCGTATCGATCTTCTTAAGCAAATCATCCGCGGCTTTTTTCACAGTCTCGGGAGGCTGCGGAATTCCGGGGCGTTTCCACGCCTCGATGGCGGCATTTAAATTCGTTCGCAAACTTACGATCGTGGTTTGAGCCAGCGTTGCTTGCATCACAAACGGTTGAAGTTTGTTCAGCGCGTCCCGCTTTTTGGCTCGATCTTCGACCGAGAAAACGATGCGAGGATCGTCAACCACCTTTAATGGTTTGGACAATTCCTTATCACCGAATTTTACTTTAACGGTATAATCGCCCGGATCGACACGGAAGCCAAGGTTTGCCAACGCAGCCCCAAAACCACCTCCTCCGCCAGGACCTCCGGCGCCTCCGCCCCCGCCAGGCTGGGGGCCTACCGGTCGCGAACGCATATCCCATACAAACCGGTTTACTCCTTTAAAGGCATTGCATGACTGCTGTCCACCACCACCACCACCGCCAAAACCTCCTCCCCCACCGCCTTGGCCCGGTACTGTCTGGGGCGTTGGCGAAGGCTGCGGGCGGGTGCAATTCACGGTTCTGACGGTTCTTCCTTGTGAATCCTGAAAAGTGATGCTGACAGTTTCCTTTTCGCCGAGCGGCTCTTTCAGATAGAAATTAATCAGAGCTCCATTCGGTGGATTTTGTCCGTAAAATGCTTTATCCGACGTAAGAGCCTTGTTGTTCCACGTTCGCCACATCACGGCTTGTCTCGTGTCAAACAAATAAATGCCGCTGTTCAGTACGGTTTCGTTCATCTGCTCGATCGGTGTAATGTCGTCCATTACCCAGATCGAACGCCCGTGTGTGCCCAAAATTAAATCATTTTCACGTGGATGGATTAGAATGTCGTCGACCGGGACGGTCGGAAGATTGTGCTTTAGCTGCGTCCAACTTCCACCCCGGTCGGTTGAAGCGAAAAGGCCAAACTCTGTCCCGACAAAAAGCAGATTCGGATTGCGCGGGTGCTCGCGAATAACGTTGATGACACCGTTATTTTGCGGCAAATTCGACGAGATCGATTTCCATGTTTCGCCAAAATCGGCGGTCATATAAACATAAACCTTAAAATCACCCATGCGGTGCCCATCGAATGTGGCATACGCCGTTCCTTCATTCTCCTTTGAGGCGACGACGCGGCTGACGTACGTTCCCTTTGGCAAACCCGGAATCTTATCGACCACATTTTTCCAGGTTTGGCCGTCGCGTGTTACCTGAAGATTGCCATCGTCGGTTCCTGCCCACAAAACATTTCGATTCACCGGCGACTCGGAAATTGTTGAAACGGCCGGGTACTGCTGGACTCCGTCATGTCGCGAACGCGTGTTTTTATCAGGCACTTTACCCATAATCGCCAAAGTATTGCGATCAACGTTCGTCGTCAACTCCGGGCTGATCTTTGTCCAACCGTCACCGCGATTCGTCGATTTGAAAACAAAATTGCCGGCGTAATAGATCGTGTTTGAATCGTATGCGGAAATAAGTATCGGCGAATTCCATTGAAACCGATAGAATTTTTCGCCTTCTTCCTCTCGCGGGCGAATGCCCTTATTCTCACCGGTTACGAGATTTCGACGCAAAAGATTTCCGTCTTGCGATTCGGCATATACGATGTTCGGATCCTTCGGGTCGGGTTGTGCGAAGAACCCGTCGCCTCCGCCGATCGTGTACCATTCGTCGTTCGATATGCCACGGGGACTCATCGACATGCTCGGGCCGCACCATGTGTTGTTATCCTGTAATCCGCCGCAGATCTTATACGGCATTGCATTGTCGGCTCCTACTTCATAAAACTGCCCGATCGGCACCGTATTGGCATAATCCCACGTCCTGCCGCGGTCATACGTGATATTGATGCCGCCGTCGTTGCCGATTATTAAATGATTGGAATCTTTCGGATCGATCCACATTCCATGCGTATCAGCGTGCGGAGCTCTGGCGAAATTTCCACTAAACGTCTTGCCACCGTCTTCCGAATACTGCATCGTTACGCCGGCGAGCCAGATGCGTTGGTCGTTATTAGGATCGATCCGAATCTGACTGAAATACATCGGGCGCGGATTGGCGGCGATTTCGGCCATCCGGGCCCATGTCTCGCCTTTATCATTAGAGCGGAAGATGCCGCCGTTCGCGTGCTCGATCAACGCGTAAACGATGTTCGTGTCTTTCGGATAGACGGCAAGCGCGTTGCGGCCGGTTTCTAGAAGGTTTTCGGGCCGCGGCGTCGGGGCATTTTCAGTGTCATACGGCATTCCCTTCGTGATCTTGCTCCATGTTTCGCCGCTGTCATTGGTTTTGTAAAGAGCGCTGTGTTCGCCGCTGCCGTTAAAGCCAAAAACCGTTCGGCGCCGCTGGTACATTGCTGCGTAGAGGATGTTTGGACTTTCGGTGTCGATGGCAAGGTCGGTTGCACCCGTATCATCATTTAATTTCAACACGTGCTGCCAACTCCTGCCGCCATCGGTCGTTTTATAGACGCCGCGTTCCGGGCTTGAGTTCCACAGTTTTCCTGTGGCGGCAACGTAAACAATATCCGGATTCGTCGGGTGAACCACCACTCGTGCGATGTGATGAGTTTCCGAAAGTCCCATCAACTTCCAGGTCTTTCCTGCATCCATTGACTTGTAAATACCGTTGCCCCACGACGAGCTCTGCCGGTTATTTGCTTCGCCGGTACCGGCCCAAATGATCGACGGGTTCGAGGGCGAAATTGCAATATCGCCGACACTCGGAACCGCTTCCTTATCAAAAATGGTTGCCCAGGATGTCCCGCCATTGACGGACTTCAAAATACCACCGGCGGCAAGTGCGGCATAGATAATTCTTGGGTCCGAGCCGACCACCTCGATATCGTCCACACGGCCGCCCATGGTCGCGGGGCCGATCTCGCGAAAACGCAAGCTGGCGATAGACGATTGAAACGTATTCGGCGGCCCCGGTGTCGGCGTCGGCGTAGCGGCCGGTGTGGCCGTTGCCTTTGGCTTAGGCGTGGCCTTGGGCTTTTCCTGGGCTGCGATACCTGAAACGACAAACAATAGTAGTACGCTCGAAACGCACAAGCCTTTCAGAGACAGGAATATTCTCATCATTTTAAAGTCCTCAAAAAAACCGTATTTGGATTAGAACGGAGTCGAAAATTCAAAAGCAGAAAGCACTTTGTTTGAATTTGTAACAATTTAGGACAGTTTTTATGAATAGGCAAATGATATTCACTTTAGAAATGTAAAGATTTGCAAGGTTTTGTATCAACGGTCAATTTTCAGGAAGACGGCATCCGTCGATCTTGCCCCTCTCGTTTCAGAAGACGTGGCCGAAGCAAAAGGTGGTGAGCTTGAGTTTTCGTCAAACCTCGGAGTCATTCCTCCTGTGTCCAGTAGCCGGGATAACCCGTCACGAGCCCGGCTTCGTTTACTTTAAGCTCGGTCACAAACCGCCCGCCGCCGCTTTCATATCGAACTGTCGTGTCATCGATACGCGCGTAAACCTGATCGAACGCCTCCAATTTGAACGAAGGAAACCGCAGCCATGCGGCACGGACAGTTTTCGATTCGCCGATGGCGAGATTCAAACGCCTGAGTGGCAGCAGATTGGTGATCGGGCTGAAGTTCAGATCAATATCGATGCAGCCTTCAAGCTCTGCTACCTCATCGTCATTCAAGTACCAGACATCGTCCGCGGCGGTTGCGATCTCAAGCTCGATTATTTCGTCGCCCACCCAGCCGTCAACGCTCACAAAGGCGGTTTGCCAATCGGGGTCGCACTGGATTAGATATTCAAGGCGACAGGGCTGCTTTTCATAAAGAAAAATGGCGGCACCGTCCAGATAGCAGCCGTCACCGTCGCTGTAAACACGAGCCGATTCATGCCCGGGCATATCAAGCCTGCGCCAAATGATGCTGTGTTCTTCGCCCATTTATTCGAAGGTCAAATCGAATAGAAACGACTCGCCGGATTCCGACTCCTCGATCTTCATCGTGCCGGTTACGCCCGCAAAGCCGCCTGTACCGGACCCGGGAACGACATCGCCATAGGCCGGGCCCTCACCCGTCGCATCGCGAATGCCGCTGTGCTGAACGACAAAAGTCCCCTCGCGGTCGCCGATCTTGCCGGTGATGCGTTCAAGCGCCGCGTAGCCGCCCGATTTCGCAGGAGTTTGATAAAGGATCGCATTCGCGACACTCGTTCCCTCGAGATCGCCCGTAAAGGCCTTTCGGATCCTCGCCCGCGCAATGTCCGCAATCTCGTCTGTTTCGTCAGCGGGTGCCGGGTCCCAGACGGTTATTTTGAATGTTGATCTTAGCTTCATTATAGATTATCTCGTGTCTTTCGGTGATGTGGTCGGCTTTTGTCCCCTGTTTACAATTTTAGATTCCGCAACGCGTACGTTGTCGTCTTGACTTTTTTGCTTTCATCAAAGCGAGACATAGGTCGCGCAAACGGTCAACCGTTTTTAATCGCCTTAAAATCGCCTGTTCGGACATGTCAACCGTTTTCATTTTCCAATCTCTCAATGTCGGCAAAATTCGTAGTCAGGAGACGCAGCTGCACTGTGCGTGCGTTTCGACATAAGCTGAAAATCGATGAAACCGCAATTGCAAAAACTACTAACTTGATTTTCATAGATTTCGTCGCATATTTAACTTGCAACTGGCGGCAGCTCCATCACGGCATCACAGCTTTTACACGTCCGCAAATTCTCGTCGCCATAAAATTTCGCAAACACGCCTTGAAACTGAGTGGTAATGTCTTCCAACACGAAATACTCTTCGTACAGTTTGCTGTTGCAGTTTTCGCAGAACCAAAGCAGGCCGTCGAGTTCGCCGTCGCGGCGTTTGCGTTCGATGACCATGCCGATGGTGTTCGCACCGCGGATCGGATTGTGCGGAACACGGGCGGGAAGCAGAAACATCTCGCCCTCGCGGATCGGAACTTCGATGCACTTACCGTCTTCCTGAATCTGCACCTTGATATCGCCTTCAAGCTGGTAAAACAATTCCTCGCCCTCGTCCCAGTGATAATCCTTGCGCGAATTCGGGCCGCCAACGACCATCACGATAAAATCCTCGTCGTCGTAAACGCACTGGTTGCCCACCGGCGGCTTGAGAAGATGCCGGTGCTCGTCGATCCACTGTTTGAAATTTAACGGTCTTCGTATCATATGCCGGGAACGCACGCGCCCTCGCGTGCAAGATCGCGAAAGCGATCTGAAAACTCTAAATTACACCCAATCTGCGTGCGATGCACGCATTGCAGGCGAGGGCGCCTGCGTTCCAGTCAGAGACGCTTTTTCGCGTCGGCGATTGCTTCAGCGACCCGTTTCGGTGAAGTGCCGCCGGGTTGCACCTTGCTTGCGAGCGTTTGCTCCAGGCTTAATGCGTCGAAAACATCGGCCTCTATTTGATCTGACACCTTTGCAAGATCTTCGAGGCTCATTTCGTTCAACTCTTTCCCCTGTTCGATCGCCTCAAGGACGATGCGGCCGACGGTGTCGTGCGCCGTGCGGAACGGGACGCCTTTTTTGACGAGATAATCGGCGAGTTCGGTTGCGTTCAGATAGCCTTTCATGGCGGCCTCGCAGGTGCGGGCTTCGTTGACGGTCAGATTGTTTAGCACGATCGCCGCGACGTTCAAGCACATTCGGACCGTGTCGACCGTGTCGAAAACGGCTTCTTTGTCTTCCTGCATGTCCTTGTTGTAGGCCAGCGGCAAGCCTTTAAGTATTGCAAGCAACGCTGTATGGTGGCCAAAGACGCGGCCAGCCTTTCCGCGGAGCAGTTCAAGAGCGTCGGGATTCCTCTTTTGCGGCATCAGGCTTGAGCCGGTTGAGACTGCATCGCTAAGCTTGATGAATCCAAACTCGGTCGTCGCGTAAATTATCAGATCTTCGGCGAGCCGCGACAGGTGCATCATGACGAGCGAGCATGCCCCGACGAACTCGACGGCAAAATCGCGATCCGAAACCGCATCGAGGCTGTTTGCCGAGACGGATTCGAAGCCGAGTTCCGTAGCAACGGCTTCACGGTCAATATTGAAACTCGTTCCCGCCAAGGCAGCCGAGCCGAGGGGCAGAATATTCACGCGGCGTGCCACCTCAGATAAACGCTCAAGATCGCGTGAAAGCATTTCGAAATATGCAAGGCACCAGTGTGCCCACAAAACCGGCTGGGCACGCTGCAAATGCGTATAGCCGGGCAGAACGGCTTTAGTGTGACGTTCGGCGGCGGCGATCAATGCAGACTGTAGATTTTTTGCGTCGGTACGGATATTCCTAATTTCGTCTCGTAGCCAGAGGCGAAAGGCGGTTGCGACCTGATCGTTGCGGCTGCGGCCGGTATGCACCTTTTTCCCGGTGTCACCGATGAGTCCGACGAGTTTTGATTCGATAAATGAGTGGATGTCTTCCGCGTCCGATTCCATGTATACGGGATCGTCCGCGGCGAATTCGAGCATTGTCCGCAACGCGCCGGTGATCGCGGCATTTTCATCCGCCGTCAAAACGCCCGCGCGCATCAACCCGTTTGCGTGAGCGATGCTCGCCCGAACATCGGCAGCAAACAGCCTCTTGTCAAACCGGAAGGAATTGTTGAATTCGGCGAAGGTTTCATCCGGTTTACCGGTGAATCTGCCGCCCCAAAGTTGGCCCGAATTGGTCATCATTATCTCCGTGAGGGTATAATTGTAGGCTGATTTTGCAAAAGGCGGAAACCCGCGCGGTAGCAAGGGTGCGGTTTTGTCAGAACCGAAAGTGGTAACGACCGAACTCACACCTTTAACACACTCCCTACCGGTCGTGTTTCTGCCTACGTTCACGAAAAATGACAAAAAAGATAAATAAAGTTGTGCTTGCCTATTCGGGCGGGCTTGATACGTCGGCAATGCTGCTCTGGCTCAAGGAAACATACGGCTGCGAAGTCGTCTGCTATTGCGCCGATGTCGGGCAGGGCGAGGAGCTGAGCGGGCTTGAGGAAAAGGCGATTGCGACGGGTGCTTCGAAGCTGTATGTCGAGGACCTGCGGGAAGAATTTGTCAAGGATTTTGTTTGGACGGCCGTCAAGGCAAATGCTTTGTATGAAGGTGTTTACCTGCTGGGAACCTCGCTTGCACGCCCCGTAATAGCCAAAAAACAGATCGAGATAGCGCAGCGAGAAGGTGCCGACGCGGTCGCACATGGTGCAACCGGCAAGGGGAACGATCAGGTCCGATTTGAGCTTACCTATTATGCTTTGCAGCCGGACATCAAGGTCATCGCACCGTGGCGAACGTGGGAATTCAAGGGCCGGGCCGACCTTATCGCGTATTGTGCGCATCACGGCATTCCAGTCACGGCGACGGCCGCAAAGCCGTATTCGATGGATCGGAACTTGATGCATATCTCGTACGAAGGCGGCATTCTCGAGGACCCGTGGGCTGCTCCGCCGGACGATATTTTCCTGCTTTCGAAATCGCCGGAAAAAGCTGCGGACCAGGCAGAAGAGATCATTCTTACGTTCGAAAAAGGCGAGCCAATAGCGATAAACGGCGAGAAATACGGCGCGGTCGATCTGCTGACAAAGTTAAATTTCACTGGCGGCGAACACGGCATCGGACGCGTCGATCTGGTCGAGAACCGCTTTGTCGGAATGAAGTCCCGCGGTGTTTATGAAACGCCGGGCGTGACCATTTTGCAGACAGCGCACCGCGCCCTCGAATCGATCACATTGGACCGCGAGGTAATGCGTTTGCGCGATTCGCTCGGCACTAAGTTCGCCGAATCCGTTTATTACGGTTTCTGGTTTGCACCGGAGTTCGAAATTTTGCGTTCAATGATCGAGCAAACGCAGGAAACCGTCTCGGGCGACGTGCGGCTGAAACTGTATAAAGGCAACGTCATCGTCACCGGCCGCAAATCACCGTATTCTCTCTACAAAGAGCGTATCGTCACCTTCGAAGACGACGCCGGTGCATACGATCAGCATGATGCTGAAGGGTTTATCAAACTGCAGGCCCTGCGGTTGAGATTGCGGAAGATGGATTAGGGTACAGTATAGGAGAATCGCACACATGTCTTGTCTTGGAGTTCACTTTGCGTTAACCGCTGATGAGGTATCACAGCTTCGGTCATTCGAATCGGACGATGAGCGATTAGCCCACCTTCAAGAAGTCATAGAAGAAGATTATTTGTCGGAAGAAAATCCGTTAGCAGTAGAAAGCGACAAAGCGTGGGACGCGATGCATCGTGTACTCTCTGACGGAAAACTCACTTGGGATGGAGGAAGTTTTCCGCTTAATCACGCCGTACTTGCGGGCGACTTACTTTATTTTGGCTCCGACTACATCATGAGCCTTAAGACGCCGGAGCAAGTCAAAGCAATTGCTGAGGCTTTACCAACGGTCAGCTTTGGCGACTTCAGGTCCCGCTATTTTTCTATAGATGCAGAAGACTATGGCTTTTCCTTGACGGATGACGATCTGTCATATACTTGGGAGTGGTTTCAGGGCGTTAGAGAATTCTATACTGCTGCGTCCAACAGTCAGCGTTATGTTTTATTTACCGCAGATCAATAGCTGTTCGCGACCCTAGAACGAGCCGATATGGAGCCACGCGAGTTACGAAAAACTCATCTAACCCCACATCTACTGCTATATTTTCGAATTCCTCCACCTGAAATCCCTTCCTTATCGACAGCGAACCATCCTGCCGCACCAGCGGACTGATGCGATAGGCAACGCAGAACAGTTTGTACAGTAGCCAGGCTTTAACGCTGCGTTCGAGGTCGATGACTATGACGCGACGGCGGGCAACGCGGGACATTTCTTTCAAAGCAGCGACGATCTGCTCATCCGTTAAGTGGTGAAAGAAGAGCGACGAGATCGCGTAATCGAACGAATTGTCGGCAAATGGGAGCGAAAGAGCGTCGCCGCGAACAGGCGAAATCGCTGGGAAATCGTCGGACGCAGTTTGCATTGTGTCAGCGGACATTTCATTGAGATCGATGCCCGTGAGTTGGGCCTTTCGATCTGAAACCTGCGCAAATTTCGCTATCAACCGCAAAAGTTCGCCGGAACCCGCACCGACATCAAGAACGCTGAAATCGCGCAAATCGAGCCGCTCGATGTCGCGAAGCAGCGTCTTTCTTAGCGCACGGCTGTCGCCGAAATATCTGTTAATAAAAGCTATTTCGCGGAGAAATACGGCGTATTCGTCGGGCGTGTAATCGCCGGTGTCGATGCGTTCGGGTTTGAGGCTGCGGGTTTTGAACACTCATCGAGCATAGCAAATGAAAGTTTAACCGCCGAGACGCGAAGAAAGAATTTATAGCCACGGATGAACACAGATAGACACAGATGAACCCGGATATTTTTCAGGCTTTTCCCCTATCTGTGTTCATCTGTGTAAATCTGTGGATGAAATTCTTTTCCTCTGCGCCTCTGCGTCTCCGCGGTGAAAAACCGCTAACCGAGATAGCCGCGGAAGTTCGTCCTGCTTGCCGCGAATTTCGGGAAGAGCTTTGCGAGATCTTTGGTGCCGAGGTGACGGCTCGCGGCTTCGGCAAATACGTCGCGGAAGTCGGTGGTCAGAGCAAGATCGCGGCCTTCGTTTAGCTGGTCCGATTTGAGGCCCTTCCAATCGCCGTAAACCTTGCCGCCTTTGACCGAATTTCCGAGCACGAACATCGCGTTTGCGTGGCCGTGGTCGGTGCCGCGCGAGCCGTTTTCGCGGGCGGTGCGGCCGAATTCACTCATCGTAAGCAGGACAACGTCGTCCATCCGTTTGCCGAGATCGGTGCCGAACGCGGCAATCGCCGCACCAAAATCGCGGAGCAGATTTGCAAGCTGGCCGCGTGCTCCGCCTTCGTTAACGTGTGTGTCCCATCCACCAGCTTCGGCAAATGCAACCTCAAGTCCCAAGCCTGCCTTTATCAACTGGGCAATCTGCATCAGTGAGCGGCCAAGTGGCGACGGCGGATAAACCGCTCCATTTTCCGGTTTGTATTTTGCGGGGTTTGCCTGCTTTAGAAAATTGACCGCTTCGAACGTCTCCTTGCCGGTTTCGCCGAGGCTGTCCTTTGTGTTCTGTGCATAAACGCCTTCAAATCCGCCCTTCATATCCTGGGTATAGATGCCGGCTTTGATCGCGAAATCGGCAAGATTCGTCATCGCGACCGACGGCGCGCGGCCGTAGAGCGAACGCGGCAATTGCTGTGTCATGGCGACGGCGCGAAACGGCGAATCGTCTTTGCCGGCTGTGGCCTGCATCGCGCGATTTAGCCAGCCATCACGAGTGCCCTTATAACCCGGCGTGCCCGATTCCATATAGTCCTGCGCATCGAAATGCGAGCGCGTATTGTCGGGCGAACCAGCCGAATGAATGACCGCAAGCTGTTTCGATGCCCAGAATTTTTCGAGCGGTTTGAGCGACGGGTGAAGGCCGAAAAAGCCATCAAGATTTACCGCACCGTCCGTTTTATTCGGAGCGGGAATAGCGATCGTCGGCCGCAGGCTGTAGTATTCGCTGTCGCCGTGCGGGACCACCATGTTCAGCCCGTCGACCGCGCCGCGTTGGAAAATCGTGACAAGAACTTTCTTTTTGCCGTATCCGGTTTTGGTATCGGCTGCCTTTGCAAATTGGTGTAGAAAGTCCGGTGCGGCGGCCATAAGACCAAAACTCGCCAAACCAATTCCGCTTGTTCTTAGAAAAAATCTTCTGTTCATTATTTCTGATTTTACCGGAATTCTATTTTCTAACTCTTGCGTCCGGCAATTGAGTATTAGACGCTCCTCAAATGAAAAAGGCCGTCGGAATTTCACGGCCTTTCCGAAAAAGCGTGAGCTTCCGTTTATTGCACCGATGTGGGAAAAGCACTTGCAGCGAATCCTGAATCGCGCAGAGCAACTTGACCCATCCGCGTAAAATTCATCGACTCGCCCAAAATTCGTGCGGCTTCTTCGGGAGCATGAAAGCCCATGGAATTTTCAGCCTCAACGAAATCGAGATAAAACTGAGCCTTGCGCTGAAAATCCCGGCCCGCGGCGAGCTGCTGATCTGAAAATCCACGTTCTTTTGCAGATTTAAGGTCACTTATAAGCTGGACAAGCGCGTCCATCGCGAGATTACGGAGCTTAAAGGTCCTTTCCTGTATCGTCTCGACCCTGAATTTCAACTCTTCCTCGCTCGCCTTGTGACACGTCTGGCATGACATGTTTATGCTCAACAGCGGAGTACGTACGTGATGGTTGCTTATCTTCATCGCGCCTTCGCGGGTGTATGGCATATGACAGTCGGCACAGGACACGCCGGCACGGGCGTGAATTCCCTGATTGTACATTTCAAATTCGGGATGCTGTGCCTTTAAGACGTTTGCGCCGGTTTGCGCGTGCGTCCAATCCTTATGCTGAACCGCGTCGTAGTAAGAGAGTATGTTTTCAATCTTCAGCCCATTCTGCCACGGATAAGTAAGGATCTTTTCAGGCCCTTTAAAGTAATATTCGACGTGACACTGGCCACACACATACGCCCGCATCTCCTGCCGCGTCGCGTCGCGATTGACGTCAAAGTTCTGTATGCCTTGTGCGGCTTTTGCGACACGAATGCCTTCCATAAATGCCGGCCGCGTTATCCGAAGTCGCATAGTCTGTGAATCATGGCAGTCTATGCAAGCAACCGGATGATTAACTTCTTTCCGGGCCTCGAAATACGGCAACTTGTTTAGAGCATTAAAGCCCTGCACAATATCGCCGCCGCCAAGCCGCTTATAGGCCGTATAGGCCGATGCGTGACAATTTATACAGGTGCCGGGCTGTTTAACGACCTGCTGGCGCTCGGTGAATGTCTGGTCGTCTAGCATATATGCATGCCCACGTTCTTCGCGAAAGTCGACCGCGAAAGCGTATCCGTCCCACATCGTTTTCAGGCGTGGGTCTTCCTCCAGCCGCGACTGTGCCACGACAGATCGCGGATCAGCGTTATCCGGCGTTTGGGCCTGAGCCTCGCTGCCTCCATATCTGGTGCGCACCTGGTCGACAGTTCGCTTATAGCCATCATACTGGAGTGGAAAGTTTTTGCCCCAAACCGCCGGATCGTCCGTTTCGTCCGTCAGGTCTACAACACGAAAAAAGGGATTCCTAGCTTCTTGCTTGCGTTCCATAATGTTGGTCAGGAGCGCCGTGCCGACAATTGCGGCGGCAAAGGCGGCAAACGCAACAAGAGCGACAATCTTTACGCTGTAAAGCTTTGGGCGCGTTTTGCTCTCTTCGGGCTTGTTCGCTGTGTTTTCATCAGTAACAGTGTTCTCTTTTTCAGTCATATTATCTCTCGTTATCTAAAGGGAAATACGATCGTGCTAATGCATGTGCCCTACAGAGCGATGGCACCGGATGCAGGAAACCTCGTCAAAATGCGAGCCCGGCACCGAAGCCGTGATCGATTCGACCATAGCCTGGTGGCAATAACGGCAGGACTCTTCGGTAATCTGCCGGTTTCGCTCGGTTATCTGGATAGGTTCGTGAAAAGTTCCGGTCGTAAAGTAGTAGGAATGCCAAAAACCGTTTGACGCTTTGGTGTAATACTTGCCGACAATATCGTGGGGCGTATGGCAGTCGTTGCACTTCGCGACCGAATGATGGCTCGATTTCTGCCAGCCGTCGTATTGTTCGTTCATCACATGACAGTTCGCGCAGGCCATCGGGTCGTTGCTCATGTAAGAGTAGCCTTTTGCGTACCAGAAAGTATAAACGCCGATGCCCGTTGCAAACCCAATTGCTACGCCAAGGATTACGAGCTTTGCCATCTGAATATTCACGATTCGTCCGCCTACATTGTGGTTTACCGCAACTGAAACGTCAACATTCTGGTTTGCGGAATCTCAGTAACCGTGTAGAAGGAACCGGAACTTCCTTGCTGCGGCGACTCCTTTATTTTTGCTTTTACACAATGTTCATTATAGATTAATAAAATGCGTGAAGAACTTGTAAAACTTATCGTTGATCGGCTGGAGCGCGACGCCGATGCAATCGCCCGCGATTTTAACGCCGAGAAGGAGATTAAAACAAGATACTGCGCCATCGACAACCTTTTACCCGAAGACATCGCCCACAGTATCAGCGAAGCATTTCCGCCGTCGGCTGAAATGCGGCTTCTCGACAGTTTTCGCGAGAAAAAACATACGTCGAAATCGCTCGATAAATTCGACCCGCTGATCGCCGATATCACATTTGCGTTTCAGGATGAGCGTGTAGTTCAAAAGGTGGCGGAATTGACCGGCATAAAGGACGCCGTGGGCGACCCGCACCTCTACGCCGGCGGGATAAGCGCGATGTCGCAGGGCCATTTTCTCAATCCGCACCTTGATAATTCGCACGACGGCGAGCAGAGGAATTACCGTGTACTGAACCTGCTCTATTACATAACGCCCGAATGGAAGCCGGAAAACGGCGGAAATCTTGAGCTTTGGGACGAGGATGTTAGAGAGCCAGTCGAGATCCCCAGCCTTTTCAACCGCCTCGTTCTGATGTCGACAAATGATAAGTCGTTTCACTCCGTAAACGAGGTCAAGGCGGCGGACACGCGCCGCTGTATTTCGAATTATTACTTCTCGCCGCACTCGCCAAACGGCTACGAAACTACGCACGTTACCTATTTTATGGCCCGCCCCGAGCAGAAACTCCGCCGGATTGTGACAAAGGCCGACAATGAGTTGCGGACCGTTTTACGAAAGTTCAAGAAAAGCGGGTTTGCGAAGAAGGATGTGTTTGAAGGCAAGCCTGAGTAAATGTGCAAAAGCCCGCACGAAGTAAGGGCGATATGGTCAAGCCAAAATGCGAAACCACACGGGGGCGATACACTCAATGAACCCAATCATCCATTTCAAACCGCACATCGCCCTGACAATAGAGAACGTAGTTCACAGCCGCCTCGACGTGGAGCGGTTTCCACAAATAGCGCCGACTCCGGCTGCGGGACCAGACTCGCTCCGTAGCTCCGACTAGTCCCAGTTCCCTCAATCGCTTGGTTGCAAATGCTTTCATTGCGTCCGCGATCCTTTCGGGCTTTGCAGCAGCGGCAACCACGGCATGGGCGTGATTCGTTCGCACATTCAGCCCATGAAGAACGTAATTTCTTTGGCGGCACAGTTGCTCGATAGCATCCGTTACAACGAGTCTCCTAGGCTTGTCTAGTATTACCGGAGGCTGCGCCATTTTTTCCAGCATACGCTCTCGAAGCGGCCGATTCGGATCAAGCTTTACTGTGCCCGGCACATCTCGATTGCTTCGGTTGATCGTAGACCGGTCGTCGCCGTGCAGCCAGGTCCCGAATGTCCGGAAGGTGATCAGGTATGCAAGGGGAAATTCGTTCTCTTCGTAGATCTCAAATCCGTAGTCGTCCAGCATTGTTGAGTTGAGTCTGTCTCCTTGAGTTGCGCATATCGCCCTTACTTCGTGCGGGCTTTCGCATGGGTTCACTGAACAAATTGTGCATATCGCCCTTACTCCGTGCGGGCTTTCGCATAAAAGTTCACTTGATCATAATCTCATCGACAAATATCCAAGGGTCGCCGCCCGCTCCGGGGTGCCAGGCGGGGATCTTGCCGAAGTTGAAGGCACGGATGCGGACGTAGCGGGCCTTTGTGGGTGAGATGTTTTGAATGAACTCTTTGATGGTCGGCGTCATCTCGCGTTGCGGAAAACCGGGCTTTATCTCGGCGACCTTTGTAAAGCTCGTGCCTTCGTTTGACGTTTCGAACTCGATGCGGTCCGGCATCCAAATCCACGGCCCGGCGACCTGGAGGAAACTTGCGCCGAGTTCGCGAATGTCTGTTTCACGCTTTAGATCGATGATCGCTTCGTAAGGCTTGCCCTGCACGCCCTGCCATTCACCGCTCGCAAAATTCACCGTGCCGCGAATGCCGTCGACAATGGCGTCCTCGCCGCCGCCGGTGTATTGCGTGCTGTAGCCTGAGAGAACTTTGACCGCCCAATCATTCGGGCGTTTTTGAAATCTTGCCTCGGCGATCATGCTGCGATTGCCTTTGGCATCGATAGCAACCGCCTTTATAAAGACGGTAATTTCGGCACTAAGCGTGAACGGTATGGCGTAATGTGTAGATCTTTCCGTCGGTTCAACCCCATTCAATGTGTAAAAGATCTCTGCCTTTGGCGTCGCGGAATTAATGAAGATGTGCCCACTCGGGCCGAGCTCGATCCGTGGCACGCCGACAGAGGCAACATTACTGCTTGGAAACTCACTAAAGGCGGCTGCAACCGGCGAATCCGTCATTGTAAATTCCAGGGATCCGCCATTTGTAACATCCGTGTGCGTTATTGATGGCGTTCGAAGACGCTCGCCGTTGAGCGTCGCACTCTGTACGTAAATGTTCTTAGCCGATACATTGTTCGCCCGGATCGTGAAGGACTTCCCATTTTCAAGCCGGTAAGTGATCTCCGGAAATAGAGGAGTGCCCAAGGAGTAGACCGGGGAGCCCGGGGTCACCGGATAGAAGCCGCTGGCACTCAGAATGTACCAAGCCGACATTTGCCCGCAATCCTCATTGCCGATCAGGCCGTCGGGCGAGTTTTTGTAGAACTCGTCCATTATCTTCCGCACGTACATTTGGGTCCGCCACGGCAGTCCCGCGTAATTGAAAAGGTAAGGAATGTGGTGCGAAGGCTCGTTGCCGTGTGCGTACTGTCCGATAAGGCCCGTAAGGTCGGCCTGTTCGCGGCCAGCCAGCTTTTCGTCCGTCGTGAAAAGCTTGATAAGCTTACCGGCAAAGTACTCGCGGCCACCCATCAATTCCATCAACCGGTTCACATCGTGAGGAACAAAGAACGAATATTGCCATGAATTGCCCTCGGTAAAGCCGAATGTTACCTCGTTAGGCGCGAAAGGTCTTATAAAGCCGCCGTTCTTTTTCGGAACGAAAAAGCCGACTCGTGTGTCGAAGAGGTTTTCGAAGTAGCGCGCTCGTTGGCCGTAGTGGAGATAGTCAGCCTCACTTCGATCGATGTCCTTCTCGATCCAGCTGAGCGAAAAGCCCTTCATTTCCTTTCTCTGCTTTTCTACAAGCAGTTTCGCCATCTGCGCGATGCACCAGTCGTTGTAGGCGTATTCGAGGGTTTTTGAGACCGATTCGTTCTCGTCCTCCATCGAGATGTAGCCGCGTTTTTTGTAGGCGGCGAGGCCGAAGTGGTCGAGCTCGGCGGAGTGTTTGGCGGCGGTGTAGGCTTTTTCGTAGTCGAAGCCTTTTATCCCTTTCGCCATCGCGTCGGCGATCACCGATACGGCGTGATAGCCGATCATCGTGTCGGTCTCTTCGCCCCACAATTCCCAAACCGGCAGCCGCCCGCCCTGCTCGTAAATTCGTATGAACGAATTTATGTAATCGACCGTCCGCCGCTGATCGATAATCGTATAAAGCGGATGAGCCGCGCGGAATGTGTCCCAAAGCGAGAAAACCGNNGCGAGAGCCCGATCGGTTCTTGTCTCGCCCTCGCACCCTCTCACCCTCGCTCTCTCGCAATGCGTGAATTTTTCCGTCATGCCCGCGATAACGTCCGTCAACGTCGTCAAAGACATTCGGCTGGATCATCGTGTGATACAGCGCAGTGTAAAAGTTCGTCGTCTGCTCATCCGTTCCGCCCGAAACTTCGATCTTCGACAGCTCCTTGTTCCACGCATCTCGCGCATCGGCGCGAACCTTGTCAAAATCCCAGTGCGGCAACTCGGCTTCAAGATTCTTCCGCGCACCCTCGATCGACACGAAGGAGATGGCGACCTTGACGAGAACTTGCCGGCTCTTTAACTTACCGAATGGAAAAGCTCCGCGTATGTGCTCTCCAATGGTCGTATTGAGCCACGCCCTCCTACCTTTAGGAAAGGTATTATTCGGACCCCAATATGGAGCGGAGAAGTATTGAGAAAACTCGCCTGCAAAATACACGGTTTGATTTTTCGCCCATGAGCTTGATTTTCGATAACCATCGAAGAGCTTCCCATTAACATTCAACTCGTTTATTCCACTCCGATCGCGCCAAACCAGATCTAGAACAAGATTTGCACTCTCTGTTTCGGGAAATGTGTAGCGATGAAATCCCACTCTTTTCGTCGCCGTCATCTCTGCAAGAATGCCGTCGTCGTCGAGTTTCACCGAGTAATATCCCGGCTCGGCTTTTTCGTTCGCATGCGAGAATTTCGAAGCGTAGCCGTTTACTGACTTATCGCCTTCCTTAGCAAAAAACTGCGGCTCGCCGACTGTCGGCATGAACAAAATATCGCAGCCGTCGGGAATGCCGGTGCCGCTCAGGTGCGTGTGCGAAAAGCCGTAGATGATGTCGTCGCTATAGTGGTAACCCGAACTTCCGTCCCAGTTATCGATCCGCGTGTCGGGTGAGAGCTGCACCATCCCGAACGGCAGCGTCGCGCCCGGAAACGTATGCCCGTGGCCGCCCGTGCCGATGAACGGGTTTACCCAGCGAGTATAATCTTTCGCTTGGCCAAAACAAGTGATGTTAAGGAGAATGCACGATAAAAATACGAAGAGCGGGGGCAAGCCCGCCTTCCAGACTGAAACTGGTTTGCCGGTCTGGGTTTGCTTACAAAACTTCCTCATAACGTTATCTCTCCAACCGCGAAAAAACCTGTTCAAGAAAAATCCTCACAGTTTGGAAGGGCGGCTTGCCCCCGCTCTTACTGATGTACAAACTCGCCGCCGCCGGCCTGTCTCAGACCTTGCCCTTTAATGCCGTAACGAAAGCGAAAATGCGCGTCGCCGCCACGATGATTGTAGCGAAGCGAGATTTTGTGAAGGCCAGCTTGCAGCGGCACAATCGCGGAACGCATTTTTCGCATCGCGTCACCGGCGTCGTCGATCATGATTTTGCCGCCGAGAACTAATGTCGTGTCCCATGTCGAATCGACTTGAAACTCGTAAACGCCATCAACGGTCGCGCGGAAATAACCCTCGAACTGAACGCCGAACGATTTTCTTAGATCGATCTGCTTTTCGAATTGCGTTAAGAATATAGACCGCGTTTCGCCCTTTTGCGATGGCGGGTCCTCAGGAAAATCTGCGCTCGGCTGAACGAGATCAAATGTCACGCCCGGCTTCGTCTCTGTCAATTCGACCGGAACAAGAGTGTCGCGGCGCAGGAAGATCGCAGAATAGACAGCGCTTTTCCGGCCACTTGGTAGAACAACGATGGTTTTTAGCTCTTTGATGTCCTCCGGCTTGAGAGTGAGTTTTAACGGTCCGTCCCAAGGCTTTGACAACTCGTTAGGCACCGAGCCGTCTAATGTATACAGAATCTTGCTACCTGGAATCGGAGGCCTTAGGCCTACGAGATGAATCGTTTCCAGGCCTTTGTTTCCGATTGGAAATATTGCGTTAACCAGCCCAACCGGTTCGGGAATGCGGTAATTTACATTTTGCTTGTCGAGACGCGGCAGGACGGCGTTCAAACGTTTTTGAAAATCGGCAAAGTTGCGGGTCTCTTGTCGCGACCATAAAACCTCGCTCAATGCGAGCATGCGCGGAAAAGACATGTATTCGACCGCCGACGGAGTTTTTAGATACTCGGTCCAAACGTTTGCCTGGCCGCCGATTATGTATTTGGCTTCTTCGGCGTTCAGTTCTTTTGGCACTGGGTCGAAGGAGTAAACTTTTTCGAGCGGCACGTAGCTGCCGATGTTCAGCGGCTCGTAGGCCGGGTCGCCCTGGCCGTAGTCGAAATAGACGAAGTCGGTCGGCGTCATTATCACTTCGTGTTTCGATTTCGCCGCTTCGATTCCGCCTTTCATACCGCGCCAGGACATGACGGTCGCGTTCGGCGCTAATCCGCCCTCGAGAATTTCGTCCCAGCCGATCATCTTTTTGCCTTTCGAGTTGATGTATTTTTCGATGCGGCGGACGAAATAGCTCTGCACCTCGTGCTCGTCCTTTAGGTTTTCGCGTTTCTTTAGCTCCTGAACGAACGCCGACTCCTTCCAATGATCTTTCAGCACCTCGTCGCCGCCGATGTGGATGTAGGGCGAATCGGGGAAGAGGGCGATGGTTTCGTCGAGCACGTCTTCGAGAAATTTGAAGGTCTCGTCGGTCGGGCAATAAACCTCTTTGAAAATGCCCCACGTCGTCTGCACCTTGTATTGATAATCGGTTTTGCAGCCGAATTGCGGGTACGCAGCCAACGCCGCAGACGCGTGGCCCGGGAGCTCGATCTCCGGAATTACGGTTATATACCGCTCCTTAGCGTAAGCGACCACCTCCCTGATCTGCTCCTGCGTATAAAACCCGCCGTGCGGAATGCCGTCGCCGATGTACGGCGTCAGATTTCTCTCCTTCACCGTCTCAGGCCGCCTTGAGCCGATCTCGGTCAGCTTCGGATATTTCTTTATCTCGATCCGCCAGCCCTGGTCTTCGGTCAGATGCCAGTGAAAATAATTGAACTTGTACTGCGACATCAGGTCGATGAACTTTTTGACAAATGAGACCGGCATAAAATGGCGCGCCACGTCGAGGTGCATGCCGCGATAGCCAAAACGTGGTGAATCGTCGATCGTCACCGCCGATATCTCAACTTGCTTTACGTATGTAGTCGGCAAAAGCTGTATGAGCGACTGCAAACCATAAAATAGACCAGAATAGCTGCCCAGAATTGTAACGCGGCCAGGCTCAATAGTGAGCAGATAACCGCCGTTGTCGCCACCGAGAGAAGGGCCAAAATTAATGCTGCCCAATAAGATATGGTTTTTTGCCGTAAGACTGTTCTGGATCTTCAGTCCAAATCCGAAGTTTTTCTTCAACGTTTCATTGAGAAGTCCCGCCATCTTTCGACCGTTGTCACCGAGTGCGACAATAGTTGTGCTCTTATTCAAGCTGAAATTTCCATCGCCGAACTTTACTGATTTTGGCTTCGGAATAATGTTGATCTCCTTGGTCTGAGCGAAAGCAAAAGAGGCGAAAAAAAGACAAAACGCGGCCGAAAGAAGAGTGTATTTCATTTGTGTTTTACAACCGGAGCTAAATGGTTCGGAACTTGGCTCCAATCATAACAAATCCAAGAATTCTTTCAATTCGGAGGGCAATCCCTGTGAGAACTCCATACGTTCCCGCGTTATTGGGTGCGTGAACGAGAGTTTTTCAGCGTGGAGGAAAAAGCGGCCCATTATGCGGATCGCGTTTTTAATGTCGATGTTTGCAACGGTGTTGTCGCGGCCTTCGTTGTAGGTTTCGTCGCCGACGACCGGGTGGTTGATCGACGCGAGATGGACGCGGATCTGGTGCGTACGGCCGGTCTTTATCTCGACGTCGACGAGGGTGAATTTTTCGAAACGCTGGCGGACCTTCCAGAAGCTGAGTGCCTGCCTGCCGTTCGCGGCGACGGTCATTTTTGTGCGGTGCCAGCGGTCGCGGGCGATGGGGCGGTCTATGGTGCCGGAATTGTCGCGCGGGTTCCCGTGGACGAGGGCGACGTAGGATTTGAAAACCTGGCGGAGGCGAAACTTGTCGGCGAGGGCTTCGTGGGTTTGCTCGTCCTTGGCGACGACGATCAGGCCGGACGTGTCTTTGTCGAGGCGATGGACGATGCCTACGCGGTTTTGAGTCGCCGTTTCAGCCAGGCTTTGTTCGGAAGAGAGAACCACCCCGTCCGCCGAAGCGGCGTCCACCCCTCCTAATCAAGGAGGGGNNGCGATGGCATTTGCAAGCGTGCCGCTTGAGATGCCGGCTCCGGGGTGGACGACCATGCCGGCGGATTTGTTGATGACAGCCAGGTATTCGTCTTCGTAGACGATATCGAGCGGGATGTTTTCGGGTTCGAAACGTGCGGCGGGTTCTTCGGTCAGGTCGATGTCGATCTCGTCGCCTGTTCTCAGTTTATACGACGGCTTTGCTTCCTTTTCATTAACGAGCACGTCGCCGTTTTCGATCTGCCTCTGCAGCCGCGAGCGGGACCAGCCTTCGATGCGTTCGGCGAGAAATGCATCAAGGCGCTTACCCAAGTCCGCTTCCGCCACCGTCAGCACAAACGAATCGTTATTGGGAGAATCGAGTTGCGGCATAAATAGGCAGAAACACGACCGGTAGGNNCGCTACTGCTCGTGTTTCCGCCTTTCTCAGCCGCCAGATCATGAACATAACAGAAGCGGCGGCGACCACGAGGCTGACAAGCTGCGAAGTGGATAGGCCGGTCGTCGTGGTCAATCCAAACAGATCGCCGCGCGGATCGTCGCGGATAAATTCGATCGCGAAGCGAAAGATTGAATAGATTATTCCGTATGCGATCAGGACTTGCCCATCGAACTTTTTGCGGCGGTGCAGCCAGACGAGCAGGCCGAACACGGCGAGCATTGTGAACGATTCGATAAGCTGCGTCGGGTACAGGAAAAGATCGTGGCCGTCCGGGCCGTACATCGGAACGCCGGTGTATTCGTGGCCGGCCTCGGTAAAATGGACGCCGAACCATAGGTCGGTCGGCTTGCCCCAGCAGCATCCGGCCGCGAAACAGCCTTGCCGGCCAAACGCCTGGCCGAGCGCCACGCCGGGTGCGAAGGCGTCCGCCACCTTCCAGAACGGGAGCTTGTAAAAATAGACAAGGATCGCAACGGCAAGAAATCCGCCGATCAAACCGCCGTAATAAACGCCGCCGGAACGCAGGAAATCCAAAGAGAAAACCTGAACATTGTCCTCGACAAAAAACATCAGGACCTTCGAGCCCAACAGTCCGCCGAGCAGTGTCCAAAGGCCGAGATCGTAAATCCGCTCACGCGGCAGCCCGTCGC
>DLHV01000074.1:4395-5379 GCA_002483395.1 Chloracidobacterium sp. UBA7659 | reverse complement strand
CGCGATGCGACATAAAGCGCCAGTAACATGCCGACGGCGAGGAAAATGCCGTAGGTCGTTATGGGGAAATTGCCGATGCGATAAATTTCAGGGTACATATCTCAAGGCGGAAACACGAGCGGTAGCGAGTGTGCCGGTTAACCTACTTGGGCGTCGCAATTTTTACGAGGATTCGGCTACCAACTTCATAAATCCCCCATCCTAGTAGAACAGCCACGAACGCAAGTGAGCCAAACATCGCGAAAAATATTCGACCAAAGTCACAGGCCAAGCAAACTGCTCCGTCATAATTTCGGTAAATTGCTTCAGCAGTTTGCTCTTCCAGAGGGAGCGCCGCGCGAGCCTGATATTCCATCCCTGTCAGGACGATAATGCCCGACAACGTTGCGATAACGCACACCGTACCCAGAATCAGAAATACTTTTCGGGTCGTAGTCACTTGTCGGGCACACTCCCTACCGGTCGTGTTTCTGCCTGCTGTTTTCTCTTACTCAAGAACATGTCAATTATCATCAGCCCCGCGCCGGTGACAATAGCCATGTCTGCGACATTGAATGTCGGGTAATGCCACGAGCCAAACTGCACGTCGATAAAATCGACAACATAGCCGAGCCGCAGGCGGTCGGTCACGTTTCCGGCGATGCCCGCGAGCAGCAGAGCGAGAGCGCCCAAAATGCGGTCGTCTGTACGAGGTGTTCGCCAAAAAAAATAAAGCACGAGAGCACCGGCGATGAATGCAACAATCGATAAACCCCAACGTCCGGCGTCCCCGTGATCATCCAGCATGCTGAAGGCTACACCGGTATTCTGAGCGTAAGCAAAATTCAAAAAACCGGAAATGATGGATCTGTCTCCACCAAAACGAAGAGAACGGACCGCCCACGCCTTCGCCGCCTGATCGATCATGAAAACCCCGCCGGCGATGGCGAGGTAGCCTAACTTCCAAAAAATATCCCTTTTGTTCACTGCGTCTTTTTCTGTTCG
>DLHV01000074.1:1660-4360 GCA_002483395.1 Chloracidobacterium sp. UBA7659 | reverse complement strand
CATATAATCGACGAACTTAACATTAGGATAATCGAGTACGATCTTTGCCATGGCCGCATTTCCGTTAACGTCGAACGCCTCTATCTTGCGGCCTTCCTTGCGTTTCTCCTCATCCGCCGCCGGTTTGCCGGTGAAGGCCCGCTTGATAAAAGCGTCGAACGTTTCACTTATGTACTTGCCGTCGCGGATGAAAGTCATGTTACCTTCGGTGTGAAACGCCTTCCGCGCAAACTCCGGATCGCCGGTCGCATGGGCTTNNTTTTCAAGCGGAACTTTGACCGCTTCTTTTTCGGGTGTCTGGCCGTTAGAAACATTAATGAACGTGCAAAGAGCAAATGCGAATAAAATAAATCCCTTTTTCATCTTAGAAAATTCCCGCAAAAAAAGATCGACCATAATGATTAATTTACGCCAGTCAATGGCGGACTGTTTCAGCTACCTTATTCGGTGTAAGGGAAGATCGACTTTGGCGCCTTATACCTGCGCCACCAATCGACATAACATACATCGGTGCAGCCGATCGCTTTTGTCACCACACGCCATTTTCCGCCCGATTTTCGCAGCAGGGCGAAAAAGTTGTTATCAAACGCACCGGCATCGACGGCTTCACGATATACCGTTTTACGGTAATCTGGCCGGCCGCCGTCGGGCGTTTGCGGGGTGCCGCTGACAAACGTCCAGTTTCCCTGCACTTTGAAGGAGTCGGTGACGAAAACAATCTTTTGTTTCAAGTCGCGTTCGACCGGAACGCGGAGAGCGTCCATTATCGCCTTTCGCTCGGACGAGCCCTTGTCCGGGGTGTAAACCGACTGGGCAGAAATGCCGCACACGACCACGATAACGATCAAACCGGCAAATGCAAGTTTATTGAACATTTACAAACTCCTCTTCGTGAACTTTGTGAAAGAACTCTGTGCCCTCTGTGTTAAGGAAAACCATTTGACACAAAGTCCGCAAAGATTTCACAGAGGGATTTTACGCCGCCGCGGCCTTCTCAATCTCGCTTAGTGCCTCGATGCATCGCTCGCAAACGGTCGGATATTTCGAAAATTCTCCGACTCGGGTTGAATAGTTCCAGCACCGCTCGCATTTTGTGCCGTCGGCATTTTCGATCCTGACCGAAAGCGCGTCGCCTTCGTGCACTTCGACCTGCGAGACGATGAAGATGTAACGGAGCTGCTCGTAGTAATCGAGCAGGAACCGCGCGGTGCCGGCGTCGGTCGTCAGGATCACCTTTGCTTCGAGCGAAGAGCCGATCTGCTTGACGTTTCGCGCTTCTTCCAAAGCTCTCAGGACGTCATCGCGGATGGCGAAAATGCGTTCCCAATCGCTAAGCAGAGCGGGGTCGGCGCCGACCGCGGTGGCGGGGAACTCCGCAACATGGACAGACGCTGTTTTCTGTCCCGGAATATTCTCCCATGCCTCGTCCGAAGTGAACACTAATATCGGTGCAAGCAGGCGGCAGAGCGTGTCGGTTATACGATACAACGCCGTCTGCGCCGAACGACGCTCTTTCGAACGCGGGGCGTAAATATACAGCCGGTCCTTGATGATATCGAAATACCGTGCCGACAACGTGACAGTGCAGAAATTATACAAAGCGCCGTAAGAGGCCTGAAAATCATATGTTTCATAGCCTTTCAATACCTTTGCGGTTACTTCATCGAGGCTTGCCAGCGCCCAACGGTCGATCTCGAGCATCTCGTCAAGCGAAACTATATCATTCGCCGGATCAAACCCGTCGAGATTGCCGAGCGCGTAACGTAGTGTGTTGCGCATCTTGCGATAGGCATCGACGACGCGCTGCAAGATCTCGTTAGAGCAGCGAACGTCTTCGGTATAATCGACCGCCGCCGCCCACAAACGCAGAACGTCCGCACCGGATTTGTCGATGATTTCTTTTGGCGCGGTGACGTTGCCGAGAGATTTCGATTGCTTGCGGCCTTCGCCGTCGACAACCCAACCGTGCGTGATGATCTGTTTGTATGGAGCAGAATCGTGTGCCGCAATGCCGCAACTCAANNGAGTTGAACCAGCCTCGATACTGGTCGCCGCCTTCGAGATAAACGTCCGCGGGAAACCGCAGCGTGTCGCCGCGCGTCTCCAAAACCGCAACGCATGACGAGCCGGAATCGAACCAAACGTCGAGAATATCGGTCTCCTTTCGGAAATCAGCACCATTGCATTTCGGGCAGGTGAAACCTTCGGGCAGAAGCTCGCTTTCGACGCGGTTGTACCAGGCGTCGGCTGTTTCCTTCTCAAAAATATCGGCGACGTGATTGACGACGGTAGGTTCGGCGATGGCTTCATCGCAGGCTTGGCAGTAAAAAACCGGAATCGGCACGCCCCACGAACGCTGCCTCGAAACGCACCAATCGGGACGTCCCTTGAACATGTTTGCCATACGGCCTTTGCCCCACGACGGGTGCCATGCGACCTTCTCAATTTCCCGAAACGCTTTTTGACGCAGGCTCAGAAGCTCCCCTCCNNGGGGTGGTAGAGACTTCATCCATCGAAACAAACCATTGCGGCGTCGCGCGAAAGATCACAGGATTTTTGCATCGCCAGCAATGCGGATAACGGTGGTTGTAATTTTCGGAGTGGAGCAATGCGCCCGATTCGCGCATGAACTCAACAATCTTTGGATTAGCTTTAAAAACAGTCTCGCCCGCGAAGTGCTCTACCTCACTCGTAAAATGT
>DLHV01000074.1:0-1601 GCA_002483395.1 Chloracidobacterium sp. UBA7659 | reverse complement strand
ATTTTCGCAGCCTTATTTTCAAACCTCACGTCGAGTTCGACCTCGGCGTCGGCCTCGCCCAACGTGACGTGCTCGCCGTTCATGATGAGCGACGTGTGGTCGAGCCAAGCGTGTTTCGCCTCCATCANNATGTCGAGTTTCGAGCCTTTGAATCGAGCGAGTTCATTCACTTCGCCGAGTCCGCAAGTTTCTACAAAAACGGCGGCAAGCTCGCTGGCGACGATGTAAACATCTTCAGAATTTGCGGACGAGGGCGTCCGCGTTCCGATTGCGGAATACTCAAACTCGGGATGCACGGCGATGCCTAAATTCGCCGGCAGGGTCCACGGCGTCGTCGTCCAAATGACGACGAAAACATTTTTGCCCGCAAGTGCCGGGTCGATCTCGGCTGGATCAGACTTGAGCGGAAACTTCACATAAACCGACGGCGATGTGTGTTCACGATATTCGACCTCGGCCTCGGCAAGCGCCGTTTGGTCGTGGATGCACCAATAGACCGGCCGCAGGCCCTTGTAAACGTAGCCGCGTTCGAGAAACTTGCCGAAAAGCCTGGCAGTTGACGATTCGTATTCCGGCGACATTGTCAGATATGGTGTTTCCCATTCGCCAAGGATTCCGAGACGCGAGAAATCGCGCGTCTGGCCGTCCATCGCGTGCTCGGCGTGCTCACGGCAAATGCGCCGAAACGTCGCAACCGGTAGATCGTTTTTGTTCTTCCCCTTTTCGGCGAGCTTCTTTTCAACAAGCGTTTCGATCGGCAATCCGTGGCAATCATAGCCCGGCACATACGGAGCGTCGAAACCCATCATCGAACGCGTCTTTACGACAAAATCTTTTAGAATTTTATTAAGCGCCGTGCCGATGTGAATATCGGCATTCGCATAAGGCGGGCCGTCATGCAGGATGAATTTGCCGCTGCCCTGTCGTGCTTCGGTTATTTGCTCATAGAGCCCGATCTCCTTCCATTTCTTCAGCCGCGCGGGTTCGCTCTGGCCAAGATTCGCTTTTTGAGAAAAATCGGTGTTTGGTAAATTAACGGTCTTTTTCAGGTCCAAAGGTTCGGTCATAAATAGTTGGCGGCACACAAAAGGCAGAATCACGACCGGTAGGGAGTGTGTGTCGTCGCGTCTTTAAGAACCCGGTTGTTACAACTCCCGGTTCTGACAAATCAGCACCCTTGCTACCGCGCGGGTTTCTGCCTTCGGAGTCAAAGTCCGTGTCAAAGCTTAAATTTTATCATCTATCGGTGGAAAAATCCCGTTACTCCTCCTCGACAGTACACAGCAAGGGATATTCGCGTGCCTTTGCAAGATTCATCGCCTTTTCCGATTTCATATTCGCGATCTCGTAGGGATAGACGCCGGCGAGGCCGAGGCCTTCGTTGTGGACCTTTAGCATGATGGCAAAAGCGTCCGGAGCCGAACGCATAAAGACGTATTCGAGCACGAAAACTACAAATTCCATCGTCGTAAAATCGTCATTGTGCAGCAGCACTTTGAAGAGCTTTGGTTTTTCGAGCTTTGTCTCGCTTTCGGTGAGAACGTCGGTGCCATGTTCGGGAAATTCGGCCATTCGCTAATTTTGCCACAGAGGGCACAGAG
>DLHV01000067.1:480-8597 GCA_002483395.1 Chloracidobacterium sp. UBA7659 | reverse complement strand
TGGACACGGATAAAGAAAACCGCCTGCAACGATCTGTGCTTATCTGTGTCCATCTGTGGTTTCATATTTTCTTTCCTACGCGTAATCATAAAATCCCTTTCCACTCTTGCGTCCGAGCCAGCCCGCATCGACATACTTTTTGAGCAGCGGGCAAGGCCGATATTTCGGATCGCCCAGGCCTTCATGAAGTACGTTAAGTATCGCAAGGCAAACGTCTAAGCCGATGAAATCTGCGAGCGTCAGCGGTCCCATAGGGTGATTCATGCCGAGTTTCATGATCTCGTCAATCGATTCTTTCGTTGCGACGCCTTCGTGCAACGCAAAAATCGCCTCATTTATCATCGGCATGAGCACTCGATTTGAGACAAAGCCGGGATAGTCGTTGCAATCGAGCGGGGTTTTACCCATCTTCTCGGACAGTTCATGAACCTTTTTATATGTTTCGTCGCTGGTCGCGATACCGCGGATTACTTCGATCAGCTTCATCAGCGGGACAGGGTTCATGAAATGCATACCGATCACTTTATCCGGGCGTTTTGTGACAGCGGCGATCTTTGTTATTGAAATCGACGAGGTGTTCGAAGCAAGTATTGCATCCGGGNNTCCTTTAACTTTTGTGTAAGTCTCATCACTAGTTGCAATTCCACGGATAACCTCAACCAATTTCATAAGCGGAACCGGATTGAAAAAGTGCATTCCGATTACTTTATCGGGACGTTTTGTCACGGCCGCAATCTTTGTTATCGAGATCGAAGAGGTGTTTGACGAGAGAATCGTATCCACCGTGCAGATCGCATCGAGCTTTTCAAAGATCTGCTTCTTGATCTCAAAATTTTCAGGCGCTGCTTCGACGATCAGCGAGCAATCTTTAAGTTCGTCGAGACTTGTCGTTGTTCTGATACGACCGAGAACTTCGCCTTTTTGCTCCTCCGTCATTGTTTCCTTTTTTACAAAACGATCAAGGCTCTTGCTGATGTTCGCAATTCCGCGCTCGACGTAATCCGACGACACATCGCACATAACGACTTCAAAACCCGATGCCGCAGCCGTCTGAGCAATGCCGTTGCCCATCGTGCCGGCACCTATGACTCCTATAGTTTCACTCATATTTGAAAATCCTTTTGTTAAAATTTATCGAATCTTGGTGTGCAAAACAAACGAGCGACAAGACTTATCATCTGTCGCTCGATTTTGACTTTTTACTTTTGCCTTTTTACTTCAATTACTGCCAACTGTTTGGCTGTGGTGCGATCATATTTGATCCGGCGGTCAAGTTACCTCTCGCGACTTGGTCAAAATACAGTTTTCCCTCGTCGCTAAAAAGAAACACTAGTCCGAAAACACCGATCGCGGTTCCAAACGGAAACGACATACACGCCATGATCGACCCAACTATCGCCCACGTCCGTGCCCATGGTTTTTGCTTTCTGAGGCCGTAGCCGGCAACGATCTTTGGGATCGAAAACAAAATGGTGAATATCAATGCAATCGCGAACGCGAAGATCAATATAAGCATAATGAATGCCGGGTCAGGCTCGCCCGGCTTTTGCGGAACTTGCGTAAAAACAAAACCAAAGATCGAGATATAAATTATGGCGATCACGGCCACGAGCAAAATATTAAATGCCGTGTAAAGCCACATCAACAGTCCCAAAAGTCTTGCCTTGCTGTCACTTGTCATCATAAACCTCCAAACTCGTTTAGATTAACGAAAACGGCATTTGTTTGTTGCGATAATCGGTTGAATTATTAGTCGCGTTCTACGGCCATGGCAACTGAATTGCCGCCGCCAAGACAAAGAGCCGCGATGCCTTTCTTTGCGCCGCGACGTTTCATTTCATAGAGTAAAGTCGTGAGAACGCGGCCGCCGGAATTGCCGATTGCGTGGCCGAGAGCAACTGCTCCGCCGTTGACGTTGACCTTCGATTTATCGAGGCCGAGTTCCATCATTACACCAAGCGCCTGAACACTAAACGCCTCGTTTAGCTCAAATAAATCAACCTCGTCCATTGTCCAGCCGGCTTTTTTGAGCACGTTGAGCACGCCCTGAACCGGCGCCATCATGATCAATTTCGGCTCGATGCCAGAAGTCGCCGAAGCAACGACGCGACCGAGCGGCTCGATGCCAAGCTCTTTTGCCTTCTCGGCAGATGTAACAACTAACGCCGAAGCTCCGTCGTTCACGCCAGGAGCATTGCCGGCGGTTACTGTGCCGCCGTCTTTTTTGAATGCAGGTTTTAACTTGCTTAAGCTATCGACCGTGGTGTCCGCGCGTACCGGCTCGTCGTAATCGAGCACAACGGGGTCGCCCTTTTTCTGCGGAATTTCGATCGCCACGATCTCGTCTTTGAATTTGCCTGCGGCCTGCGCTTCGGCAGCTTTACGGTGCGAGTTGAACGCAAAGTCGTCCTGTTCTTCGCGCGTGATCTCGTATTTTTCGGCGACGACTTCGCCGGTATTGCCCATGTGCCAATTCTCGAACGGGCACCACAGCCCGTCGTGGATCATCAGATCAGTCGCCGTCTGGTTTCCCATGCGAAAGCCTTCGCGCGCAGTCTGCAATGCGTATGGAACATTCGACATCGATTCCATGCCGCCCGCAACAACAACTTCCGAATCGCCAAGTTGCACAGCCTGACTTGCTAACGCAACCGCACGCAAACCCGAACCGCAAACCATGTTCACGGTCAACGCCGAAACCGTCGGCGGCAAGCCTGCCTTTAACGCGGCTTGTCGCGCAGGAGCCTGGCCTATGCCGGCCTGCACAACGCAACCCATAATTACTTCGTCAACATCAGCCTCGCCGACGCCAGCTCTCTTAACTGCTTCCTTTATCGCAATTGCCCCAAGCTCCGGAGCTGAAAAGCCCTTCAAAGCCCCCAAAAACTTCCCCGTCGGCGTTCTCGCCGCGCTTATTATGACTGCTTCATTCATATTAGTTTTGATAAAGTCTTAAACATAAGAATCGAACAAATAAACAGATTAGCATCGAATCGAACAAAATTAAATTGAGGCGGTTTTGAACCGCTCGAAAACTGCTTTATGGAGCTTTTCACGATGGTCGGGATGAGCAATGCCTATCAATTCTGTCGCACGCTGTCGAAGGTTTTTGCCGTAAAGATTTGCAACGCCAAATTCCGTCACGATGTAATGTACGTGTGCCCTCGTCGTAACAACTCCCGCTCCTTCCTTGAGAAACGGCACGATTTTGCTCTCGCCGCGCGATGTCGTAGATGGTAATGCGATAATCGGCTTTCCGCCCTCGGACAGCGAGGCCCCGCGAATAAAATCCATCTGCCCGCCGACCCCAGAGTACTGCATGGTGCCAATTGAATCCGCACAAACCTGCCCAGTCAGATCGACCTCGATCGCACTGTTGATCGCGGTGACCTTCGGGTTACGGCGGATGACGGCGCTGTCGTTGACATAGGCGATATCGAGCATAAGAACCTGCGGATTATCATCAACAAAATCATAAAGCCGCCGCGTGCCCATCACGAATCCCGCAACGATCTTGCCGGGATGTTTGATCTTTTTTTCACCCGTGACCACCCCGGATTCAACGAGATCTATTAGCCCGTCCGAGAACATTTCAGTGTGAATGCCAAGGTGTTCGTGTCCCGTGAGCGAGGCCAGGACGGCGTTAGGGATCGATCCGATGCCCATCTGGAGCGTAGCCCCGTCGTCGATCATCTCCGCAACGTAACGGCCGATGGAACGGTCGACGTCCGATAATTCCGGAATAGGCATCTCTGGCAGCGGTTCGTCAACTTCGACGATTGCGTCGATATCGCGAATATTAACCAGGGCGTCGCCGAGTGTCCGAGGCATTTGCGGATTGACCTGAGCGATCACGTGATCGGCGCATTCGACCGCCGCCCGGGCAATATCAACTGAAACGCCGAGAGAGCAGAAGCCGTGTTTATCTGGGGGCGAGACATGGATCAGAGCGACATTCAATGGCAGCACGCCCTTGCGGAACAGCGCGGGAATTTCGGAAAGAAAAACGGGAATGTAGTCGCCGCGGCCTTCATGCACGGCCTTTCGCACATTTGCGCCGACAAAAAAGGCATTAACACGAAAATTCTCCGCGTACCGCGGTTCGGAGTACCGGGCAAAACCTTCGGTATGCAAATGGACGATCTCAACGTCGCGTAGTTCATTCGCACGGTCGGTCATTGCCTCGATCAACTGTAAAGGAGCCGCCGCGATCCCGTGAATAAAAACGCGGTCGCCGGATTTGATTGTCTTTACCGCATCCGCGGCTGTTTGTGTTTTTGTCATAATTCTAAACGTACAAACCCTTCTTGCATTGTACGTTATGGCGAATACGGGCGGAAACGCGGCAGTTAGGAAGCGTGCCTCAGTTTGGCCCAGAACACGCAATTTGCACGCTCGTTTACACTCGCGTTTCTACCCGACGGGCAAATCCGCACGCTCGTTCACACTCGCATTTTCGCCCGACTGAAATCACCTACTCGCCAATGTCTTCGTTCCAGGCCTCGGGATTCGCGGCGATATAGGCGGCAAGCATCTCGACACACTCTTCCGAATTGAGATCGATCACCGTCACGCCACTTTCGCGAAGCCATTCGACACCGCCGTCAAAATTAACCGACTCGCCGACAACTACCGTCCCGATGCCGAATTGCCGGACAAGCCCGCTGCAATACCAGCATGGAGCAAGCGTCGTGACCATGATTGTGTTTCGATAGCTACGCTGACGGCCAGCTTTGCGAAAAGCATCCGTTTCGCCGTGTATTGACGGGTCGTTTTCCTGTACTCGGCGATTGTGCCCGCGGCCGAGCAGCTTTCCGTCGCCATCGAATAATGCCGCGCCGATCGGAATGCCGCCTTCCGACAGTCCAGCCCACGCTTCTTCAATGGCGACTGCCAACATTGCTTTGTAATCCATCTTTCTGTTCACACCATCGGGCTAATGCTTGTCGGATCATGTAATAAATTAAACCACTTTTTTGGGCATGCTCAATTGCCAAATCGCAAATTGCCAAATCGTAAATCGCAAATCTAAAATACATTATGTCGCAGAACTTTGAGCCGGGTGATTTCCTGATATTTCAGATCGAAAGCGGATACGGGCTTTTGCGCGTTTTGGCGATCGAAGAACTTCCAGACGATACGATCTGGCATCTGTCGGCCTACGATGACCTGTTTCTGGACGTCGAAATGGCAGAGGCCGCGTTAGACTCCGGGACGCCGCCCAAGATAGGCAAACCGCACCTTGCACTGACAAATCGTGCGTTTGAAAGCACTCAAGTTGCCCGGATGCGGAACGTGTCTTTGAACGATAATGAGCTCATTGCCTTCAATCAATGGAAACAGGACGAGAGTCGTGAAGTGTCCGACCGGTCTGTTCGTCTGCTGCTTGGCCTAAGATAGCCCGCGTCGTTTCAATTCTCGACTTATCATCTCCAATTCCCTGCTTATTTGCCCGGCCGCCGAGCTATTCTCCTCGGCCCTTCGAACAAGATAAGGGACCGTATCCTTCACCGGCCCGTAAGGAACGTATTTCGACACGTTATAACCATTTTTGCCAAGGACGTACGAAAGATTGTCGCTCATGCCGAAGAGCTGCGAGTAAAAAATGTGCGGGTGATCGTGCGGGATACCGCGTTCGTGCATTTTCTTTGCGAGTAAATGCGTGCTCTTCTCATTGTGAGTACCGGCGACGAAAGCTACATCGTCCAGGTGATCGAGACAATAATCTATCGCGGCGTCATAATCGCGGTCGGTGGCCTTTTTATCCACGTGGATAGGTGAAGGATATCCCAATTCCTCCGCACGTTCGCGTTCTTTTTCCATGTACGCTCCGCGCACAAGCTTGACTGCCAGTATGTAACCGTCGTTTTTTGCCTGCCGTCGTGCGTCTTTCAAATATTGCAGCCGGTCGGTGCGGTACATTTGAAGTGTTGTGAAAATGAGCGGGCCTTCAAGGTTGTATTTCTCCATCATCTCGACGGCGAGGCGGTCGATGGCGTCCTGTATCCACGATTCCTCGGCGTCTATAAAAACTGGCTGCCCGATCGAATATGCGTATGAGCAGATCTCATTCACCCGCGCATTCAGGTGTTCGCATTTCATCTGGCTTTTGGCGTCGAGCTTCTTCTTCCCGCTCAGTCTCTCAAGCGTTCCAAGCGGTGCTATCCCTGTAACCTTGAAAACGGAAAAAGGAATAATCGGGTCGTTTTTTGCCCGCTTGACAGTCCGAATTATTTCTTCTTTAGTACGGTCAAAGTCGTCCTCGGTCGATTTGCCTTCGATCGAATAATCAAGGATCGATCCGATGCCGGCGGCGGAAAGTTTGTTTACAGTCGGCTCGCATTCCTCAATCGTCTCGCCACCGCAGAACTGCTCGAATATTGTGTTTTTGATAAGCCTTTCGACCGGCAGGCCGAGGGACAAAGCCCACGTCGCCGACCGCGTCCCGATCGTGTTCAGAAACGGTGAATTCAGTAATCGAAAGATTCGGTACTTTTCCTTTAGTTCGGTGTCGGATTTATCGGCAAAAGCGGTGGCCGTGTCCTGAAAGTCCAGTTTGAATTCGCTCATAAAAAAACTAATTTACCACAGAGACACAGAGACACAGAGTAAGGCAAGGAATGGTTTTGAGCAAATTGAGTCTTTTGTCCATTTACCGTATCATCTCCTTTTACCTCTGTGCCTCCGTGCCTCTGTGGTGAAACTATCTTATGAGCAAAGCACTTCCTAAAAGATCTGAAAACTATTCAGAATGGTATAACGAAATCGTCAAACGCGCCGATCTGGCTGAAAATTCCGCCGTACGCGGCTGCATGGTGATAAAACCTTACGGCTTTGCGATCTGGGAAAAAATGCAGCGCGCCCTGGACGACATGTTCAAGGACACGGGCCATCAAAACGCCTATTTCCCGCTTTTCGTGCCCAAATCGTTTCTCGAAAAGGAGGAGGAGCATGCCGAAGGCTTTGCAAAGGAATGCGCTGTCGTGACGCACTATCGCCTAAAAGCCAATCCCGACGGCAATGGCCTAATCGTTGATCCAACCGCGAAGCTCGAAGAAGAACTGATAATCCGCCCGACTTCGGAAACCGTAATCTGGAACGCGTACAAAGGCTGGATCCAATCCTGGCGCGATCTGCCACTGCTGATCAATCAATGGTGCAACATCGTTCGGTGGGAGATGCGTACTCGTATCTTTTTACGAACCGCTGAATTTCTGTGGCAGGAAGGCCACACCGCTCATGCGACGGAACAGGAAGCGGTAGCCGAAACCGAACAGATGTTGGGTGTTTACGCCTCATTTGCTGAAAACTGGATGGCATTGCCCGTCGTGCAGGGCGTTAAAACACCGAGCGAGCGGTTCGCGGGTGCGATCGAAACCTATTGCATCGAAGGTATGATGCAGGACGGGAAAGCTCTTCAATGCGGAACGTCGCATTTTCTGGGACAGAATTTCGCCAGGGCGTTCGACGTAAAATTTGTTAACAAAGAAAACCAGCTTGAATTCGCATGGGCGACAAGCTGGGGCGTTTCAACGCGTCTAATGGGTGCGCTGATCATGGCGCATTCGGACGACCTCGGCCTCGTCTTACCGCCGAAGCTCGCTCCGATACAGGTAGTCATCATTCCGATCTACAAAACACCCGAAGACCTCGCGACGATCAGCGCGAAGGTCAATCCTATCTTTGAGGAATTGAAGGCCGCCGGAATTTCAGTGAAATACGACGATAGTGAACATCAGCGTTCAGGTTGGAAATTTGCGGAATATGAGCTTCGAGGCGTCCCGGTGCGTCTCGGCCTCGGAATGCGTGACCTTGAAAACGGCACGATCGAAGTCGCCCGCCGCGACCTCCTCACCAAGGAGTCGGTTCCGATCGCAGGCATAACCAGCTATTTAGAGACTCTTCTCGACGACATCCAGGTAAGTTTATACGAAAAGGCTCACACGTTTCGCGAAGCAAACACACACCTCGTCGACAACTGGGACGATTTCAAATCTCAGATCGAAAAAGGCGGCTTCATAATGGCCCACTGGGACGGCACCGCCGAAACCGAGGAAAAGATCAAGGAAGAAACCAAGGCGACGATCCGCTGCATTCCGTTCAACTCAACCGAGGAA
>DLHV01000067.1:0-445 GCA_002483395.1 Chloracidobacterium sp. UBA7659 | reverse complement strand
AATACCCCGTCAGCTTGCTGCGGGGAAATTTATTGAAGGTTTGTTACCTATCTCCGCCATTTTGATTTAAGTGTTCAACCGTTAGAATGCCGTCGTTTAAGTGATAAATACGGTCAAAACCTTTAACCATTCGCTCGTCGTGCGTCACGACAATGACAGCGGCTTTTTTTTCGTGTCCGAGTTGCCGTAATAAACTCATCACCGCTTTGCCGCGTTCCGTGTCGAGAGCCGCCGTCGGCTCATCGGCAAGAATAACTGCCGGATCATTGACCACGGCACGGGCAACCGCCACTCGTTGTTGCTCGCCGCCCGAAAGAGTCGCCGGATAAATGTCAGCCCGATGCCCCAAATCAAGTTGTTCGAGCAATTCTCTCGCACGCTTTAACGATGCACGATTTGAAACTCCGTTGAGCGTCAAAACAAGTGCGACATTCTCCACGACGGT
>DLHV01000249.1 GCA_002483395.1 Chloracidobacterium sp. UBA7659 | reverse complement strand
AATGCTCACCGGCCTCAATTGTCACGCCATCAGCGATGATTGTGCGATACAGGTTCACGTCGTCCGACACAGTAACATCATCCCAGATTACGGAATCGCGTATCGATGAGCCTGTCGAGACTGTGCAGTTATCGCCGAGATGGACATTTTCGCCATTCATCATCGCCAGCGAAATATCCAGATAACGCGGCATAGTTGACAATTCGAACCAATTCGCGTCGGTGACGTGGGCGGCGATCTTTTCGCCCTTTCGCAGGGCCGGATTGTAGAACGACGGAACGATGTCCGAATATACGCCGCGCGGAATATATTCAAGCACGGCTGACTCCATAATATGTATGCCGGTGAACATCAGCGGGGTAAATATTTCGTGCTCCGTATCGCGGATCTCGTTTTCAGTCAGCGGTTTTGCGTAATCGCCGAAGCCGGTAACGCAGCCGTCACTTGTATCGACGATAGTGAATTTCTCGCGCTTTGAGTTCGGCTTCAGCACCATTGTCGCGATTGCGCCTGACCGTTTGTGTGCTTCGATTGCGGCAGCAATGTCGATGTCAGTGATGATTTTTCCGTTGATGACAAGAAATGTGCCGTCCTCAAGATATTGGCGTGCATTATCGAGCGCCCCGGCGGTACCCAGAATCTTCGGCACCTCGCGGGTATAGTCGATCTTGACGCCGAACGCACTTCCGTNNTTCCGTTGCCAAGGGCCTCTATCACCGAATCGGGTTGATGATGCAGATTTACGACGAGCTCCGTTAACCCGAATGTTGCCAAATATTCGGCAACGTAACCGACCAGCGGCTTGCCGAGAAACGGAATCGCCGGTTTCGTGCGGTCAATGGTCAAGGGAAAGAGCCGCGTACCAAAACCCGCGGCCAGGATCATCGTTTTCATATTCAGGTCAGTTTACGCCGGTAAAAACTAAATTAACTTTACGGTAACGCCAGATATTTGCCAAATTTGCGCAACTTTATCTTCGGTAATGCGAATTTTGGAGTTTTGTATTACTGTATGGTCGGAAAAAACATTTTCCAGCAAGAAGAACAAGACCGATTTCGAAAAGTCATAATATGAACACAACCGACTTGCAGAAAAACGACCGGAAAGAGATTTTCGGGTGGATGCTGTACGACTGGGCAAACTCAGCGTTTTTTACGACGGTTGTCGGTGTTCTGATAGGGCCATACCTTTTAGGATTGGCACAAAACGCCGTGGGTGAAGACGGCGTTATTCTTGACCTGATTCTCTTCAAGGTAACGCCAAAAGGCCTTCCCGCTTTTTGTACCGCCATTTCGGTTATTTCAATGGTCGTTTTCCTGCCGGTCCTGGGAGCGATTGCAGATTATACACATCTGAAAAAGGTCCTAATGGCAATTTTCTGCTACGCGGGTGTGATAGCGGGCTCGCTGCTTTTTTTTGTCACCGAATCCTACGTCGCATGTAGCCTTCTTTTCATTATATCGACTATGAGCTTTGCCGCGTCCAACGTTTTTTACAACGCGTTTTTGATAGATATTACAACCGAGGACAAGCGCGACCGTGTATCGAGCTACGGCTACGGGCTGGGATATTTGAGCGGCTTTATGATGCTCGTCTTAAATCTCATCTTCATCTCCAACGCCGAAAATCTGAATATTTCGACCGGCACGGCCGTTAGAGTCTCGTTTCTCGCGGCGTCCCTGTGGTGGGGAATTTTTGCGTTGGCCACTTTTTATCTTGTCAAAACGCGCGGCGCGGTCAAGGAGGTCCCGGAGGAAAAAAACCTTGTATCGGTCGGGTTCGCAGAGGTATGGGAGACACTCAAAGAACTCCGTCGGCTGCGTTACACAATGCTCTTTTTGATCGCCTATCTTTTTTACAACGATGGAATTCAAACCGTCATACTGCAATCTTCGGTCTTTATTTCGTACGAACTCTTTACCTCGAAGGGATTGCCCGTCGATAATTTATTTCTAATTATTATCTTCGGCATTGCCCAAATTTCCGCATTTGCTGGGGCGATCATTTTTGAGCGAATCGCAAGATTTATCGGCGCCAAACGGACGATTATCTTATCGTTAATAATTTGGTGTGCGATCGTGATCTATGCCTACGGATTTTTCCAGTCGAAAGTGCAGGCCTATATCATGGGAGCCTTTATCGGAATGGTTCTCGGAAGCGCGCAGGCGCTCTCGCGTTCATTGTATTCTCAGATGATACCGGTAGGCCGTGAGTCTTCCTTCTTCGGACTTTATGAGATATCCGAGAAAGGCACGTCATGGATGGGACAGCTTATGTTCACAATAATCGTCGGGGCGACAGGTTCGTTTCGTCAGGCGATACTAGGTCTTATCGTTTTCTTTATAGCGGGCAGTGTTATTTTGCTATTCACGAACACGACGCGGGCAATCCATGAAGCGGGAAACCTGACGCCGGAAGAGGCCGGATTGTCCGAGAAACTTTAGTTTGTCCAAAGATGTGACGTAAAGCGTGTGGATTTCCGCATCTGCTTATGCTCGGCTATAATAAGGAGGCCCGACAAACTAAAGGTTTGTTGGACAACACCGTGATCGGAAATTCAGACGACAAAATTGTAACTATCTTCGGCGGCTCGAAATGCTCGCCGGATTCAGCCGAGTATAAGGACGCACGCGACCTTGGTGCACGTTTGGCGGAAGCCGGATTCACTATATGCACGGGTGGCTATCTCGGCATTATGGAAGCGGCTTCGCGCGGGGCTAGGGAAAAAGGCGGACGCGTTTTCGGGATCGTTATGAACCAGTTCAAATCCGAGCCGAACCGCTATTTAACCGATAAGGTGGCGACCGACCATTTCTACGACCGCTTGCAGAATTTGATCACGCGATCGGTCGGTTTTGTTGCATTTCGAGGCGGGATGGGGACGGTTACCGAGATCTCGCTTGTCTGGAATAAGTTGACGACAGGTGTACTCCCGCGCCGCCCGCTGGTGCTCGTTGGAGACTGTTGGAATCGGGTCGTCGAAAGCTGGAAAGAGAATCTTGTTGTATCAAACGGGGATTTGGCGTTTCTTGATTTTGCGGAGAATGCCGAAGAGGCGTGCAAGATCGTTATGCAAAAATCGACCGGAGTCCGTTCAGAACCCACGCTTTAGCTTTTGTTCAGAGTTTACGCTTTAGCGTGCTTTCTTCATCGGCCAGGAAGATAAACTAAAGTTTGAACTCTGAACTAGATCATTTTATGAATTGTCCGAAATGCACCGTAGAATTACTTCCCGAAGCCCGGTTTTGCGGGTCGTGTGGTTTTACGTTACTGGCGGAGTCGCCTAATTTTCAGCAACCACAGGCACCGCCGACTGCGCCATATTATCAACAGCAGCAACAGAGCCAACCCGCGGGCGGAGCGTTCCATTTTGACGCCGATGGGCGCGGACAAGGACGTGGCTACACGTGGGAAGTTATTTTTCAGGGCGCATTTGCCCTTGCGGTGGTGAATTTGCAGGCTGAGCAAGCCATTTCGGCGGAAGCCGGAGCTATGGTCTCGATGTCGGCAAATATCGAACTCGAGTCTCAAATGAAAGGCGGTGTATTCGGCGCGTTGANNCGGCTTTCGTCTCGACGTTTACATCTCGCGGCGGGCCGGGCGAAGTTACTTTTGCTCCTGGTGCTCCGGGCGACGTTGCCGGGATCGAGATGAACAACCAGACCTTTATGGTTCAGTCGAGTTCGTATCTCGCTGGCGATACGAGTTTGGTCGTTGATACAAAATTTGGCGGCGCAAAATCGTTTTTTGGCGGTGAAGGCCTCTTTGTTTTGCAGATTTCCGGTGCCGGGTTGCTTCTGGTGTCGTCATTCGGTGCTATCCACAGAAAAAATCTGCGGCTCGGCGAGCGATATGTCGTCGATACCGGCCATCTGGTTGCCTGGGAAGGTCACATGCAGTACAGCCTTAGAAAGGCAGCAAGCGGCTTTTTCAAAAGCTTCTTGAGCGGCGAAGGAATGGTTGCCGAATTTAGCGGGCCAGGCGAGATCCTGATCCAGACGCGTAATCTTGCTGCGTTTGCGGGCTTGCTCAAGCCGTTTTTCCCGTCGCAAAGCGGTGGCGGCGGTTTTAATTTTGGGAGCTGAACCGCGTTGGATGCCATCTTGTGTAACATCAACTCACGCAGAGTTCGCACAGGTTGCAAAGTTTCTTTGAGCCACTCAGAGTTAGGGCAAGGTCGACAATTTTCTGATGAATGCTCCTGACATAAGCGAGGAAGCTACGCCCAGAGACGCAAAATCCCCGGAAATTCGACTCAAGGCTCGCGCCGTTTCAAGAGGCGTGGCGATCGGTAAGATCGTTTGTCTGCATGGCACTAACCGGCAGTTTTATCGCTTCGATCTCGACGAATCCGCTGTTAAGTCCGAGATCATGCGTTTGCGGGCGGCCATCAATATGGCAAGACACCAACTCGCCAAGATCGCGGCCAGAAGAAATGGAAGAATATCGGATTCCGCCCCAAGCATCTTCGAGTCCCAGCGAATGTTAATTGAGGACCCATCGCTACAGTCTAAATTCGAAAAAGAAATTGCTGAGCAAAAGGTCAATGCGGAGTGGGCGGTCAAGCTCGTCTCTGATAGCTATGTCGCGCTTTACAAGGCCATGGAAGACGACCATCTGCGGGGACGCTATATCGACATTGAGGATGTTGCTGAGCGCATACTCGTTGCTCTTGGCGGTGGATCGGGCACGGAGATTCCGTTTGCAAAGGACGCAATAATCGCCACGAAGGAATTAAAACCGTCGACGCTCGTCGAACTGGCCGACGACGAACCACGCGCCGTTATCACCGAGAACGGAGGGTGGACGTCGCACACGTTCATCATGGCAAGGGAAATGAACTGGCCTGCCGTGACGGGTATTAAAAAAATTCTCCGCCGCGTTAAAACAGGCGATCAGGTTATCGTTGACGGCTACCAGGGGCAAGTCATACTCAATCCGGCAACAGAGACGCTTGAGCGGTATTCGATCGCCGCCGCCCGATTCCATGACGAAAATCACACGGAAGAAGAAAATCCCGCAGTTCCGGTAAAAACACTCGACGGCAAAGGCATCAGGATCTATGCAAATGTGGATACACCGGCGGCTTACGAAAAAGCAAAACTGCNNAACTGCTCGGTGCACGGGGCGTAGGTCTGTACCGTTCGGAATTTCTATTCAGCCGCTATCGGGGCTTTCCATCGGAAAATGTACAGTTCGATGCGTACGAAGCGATAGTCAACGCCACGGGAGCCGACGGCGTGAAAATTCGCACTTTCGATCTCGGTGCAGAGCAGCTTTTGGATCAGAACTCGGCAAAAGAAAAAAATCCGGCTCTCGGCCTGCGGGCGATTCGGCTTGGCCTCGCGTATAAGAAGCTTCTTAGAACGCAGCTTCGAGCGCTGTTGCGAACTTCAGTCGGACACCGGATAGACATTATCATTCCGATGGTTTCCGGCGTATCGGAAGTGCTCGCGGTAAAACAAATGTTGGAGCATGAGCGAGATCACTTAGCGGCGAAAGGCAAGGTTGTCGGTACGCCGCGTGTAGGGGCCATGATCGAGCTGCCTTCCGCCGTACTAATGATTAAAGAATTGCTTGAAGAAACAGACTTCTTGTGCCTGGGAACAAACGACTTAATACAATACATGCTGGGCGTCGACCGTGACAATGAAGCCGTCGCCGGTTGGTTTCGAACGCTTCATCCGGCAGTTTTACGTGCTATCAGAAGTGTGCTTGACACGGCGAAAAGCGCAGGCAAACCGGTCATCGTATGCGGCGAAATGGCCGGGTCGCCATACTACGTACCCGTTTTGATCGGTCTTGGGGCGACGGAGTTGAGCATGAATGTTCATTCGATCCCAAAGGTGCGGCGAATAATTTCAGGCATCGCGTTGGAAGAAGCTGCCAATCTCACGAAAAGCGTCGAACAATGCCCGACGGTCGAAGAGATCGAGGAGATCGTAAACCACCACGTGCGTAAGAATTGGGCGCATCTTTTTCCGCCGCATTTTTCATTCGTCACCGAACGTTGACTACGGGCGGAGACGCGAGTGTGAACGAGCGTGCATATGATCGCGGTCCGATGGTGTAACAAACATCGAGGGACGAACTAAAGTCTTGATAAGTTGATAACTTTGAATTTCGCTGTTCAACAATTTTTGCTATACTTGTTTCGCCTTACGCTGGAGCAGATCGGGCAGTCGCTTGTGAAAGCAAGAGGAAAGTCCGAACACCGCAGGGCAACGAGCCGGATAACATCCGGGCGTCCGGGAAACCGGGTGACGACAAGTGCAACAGAGAATANNTTACATCACGAGGATTCTTTCCAATTGAAATTTCAGATCTCAAATTTGAAATTTCAGATGACGTGCTATGCACGTCGCGGTGATGGGTGAAACGGTGAGGTAAGAGCTCACCGGCGTGTGTGGTAACACGCGCGGCCGGGTAAACTCCTCGTGGTGCAAGACCAAATAGGGAAACGCTAATACGGGCTGCCCGCTTGTTAGCCGATGAGTGATCATCGGCGGCGTTTTCGGGTAGGTCGCTCGAGCTGTTCGGTGACGAACAGCCTAGATGAATGATTGCCGCCCAACCAAAAGACGGGAACAAAATTCGGCTTACAGATCTGCTCCAGTTTCAGGCTTTTTTATTATCTTAAGGAGAATTTTCCCCCAAATTATGGCAAACCGAAAAGGTGTTTTTATCGGAGCATACGTCCCGAACGAATTAAANNGCGTGCGGCTGCGGAACATCGCACTCTTTCTCAGGAGATCACGCGTATCCTGGTCGAAGCGGTACATGGCAAAGGTTTGCCGGCAGGCAGCGTGGACAGGCGAAACGCCGCTGAGGTTCCGCGGCGCAGATCGACCGATCCACTCCCGCGACGCAGATCTGACGACCTCCCGTTCCTCGCGAGAGAAGGAAAGAAGAAATAGAGAGATAAGACCTTGGTGCAGGGACGCTGCCTGTCAGACGGNNGGCGGCATTTTTAGTTTTTTGTACGACGGACTACCGAGTCCGACGCTTCAGTTCTAAACAAACCGTTCAGCCAACCACGAACAGGCGAGGCATCCCTGTTCTACACAGTTCGAATTTGTTAGAATCACGATCAATGACAAGCAGATCGATCTGGATAGCGATCATTTCGTCCGTACTCAGTTTCGTGGCCGGATTCATGTTCGCAAACACGCTTAATCGGAGCGAACTCGGCGCGAAACAGGCCGGAACGGAAGCAACAAAATCCGGTCAAAATACTTCCGGCCCGTCGGAGCTTTCCCTGACAAACGACGAGATACAAAAAAAGATTGCCGAGGCAGACGCAAGCCCGGCCAATTTTGCGTTTCAAAAGAATTTGGGCATGTCGCTTTACCGGTATGCCGCCTTAAAACAGGACGCGAACATTTTGCCGGACGCTCTTCGAATAATGGAGCGGGCTTTGGCGATAGAGCCGGCCGATCGCGATCTACAGATCGGAATAGGCAATGCATATTTTGATAAGGGTTATTTTAATAAAGAGAACGACAGCCTGGTGAAGGCGCGGGAGTTTTATGGCAAGGCGTTGGCCACTAAGCCGGCCGACGCCGACGTTCGCACCGATCTTGCTCTCACGTATTTTCTGCACGAGCCGCCGGATCTCAAGACGGCGGTCGCGGAATTTGAAAAAAGCCTCACATCAAATCCGAGACAGGAACGTGCGTTGCAATATCTTACCCAAACTCTTATCAAACAGAATGAAACCGCAAAAGCAGCCGCGACCCTGGAAAAGCTGAAACAGCTGAATCCGTCAAACACGTCGATAAACGAACTTTCCTCGCTGCTCGCTAACCTAAGCCAGGGCTCATTGAAATGAAAGAAGCCTTTTTTATTCTGATTGTTTTAATTGTCCTGGCCGGCTTTACCGCGTTTCGATACCGCCGCCAGATCAACGCAATGCTGAATTTATGGCGTACGCTTCAAACGATACGGCAAACGGAACAGTCGAATGGTAATCGGATCCAGGATGAACCCGCAGCGGCCGGGCCGCTTGTGAATTGTCCAAAGTGCGGAACGTGGGTGCCGGAGGAGAAAGCGATCAAGCTCGGAAGCTCGGCTTACTATTGTTCGACAAAATGCCTCGAAGCAAGCGTCCGTACGGTTTAGTTTTTAGGCGACAAATCGTGTTGTGTACCATGCGATAAGCGGTTCGCCGAAGAGCAGAGCGAGCACAGAGCCGATACCGAGGAATATACCAAAGGGAATTTGTGTTTGAAAATCCTTTTCTTTTTGCTTTGCAATTACGGCGACACCGATCACGGCACCGGTAAATGCGGCAAGAAAGATCGCGAGTATCGATAGCCGCCAGNNGCCGACACCTAGCATCAACTTTACATCACCAAGCCCCATCGCATCGACACCTCTAAGCCGTTTCCATAGCTCACCGACAAGCCAGAGGGAACCGCCTCCGACAAGCGCACCCAAAACTGCTCCGGCCAGCGAAACTACCCATGCCGGATAGCCCGACATCGATGTCAAAGGCGCAAAACCAATGTCGCTGAAATAATTCGTCTGGAATATGAGCGGATAAACGATGCGGACGAGAATAGCAAAAACAAACAACGGATATGTGATGNNCGTGATGACGTTCGGCAGGATCATGTGCCCGGCGTCGATAAACACCAGTGAAATCATCACCGCCACGAACATCAAACAAACCGGCAGGAACGGATTTAGCCCGATTTGCCAAAACACGGTCGTGAAAACAAGTGNNAGTGCGGTGAGCAGTTCGACGGCCGGATAACGGATCGTGATCGGTTCCTTGCAGTTACGGCATTTTCCGCCAAGGATCAGCCAACTGAGGATCGGAATATTGTCATACGGTTTTATCGAAGCCTTGCAGTTGGGGCAAGCGGAATTCGGGAAAACGATTGAGAGCTCGTTCGGAACGCGGTAAATGATCACATTGAGAAAACTGCCGATAATCGCGCCCAACGCGAACGCAAAGGCATACCCAACAAAACCCGGCAAACCTGTAATTGCTTCGAACGAACTTAAGAAGAGGCTCATTATTTAGTCACTAGCGAGGGTTACGCAAAAACGGAAGGTCATCAACAGCCATTTCGTATTTCGCCGGACGTGTCAATTGCGGACTTGCCTGTTTCAAACCTCGAGTAGCTCGGCATAAACGTCGTCCTTTTGTCTAGAGACGGCGAACTTGCCGCCTGCCAGAAATCGGTCTCGTTTTCCACTTCTTCATCCACCGCTTCGATCTTCCCTTCGTACACCATCGTCATCACGTCCAATTAAGCCGCGGTAAGCGTGATCTTTCCGACACCGCTGAGATTCACGTGCTGCCGGGCCTGCCAAAGGTCATGGTTATACTGCATGGCAAGCCAGCTCTCAGGCGACCGGCCAAGGGCCTTGGAAAGACGAAGGGCCATTTCAGGACTGACGCGGTTCGTGCCCTTCAAAACGCGACTAAGCGTCGAAGCGGCTACTCCGAGTTTCAGGGCGAGTTCGCGACCGCTCAGGCCGTTCGGCTCAAGATAAACCTCTGTGATAAACTCGCCGGGATGTGGCGGGTTGTGCATTGCCATTAGTAATAATCCTCGTAGTCCAGAACATGAACTTCTCCGTCCCGGAACTCGAATGTGAGCCTCCAGTTTCCGTTAACCCAAATCGCCCACCTTCCTTGCCCTGAACCCTTGAGGGCATGAAGTCGAAATCCGGCAATGTTCATATCCTTAATCGATTGAGCCGTGTCTAAAGCAGTTAGCAACATTCGAAGCCGCCTTGCGTGATGTGGCTGAATGCCAGCAACATTTCCCGACTCAAAGTACTTTCTTAGGCCCTTGTGCCGGAACGACTTGATCATGCCCGATTATACCTTGTTGCTCAATACGCAACAAGTGGAAACTGACTTGTGAGGTGACGAATTAGCGATCGAGTTTTCTTATCTTGCCCAAAAAACCGCAGGGGCGATGATAGAGACAACCCCAAGAGCAAATGCGAAAATATAGCCAACGGCCTCCGGTAAACCGATAGCAGTTTCGATTGAGGTCAATCGGACAATCATAATTCAGTTAACCGACTTTGCCACCAATGCCTCCTGAAAAACGTCATTTTCAAAGAACGCATCCGTTGCGGCAACGTTTGCGGCGAGCAATTTCATGTTCTGACACGATTTGTCCGATAGAGCATCCATCCACAATTGCGACCCCAGCAACGGAATCTGAAAAAATGAAATCCCACACAGACTAAACTGCCTCGGACTGCGAAGTAAAATTAAAAACCTTCAACTTTAATGCCGGCAAAAGTGAAGAATTGCTGCCGCCGCCTTCGGAGCCGCCGACGCGTTCGGAGACACCGATCAGTTCGACATTTCCGGGGGCGAGCATTTGAACCACCGATTGGTTAAACCTAAAGTTCTTCACTGGATAGCTGATCTTGCCGTTTTCGATAAACCAAACGCCGTCACGGGTCAGACCCGTCGAACTGGCCGTGCGGGCGTCGGTCCCGCGAATGTACCAAAAGCGGCTGACCAAAATGCCTCGTTCGGTTGCTTTGATCATTTCTTCGACGCTCGATGTTTTGCCTGATGTTTCGAAGATCGTATTTACCGGGCCGGGCGTCGGTTCTTTGCCTTTTTGTTTTGCCCAATAGCGGTTATAGATCAGGTTTTCCAGCACACCGTTTCGGACGAGATATAACTTTTCCGCCGGAATTCCTCCCTGCGACGATTGCGAGCCCGGCAATTCCGAATTCCACGGGTCGCTGTAAATGCTTATCCGCTCGTCAAATATTCTCTCGCCAAGTTTCGTTTTGCCTCCCGGAGCCGAATAGACGCTTCGTCCTTCGTCGGCATTTCGGGCGTTGAAGCTATTGCCGAGGCCACCGAGGAGATCGGCGACCGCTTGCGATTCGAGAATTACGGTGTAGGCTCCCGGCTCGATAGCTTTCGCATTTGCGCCATCAAGCGCCTTTCGAACGGCCTCACGCGCGATCCGTTTAGTGTCGAGCCTGTTAATATCGAAATGACTTCGCAGAAAATAGCCTGAGCTTGTTCCGTCAGTCGTGCGAGCCGTCATCGAAAGGCTGACGTTGGTAGATTTTTCAAACTCGAAATTACCGTTTTTCGTTGCTGACGCACCGGCCTGCGCCCGCGCCGAATGAAAACCGCCGCCGATAAGCTTGTTTTTTTGGCATTCGTCAATAATGCCGCCGATGTTGCTTGCGCGATTAGATAGCGAAAGGTTCGCCGTCTCTTCGACATATCCATTGACGGGCTTGTACACCTGCTTTGACAAAGTCGGCAAATATTCGCGGTCTACCGGCGAAAGCCGTGCGAGCTTTTCGGCTTGCTCGACCATTGTTTTCAGGCTTGCGTCGTCGAGATCGTTGGTTGACGAGCTGCCGCGTTTACCGTCTATCCACACGGTCACGTTCGCGCCTCGGCTGATGCGCTGGCCGCTTGTCAGGAAGTTGTTGCCCGCAAACCGTAAGTGCGAAAGCTTATCGCTGCTTACGCCCACGCTGGCATCGGCGGCCGTGACGTACGAGAGAATTTTGTCGGTGTAGGCTCTGGCTTCAGTTTCGGTTAAAAGCATTCTTCTTGATCTCTCCTTACGTTAATGACGGTGATACGGCCGTGTTTAGAATATTGATCTGGCGAAAACGTGCGACAGGGCAGCCATGCGAAACCGCGTTCGATTGGCCGGGCTCGCCCTTACCGTCGTTGAATGATCCGGGGATCAAATACGTCGCTTGTCCGCCCAGGCCGTCGCACGAGCCCCAGAAATCCGTCGTTCGCGATTGATATGCGACATCACGTATCATTCCGGCGATCTTGCCGCCTTTGATCTCCCAGAACGTCTGGCCGCCAAACTGGAAATTGTACCGCTGCTGGTCGATCGAATAGCTTCCGCGTCCCTGAATAAAGATGCCCTTATCGACGCCGCCGATAAGATCCTCCTGCGAGACGTTTTCCTTCGCCGGTTCGAGCGAAACATTCGGCATTCTCGGGAACGGCACGCTGCCCCAGCTATCCGCGTGCAGGCAGCCGTAAGAAGTCTTCTTTCCAATTAACGGAGCAAGGTCGCGGGTCGTTTGCCAATCAACAAAAGTCCCGTCTTTCACTAAATGCCAACGCTGGCCGGCAACGCCCTCGTCATCGTAGCCGACGGTCGCGAGGCCTTTCGGCTGCATGCGGTCGGCGACAAAATTGACGATCTTCGAACCGAATTGCAGCTTGCCTGTCTTGTCCGGCGTCAGGAAACTGGTGCCGGCGTAATTTGCCTCCCAAAGCAAAGCCCGGTCGAGCTCGGTCGGGTGTCCGACGGATTCGTGGATCGTCAAAAACAAATGCGAAGGATGCAAAACAAGATCGTACTTTCCTGGCTCAACGGTCTTAGCTTTGATCTTCATCACAGCTTCTTCGGCCGCAAGCTTTGCGTCGGTAATCCAATCCTCTTTCTCGATATACTCGTATCCGATCGCCTGGCCTTCGCGCAAGGAGGCTCGTGATTGGAAATCGCCGGAAGCCCGATCAACCGCTGTAACGTTAAAACTAGGATTCCCGCGGATGAGGTATTGCTCGATACGCGAGCCGTCCGAAGTTGCCAGGAACTTCTGCTCGTTGACCCACGCCATCGCCGAATTAACAAAGCTCACCCCCTTCACACCCATAGCTGCCTCGTTCAGCTTTAGCAGAAATGCGATCTTATCGTCTATCGGCACGTCAAACGGGTCCTTTTCAAACGAGCTTTTCCAAGTAGTAACCACCTTTGGGGCGGATACAAGCTCGATCTTGCGTTTTTGAAAAAGAGAATTTGCCTTCGCGATCTCGACAGCTTCTTTTGTCACCCGTTGAACTTCTTCGGCCGTAACGATTGGGCTGGCGGAAAAACCCCAGGTCCCGTTTACGAGCACACGCACGCCAAATCCAAAATTATGGCCGGTCGATACATTTTGGACCTGCCGCTCGCGCGTCGAGACAGCTTCCATCCGATATCGATTGATCCGAATGTCCACGTAAGACGCCCCGAGCTTCTTAGCCGCAGCCATTGCCGCATCAGCGAGAGCATTTTTGTTGACATCGAAGTAAGCGCTGGCCGAAGCATGCGCTTCATAGACCCAGCTTGGCAGTGTCACAGCTCCGAGAGCGATGCCGGCAGTTTTGATAAAATCACGACGAGAAAATGACATTTTTTCCCTCACAGCGGATTGAAATTAGAATAGCGGAACGCAGCAAGTTTATTAACAACGATGCGCGGCTGTCAAGGATTCGAAACCAAGTCTGTCCTCACCGTTCGCGATCGAACTTGTAATCAAAACTTATTTTGACGATACGACTTTGAACTGCAACTTAGCGGCGGTCGGCTCCAATTAACCGATAAGATTAAATCTTAAGGTAATTCGCGCGCGTTGTGTAGAATAGTTGTGTAGAATACATGACATCGAAATAAATCTATTTACGCAAGTGGATATTCGTTACAGAGCTCAAAAGAGTGAATGTTTATTCGTAAAGTCCCGATAGAATTAAATTGATCTTTTATGAATAGGAAAGTACTTTTTTTGGCAATTTCTATTTTTGGAAGTCAGTTTGGCGTTTTTGCGCAAAACGAACAAATGGGCGGCGTTTCGACGGGCGAACAAAAAACATACGCGTCAAAACGTACCGCCGGAATCGTCGAAGCAAAAGCGCCCAGAGTCTTTGAAGACGTGACTTTGCAAACCGCGATAAAAGACTTTAGGTGTGTTTCCGGCGGCAAAGCGAAAGAGTACATCATCGAAACCACGGCATGCACCGTAGCGATCATAGATTATGATAACGATGGCAAACCCGATATTTTCTTTCTCAACGGGTCGACTATTAACGCCGAATTGAGGAAAGAAAAAGCTCCAACGTCCGCCCTTTTCCGGAACCTGGGCGAATGGAAATTTCAAGACGTAACGGAAAAAGCGGGAGTCGGCAACGAACGTTGGGGAATGGGCGTCGCGGTTGCCGATTACGATAACGATGGTTTCCAGGACATGTTTGTCAGCAATTTCGGCATCCCAAGGCTGTATAGAAATAATGGCAACGGAACGTTTACCGATGTCGCCCCTAAAGTTGGGCTTGACCGTAAAGGTTGGCACACAGGCGCAACATTTGGTGATTACGACAAAGACGGACGTCTCGATTTATTTGTTCCTGCTTATGTCGATTTCGATCTGGGAAATCTGCCGCAAAGCCCGCTTGATGTCGGCAAAGGTAACACTATCGGACGTAATTTCTGCCAGTTCCGCGGGCAGCCGGTAATGTGCGGCCCGCGCGGTTTGAAGGGCGCGGCGGATTTGCTTTTTCATCAGAAATCGGACGGCACGTTTGAAGTAGCCGGTGATAAGGCAGGGGTCAAGGACGAAGGTAAGTATTATGGCTTTTCGTCCGTGTTTGTCGACATCGATGACGATAACGATCTTGATCTGCTCGTTGTCAACGATTCGACACCCAAGCAGCTTTATGTCAACAAAGGTGACGGAACATTCGAAGAATATGGNNCTACCCCTCGGGCATCGCCCTCAACGAAAATGGACGCGAACAGGCCGGAATGGGTTTGGCTGTCGGCGATCATGATAACGACGGGCGCGTCGATTTTCACATAACGAATTTTTCCGACGATTCGAATGTTCTCTATCGAAACGACGGCGACGCGAATTTCACGGATGTTACTTTTCAGGCAGGTTTAGGTGAACCGACAATTCCTTTTTTGGGTTGGGGTACGGCCTTTATCGATTATAACAATGACGGCTGGAGAGATTTAATTGTCGCGAACGGTCATGTATATCCGGCCGTCGATGATTTTCAGTGGGGAACAAGTTTCGCGCAGCAAATTCTCCTGTTCAAGAACACTAAGCTAAGACCGAACGGACAGGTTCGTTTCGATCGTGTTCCGGCTGCTCCGAAAAGCGGACTCTCCGAGGCATATTCCGCCCGAGGTCTGGCTTTAGCCGATCTTGATGGTGACGGCCGACTAGATGTAATTACCGCCAACATAGATTCGACGCCGACGGTGCTAAAAAATGTCAGCGACACGAGGAACCATTGGCTAAAGATCAAACTGATCGGTGATACGTCGAAGAAAACCCCGAAAGACGCCGTTGGTTCAAAGGTGTTCGTCACGACTGGCAAAATCCGGCAGAGATTCGATTTGATCAGCGGAGCGAGTTACGCATCTCAAAGCGAACAGGTGGTCCATGTTGGTTTGGGCGAAGCAGTGAAGGTGGATAAATTGGAAATTATTTGGGCAAACGGTCAGATTGAAACGCTTCCGATTGACAAGCTTGACACACTGATTGTGGTACGCCAAAACGAAAAGCGATGACGGGCAAATGGTAAACATTGCTGCCTGCGGTGCGGGGAATGAACGCTCCGAAGGCCATAGGGGGGAGCTTTTGAGTTATGAAATTTCCTCGTGCATCAGGCATTCTCCTGCACCCGACGTCATTGCCGGGCGAATACGGCATCGGCGATCTTGGGCCGAAGGCTTATGAGTTCGTCGATTTTCTTGTCGAAGGGAAGCAGACTTATTGGCAGGTCCTGCCGCTTGGTCCGACTGGATATGGAGATTCGCCCTACCAGTGCTTCTCGGCGTTCGCGGGAAATCCGCTACTGATTTCGCCTGAGCGGCTGGTTGAAGAAGGGTTGATCGACGCGGAAATACTTCGGAACAGACCGGACTTCGACTTGCATCGGGTCGATTTTGCCGCCGTTTATGACTGGAAAAACAGGCTACTGCCCGAAGCGTACAAGAATTTTCATGCGACGACGAGCGTCGATCTCCGCGGTAAATTCGAACGATTCGCACAGGAAAATGCAGGTTGGCTGGACGACTATGCCCTGTATAAAGCCATCAAAACGTCACAAGGCCAAAAGGCATGGTATCAATGGCCTGATCCGTTAAAGCTGCATATTCCGGCGACGTTTGAGAACGAGACCGAGCGGCTTTACGAGAAGATCCAGGCCGAGCGGTTTTATCAATTTCTGTTCTTCTCGCAATGGCTTGAGCTGAAGCAATATGCCAACGAACGCGGCATCAAGATCGTCGGCGACATGCCGATCTTTATTGCGCTCGATTCGGCTGACGTTTGGTGCAACCAGGAAAAATTCAAGCTGGACGACGACGGCTCGCCAAAGGTTGTCGCTGGTGTCCCGCCGGATTATTTTTCGAAGACGGGCCAGCTTTGGGGAAACCCGATCTACGATTGGGACGCGATGCAGCAGGATGCCTTCGCTTGGTGGATCGAACGGGTCAGACACACTTTGAGAACGGTCGATGTATTGCGAATCGACCATTTCCGTGGCTTTGCGGCGTCGTGGGAAGTGCCGGGCGGCGAACAGACAGCTGAGAATGGCCGATGGGTCGAGGTTCCTGGCGTAGAGCTTTTCAAAACTATGGGACGCGAACTCGGCGATCTGCCGTTTTGGGCCGAAGACCTCGGCGTGATTACGCCGGATGTTGAGAAGCTTCGAGATTCATTCGGCCTGCCGGGCATGCGGATACTGCAATTTGCCTTTGGCGGCGATTCGAAAAATCACGATCTGCCGCATAATTATGTCAACAATTGCGTCGCTTACACCGGAACGCACGACAACGACACTACGGTCGGATGGTGGCTCTCCCAGGCGGGAGCCGGCTCGACGCGCGACGCTGCCGACATCAGGCGTGAACGTGAATATTGCCTCGAATATCTGAACTCCGAAGGCGATCGGATCAATTGGGATTTTATTCGCGCGGTTTGGGCTTCGGTCGCGAATACGGCAGTAGCCCCGATGCAGGATCTCCTCGGAATCGGCACGGAGGCTCGTATGAATCTTCCCGCTACGACCTCCGGCAATTGGCAGTGGCGGATGGGCGAGGACGCGATTACCGGTGAGATCACGGAGAGATTGAAAAAATTGACCGAAATCTACGGACGGACGAAATAATATATGAGAAGTGGATTTTTACCGCGGAGACGCGGAGACGCAGAGANNAGCGGCGAATCGGTGAAAGAACTGTTCCTTTGAAAGTCATTTTTTAGCCGCGGATGAACGCAGATATACGCAGATAAAACCGAAGAGCGAGAAGAGTAAGACGTTAAAGCAATCCGCGTTGATCCGCGTAAATCCGCGGCAAAAATTCTTTTTCGCGCCTCTGCGTTTTGGCGTTTCAATTCTTTTCTTAGCCATAGTCGGTATTGCTCAGATGCCGACAGTCGAAAAGATCGACCCGCCGAGCTGGTGGGCGCAGAGCACGATCAATCCTGTGCGGGTTCTGATACGGGGCAAAAATCTTACTGGTGCCAAGATCGAATCGAGCANNACGAATTTCAAAACTAGCGCGAACGGCAATTATCTTTTCGCAGACATTACGATCCGCGAAAACATTCAGGTCGGCAATTATACGCTGAAGATCACCAACGGAGCCGGAACGACCAACGCACAGTTCGGCATCTTCACCGCACAGCAGCGGTACGGCAATTACTCGGGTTTCTCTACCGATGATGTCATCTATTTCCTGATGCCCGATCGTTTTGCCGACGGAGATCCGTCTAACAACGATCCGGCCAAATCGAAAGGTCTATACGACCGAAAGAAGGGCCGTCATTATCACGGCGGCGATCTCCAGGGCGTGATCGACAAACTCGCCTACATCAAAAGCCTCGGCGCCACGGCAATCTGGACGACTCCCGTCTACGACAACTCCGACCGCCCGGATACGAAAGAGGTCTATCCGGGAGTGCCCGAAACGACCGGCTATCACGGGTACGGAGCTGTCGATTTTTACGGCGTCGACGAGCATCTAGGCGACATGACAAAGCTGAAGGAATTCGTAAAAAAGGCTCACGACAATGGCTTCGTCGTGCTGCAAGATCAGGTCGTCAATCATACCGGCCCATACCACGTCTGGGCAAACGATCCGCCGACGCCGACATGGTTCAACGGCACCGTTAAAGATCATCTCTCGAACAATTGGCAGAAATGGACCGCGATGAATCCGCGTGCTACCTACCAGACCCAGAAACGCAACATTGATGGCTGGTTTATCGACATCCTTCCCGATCTGAACCAGAACGACCCGGAGGTCGAGCGATATCTGATCCAAAACACCCTCTGGTGGATCGCCAATGTCGGCTTCGACTCGGTCCGTATGGATACGCTGCCGCACGTGCCGCGAGCATTCTGGGAAAAATGGATGACGTTCCTCAAGCGTGAGTTTCCGAAAGTGGTTGTATTGGGCGAGCTTTACGACGGCGATCCGGCTTTGCTGGCATATTTCCAGGGTGGCCGCCGCGGGAATGACGGTGTCGATACAAAACTCGACACGCTTTACGACTTCGCGCTGTTTTATTCGATCAGAAACGCTTTCGCGCAGGGACAAAGCATTCGTCAGATCTCGCAGACATTCGCGCACGACTGGCTTTATCCGAAGCCGGGCGTACTCGTCACCTTCATCGGCGTTCACGACATGCGGCGGTTTATGGACGAGAAAGGAGCGACGGCCGAGGGCCTCAAGCTTGCGCAGACGCTTATAATGACGTCGCGCGGAACGCCGCTCCTCTACTACGGGGACGAAATAGCGATGCCTGGCGGCGGTGACCCTGACAACCGGCGTGATTTTCCCGGCGGTTTTCCCGGCGATATACGAAATGCATTCACGGCCGCCGGGCGGACGCCACAGGAAAACGACGTTTGGAATCATCTCGCAAAACTCGGCGGGCTTCGTCAAAAGCTGGAACCGCTGCGTCGCGGCCGGTCGTTGGATCTGCTGGATGAANNAGCAACAGTTTGCTTATTCGCGCGTTACGGACGCATCTGCCGTTATTATTGTTTTTAATAATGACACAAAACCCGCGGAAGTAAATTTTGATCTCTCTATGATCAAACAGATCAGCCCCAACGCGACGCTCGGTGACGCCCTCGGGAAACTGCCGGATATAAAAATTTCAAACGCGAGAGTTAAATTCTCAATGCCGGCAAGATCGGCTGGAATTTTCGTGAGCAAGTGATCGAATTTCGCGAACCTTAACCTGCTTCAGCCTCGGTAGCATGAAACGGCGATGGTCCTACTTGTGTAGCCGCGGATTTTTTTTCTTCTTCCTTCTTATTCCTCTTTCCCGTGGTTAAGTTTCAGATGCTATTCCACAAACAAAGATGAAGAAGAAGGAAAAGGACGAAAAAGAAAAGGTGTTTCATTTGTGCAATCTTGTGCTATAATTGCTTGTCGTCGGGACGAGGATGCTGACTCGCCCTGACGACCAGAACTCTAAGCCGCAGCCCGACAAGTGGACCTGAAAAAAAAGGAGTATTTGTAAATTTTGTCTGGACCCAGTCTTACCAGAACTCATACACTGGAATTATGTCAACTTTTTTAGGACGACAACACATTGTGACACTTTTTTTAATAAATTTGCGGGTTTTTCCGATTTATGTGATTACAAACCATTTGTTTGCCATTATTTACATGTCCCGCAGCGTCGTGGGACATGGCCGGGACAAAATGGGACAGGCGTTAACTTGGATCTCCAAAAACTTAAATGGCTTGTCGGCCTTGCTTTCTTCATGTATTTTATCAATATAAGATTTTTAAATTACTGAATAAATGAGATTTAAGCCGACCACATCGGACTGGTTAAATAATATGAAAATAGCTCGGTTGTCCTTTCTTATTTCTGTTTTCATAACATGTGCGTTCGCCGCTGTCCCGGCTCAATCCGTCGCTCCGGGCGGGCCGGGCAAAGATGCGCAATGGCTAACCGCGGGCAAACAGGCTTTTGGAACATCTGCAAACCTTGAATCAAAAGTCTGGTTCACACTCGCGAACGGTGTGTTGACCGAAGTCCTTTACCCTGACGTTTCGGTTGCGAATGTTCATCTGCTGCAGTTTATCGTCGTCAATACGAAGACGAAAAAAGTGGAGACAGAAAGAGACGATGCGACCAGTAGTGTCGAGTCCCTAAGTGTTCAACGGTCGAAAGATTCTTCAATTATTTCCAACATACCTGTCCGCAAATATTATTTCAGCCCGAGTTCAATGGCATTTTCCCAGAACACGCGGAGCGAAGCTGGAAAATGGAGTATTTCAAAGAAATATATCGCGGATCCGAAGAATAATTCTGTTTTGATCTCGGTTAACTTTTGCGCGACGGACCCCGATCTGGAACTTTATGTCTATTATGATCCGTCTCTCGCAAACAGCGGCATGCGTGACACCGGCTGGACCGAAGGTCGATTCCTCGTATCAGTCGACGGCTCCGTCGCCTCGGCCCTTACGTGCGGACGCTGCAAGCTTGTCAACGCAACGAACGGCTTTTTGGGCGTTAATGATGGCCTGATGCAGCTTAAGGCTAAAGGAGAGATCACGGATGTCTTTTCCAGAGCCGAAAACGGCAATCTGGTGCAGTTGGCGAAGGTCGATCCCGTAATTATGGGTAGCAAGAGCCAGACAATGGTTTTCGCTCTCGCCTTTGCACCGACTCCCGCCGAGGCAATTGCGAGCGCGCAAAGATCGCTGAGCAAAGGATTCGAAGCTACAAAGGCTGAATACCAGGGAGGATGGGCCGATTATTTAACGAAACTCCCAAAAGTCGACCCCAAATACCAGGCTCAATTCAACATGGCGGCGATGGTTGTTAAATCGCTGGAGGACAAGACGGTTCGCGGGGGAAATATCGCAAGCCCTTCCGTGCCGTGGGGTGGCGGGAGCAATGCGAATGAAGGCGGTAGCGGTTATCGCATGATCTGGTCGCGCGATCTTTATCACGTATTCACGGCGTTTCTTGCAATAGGTGACAAAGCGGCGGCGGAACGGGCGCTGGATTTTCTATTCAAAGTCCAGCAAAAAGCGGACGGAAGTTTTCCGCAGAATTCGGGTTTGAACGGTACCGGCGGCTGGGGTTCGCTACAGATGGATGAGGTCGGTTATCCGCTGATAATGGCCTGGCAGCTTGGGCGGTTTGACAAGGCAACTTACGAAAAACATGTAAAACCCGCCGCGGATTTCATAGTCAAAACCGGCCCGTCAACGCTGCAGGAGCGTTGGGAGGAGAGGCCGGGCTATTCGCCGTCAACGATTGCGGCGGAGATCGCAGGCCTGGTTTGCGCCGCTGACATTGCAAAGCGAAATGGCGATAACGCATCGGCGACGAAGTATCTTGCAACCGCCGACTACTGGCAGTCAAATATCGAAAAATGGACCGTGACGACTAACGGAAAATACGGCGACGGGAATTACTATCTACGCATTACCGCCAACGGACGACCCGATGCAGGCGAAAAGGTGGAATTGAACAACAACGCCGGAACCTTTGACGAACGCGAGATAGTCGACGCCGGATTTCTCGAACTCGTCAGGCTCGGAATTAAACCCGCGAACGATTTGTTGATCGTGAAATCTGTGAAGGTCATCGACCAGGTAATCAAAGTCGAAACGCCAAATGGCGTGGGCTTTTATCGTTACAACCACGACGGCTACGGCGAAATGGACGACGGCCGCAAATGGAACTGGGATGGTAAATACACGGGAATAGGAAGACTCTGGGCGCTGCTGAGCGGCGAACGCGGACAGTATGAAATTGCGGAATGCGGAGTCCGAGGTGGGGAGTATCCCGCAAAGTCGCAAAGCCGCAAAGAAAAGGCTGAAACACGACCGGTAGGGAGTGT
>DLHV01000059.1:39315-64290 GCA_002483395.1 Chloracidobacterium sp. UBA7659 | reverse complement strand
AAGGAACGCACGCAGGAAGAGTTTTTTCATACGTTCAACACGCTGCATAACGAGCAAAAGCAGATCGTTATCTCTTCCGACTGCCCACCGCGCGACATCCCGACGCTGCAGGAACGTCTGCATTCCCGATTTGAATGGGGACTAATCGCCGACATTGAACCGCCTGACCTTGAAACAAAGGTCGCCATCCTAAAGCGTAAGGCCGATCTTGACGGTATTGTTCTGCCGGATGACATCGCCATCTATATTGCCAGCAAGATCCGCAGCAACGTCCGCGAGCTTGAAGGTTCGCTCGTCCGCCTTGTTGCGATTTCTTCCTTGCGCGGCGTGCCGATATCGAAAATGCTCGCCCAGGACGCGATGAAAAACGTCATCGAAAGCGAGCGTCCCGAGGGTTTGACGATGGACCGCATAGCCCGATTGGTGGCGTCTCATTACAAGATGTCGGTTGAAGAATTAAAATCGAAGAACAATTCGCGTGCTATCGCCGTGCCGCGGCAGGTTGCTATGTACCTGTGCAAACGGCTTACAAAACACAGCTATCCCGAGGTCGGCCGCGAGTTCGGCGGCAAGCATCACACGACCGTCATGCATTCTTTTGAGAAGATCGACTCACTGGTAAAAGAAGATCGCGATTTCCACAGGACGGTCAGCGAGCTTATCGATAACCTTTGTAGCTAATTAAAAGTGGTTGTACGGCTTTTCGCTATCAGATCCGTCCACATTCCGGCGACTGGCAGTATTTCGCTAAACGTTTTATTTGCAGTATTTGACAAAAGCTTTTCCACATTTCCACCGAACCAAGCGACCTAAAGCCTGTGGAACGCTGAGGAAAAGGAAATAACCCGGAATTATCCGCATGCTGTACGGTTTTTCCACAAGTTATCCACAATTGTTGTGGACGGCTAAACAGCGATTTTATAAGAGATTAGGCCACTTTTACACATTTGCACAGGCTCTCTTACTACTACTATTTATATTTAAAAAGTATTTAATCTTAATTCATTAAATAGATCGGACACGGGGCAAAAAAGCGGGCATCGGTTATAATATTTGAAACGAAAAGTCAGGAGTATCAGAAATGGAATTTGTCTCATCAAGCAAAATGCGTTGAAGGAAGTGTTGGGTTATGTACAGGGTGTGGTCGAACGNNACTGGGTTATGTGCAGGGCGTGGTCGAGCGCAAGAGCACGATTCCCGTGTTATCGAATATTTTGATCGAGAGTCTTGGTGAAAACGCCATCCGTATCGTCGGTACCGATCTCGACGTAACGATCCGCTGCGATGCCGAGGCCGAGATCAAAAAGGCCGGTGCGATGTGCATCCAGGCCCGCAAGCTGTTCGACCTTTCACGGCTGCTTGTGGCCGAAAACGTCACATTCAAAAAGGAACAGAACGAATGGGTCAACGTCACGTGCGGACGCGGCAAATTCCGCCTCGCCGGCGTCAGCCGTGAACAGTTTCCCGAGATCCCGATCTTCAAATCCGCCCCGCTCAAACTCCCGGCCGAGATATTTAATTACTTTATCCAGCACACTGCGTTTGCGATCACAAATGAGCAGTCGCGGTTTACTCTCTCCGGTGCAAAGTTCATGCTGGCCGACGGCAAGGCCCGAATGGTCACGACCGACGGCCACCGGCTCGCCTATATCGAACGCGTTCTCGACGAACCGATCGAAGGCACAATGGACGCCTTGATACCGAAAAAGGCCCTGCTAGAACTGGTCAAGATCTCACGCGATTCGGATGAAGAAGTGTCGTTCGGCGAGGACCAGAACCACATCTATTTCGAGCTCGAAGGCCGCCTGCTGATCACCCGAAAGCTCTCGGGCAACTTCCCCAATTACGAGATGGTAATGCCGAAGGACAACGACAAGACCGCCATCTTCGACCTAGACGAAATGAAGGGGGCCGTCCGCCGTGTCGCCCTCATGGCCGACGAACGCAACCGCTCTATCCGCCTTACCGTTCGCGAAGGCGAGGTCGAACTCTCCGCCCAATCCAGCGAAGAAGGCGAAGGAAACGAGGTCGTCCCGGCAGAGTACAAGGGTGAGGAGATTCAACTCGGTTTTAACTGGCTGTACCTGCAGGAATTCCTTACGACCGTCTCCGCGATTCAAACCGGCTCGGCCGCCGATGTGGACGGCGGCTCCGATGCAGATGGATCTACGGGCGGAAACGCGAGTGTGAACGAGCGTGCGAAAGAAACCGACGGCGACAAAGTCCGTGTCAAAGAAACCAGCAGCCCGACCCGCATCTCATTCGAATTCAAAGACTCCAACGCCCAAACCCAAATGCGTATCGCCGGCGACACCGCCTACGACTACAAATACATCGTCATGCCGCTGCGGATATGAACTGAGTAAAAGTTATGTCTTCAGGCATAAAGCAACAAGCTAATAGGACCACCCTCAGGCAAGACAGAATGGTACGTGAATACAGGAGAAACTTATTGACAACTCTCACTGCGGTATTCATTATCACTATTATATTTTGCTATTCCTCGGTGCGAAACCGTTCTGCTCAGACGAATAAGGTGCGAACGGTCGTTGTGATCGTAGAAATTGAGGCCCTGCGGGAGCAGCCAAACAAAGACTCCTCTCCTTTACGCATCGTCTCGAAAGGGGTAAAGTTACGAGTCTTACCAGCTACCGGCCATCCGGGGTGGTATTTTGGTAATGAGATAGGCACGACCTTCTACGGTTATATACACGGGAATTCAATTGGCACGTCTGCCCAACTCACAAAGCAAACTGCCAACAAAAAACACCCGGCAGTAACCAGTGCGAAAGTTCAAGCTCCTAAATATATAATCCTTGACGTAGGACCCGAACCTCCCGAAGCGGCAAAGACCGCTAAACCTAAACCAACTACTTTCAAGAACCAGTGCCAACCGCCGATCTTCTGCCCCGACATCGGCGACATCGACAACACCTTCAATGAAAGTGAAGAGAAATTTTCAAAGGGAAAGTTTGAAAAGACTATCGAATGGGAAAAGAGAATGGAGAATGTCCTTAGCTCGATTAAACTAGGCGAAACACACACGGCGTCTGAGAAGATGTACTTTCCATACGAGCAAGGAACAGGGGAGTTGACCAGTGCGGAGGCGGTTTACGACGCAGATAAAGAAATCTGGACCTTTCCAGTGAACTTTTTTCAATTTGGTGACAATACCTGTTTACCTTTGTCGAGTGGAGCGACCGGGGGACTTTACTGTCTTGTGGTTCTTCAGCGGCTTGGTTCAATTTCAAATATATATGTCCCGATGACTACGCAGATAGCGGCGGCAAACAACGAAAAGCTTCAGCTTACATTTGTCGGTAAGATCGTTCGACCATTTCGATGGTCAAGTACAAAGGAAGTTCGAGGTATTAATCAAGGAATCTATTTTGATCTCGAGGAAATTATATGCCTGAACCCTAAGAGCGGTCAGCGATGGAAGGTAGCATACAAAGAAGATAATTCTCGCCAGATTCTTCAATAGCAGAGGCGACCATAAATATCACGTTCAAAACACAACGCCGTTCCGATCTGCATAGAATCACCCTCGAGAGCCGATTGTAAGGATGCTTTTGCTGAGGAGCGGGCACGGGCTGCACCAAGGCCACCCGCTTTGACCGGTGAGACAGCGGGTGTATGCTTGGCGCTATGGACAAACTGGAATATACCGATCTCGACTCCGATATTATCGACATTACTCCTCAACAGAAGCGTCGAGAACAGAAGCGGCGAGGCGGCCGGATTAAATGGTTTGTGCTTGCCGCTTTGCTGCTCCTGATCGGGCTCGTGCTTAGTGTGGGCATCTATACCGAGGCTCTGTGGTTTGGTTCGCTCGGTTTCGCGTCGCGGTTCTGGTACGTGTTCGGTCTCGGCTGGATTCTCTTCGCTATCTTCGGGATCTTGACGTTTGCCATTGTGCGCGGCGGTTTTTACGCCCTCGAACGGCATTTCGGCCCTGAAATAGATAAGCCCCGCAGGATCGTCGTTAACAAACAACTTGTCGATCTTAATTTCGCCCGATTCCTGCGGCCCGTTAGTTGGGTCCTCGCGATCGTTTTCGGGATCGGCTACGGTCTGGGCCTCAGCCGCGATTGGCAGACATGGGTTCTGTACCTGCACCAACCCGCCACAACTACGCGCGACCCGATCTTCGGCAATTCGATCGGCTTCTATCTATTCTCGCTTCCTGTATACAACGAACTTGCTTCGTGGCTGACAACTCTTGCTCTGCTGCTGCTCGCCGGAGCCGTTGCTTATTCCGTTTTGTCCGCCATTCCGGACCAGTCGATAGCCGATGAAAAAGGAAGCGGCTTCGGCAGCTTCGGAACGCGGGCGTATGCCGCGGTTTCGGCTGCGCTAGGAACGCTGCTGATTATTGCCGCCTTCCGGACGGTTTTGTCGCGTTACGAGTATTTGTGGACAGATCACTCATCGTTCAGCGGCGTTACATATACCGAGGCTAATTACCTGCTGCCTGGGCTGATGGCTGTCGCCATCGCGCTTGTTGTTGCCGCGATTATCTTGTTCGTTAACGCCTTTACAAAAAAGGGCGGACGATTGTTCCTCGTCGCTCTCGGCATTCCAATCGCGGTTTATGTTGTCGCCGCCCTTCTCATTCCGGCGTATGTTCAGAGTTTCATTGTCAAACCAAATGAGCTCGGGCGCGAAACGCCGTACATAGAACACAATATTGCCGGCACGCGCGCCGGATTTAACATCGAAAAGGTCGAGACCCGAGACTACGCCGCCGAAATCACACCCGATTCGCTCAATCTTGCCGCTAACCGCGGCACGCTCGCCAACATACGCCTGTGGGACTGGGCCGCGCTTCAGGACACTCTGCGCCAGATACAAGAGATCCGCACTTACTACGACTTTCCGGACGTCGATGTCGACCGTTATCGTATCGGCGGCGAGATGCGTCAGGTGATGATCGCGACACGCGAGCTCGACTTCAACAAGCTGCCCGAGCAATCGCGCAACTGGATCAACGAACGCCTTGTTTACACGCACGGCTACGGCGTGACGATGAATCCCGTCAACGAATTTACCAGCGAAGGCAAACCTCGTTTTCTCATCTCGAACATACCGCTCGAAACCAGCGCCGATGTGAAGGTCACGCGGCCCGAGATCTACTTTGGCGAGAGCACCGACACCAATGTTTACGTCAAAACGCGGCAGCAGGAATTTGATTACCCGCAGGGCGAGAACAATAACTATACAACCTACGAAGGCGACGGCGGCTTTGCCGTCGGCAGCGGGCTTCGCAGGTTGTGCATCGCCTGGGCAACCGGCGACATCGCTAAGCTGCCCTTCTCCGACGATGTGACGAGCGAAAGCCGCGTGTTGATGCACCGCAACATAATCGACCGGATCGGCCGCGTCGCTCCGTTTCTCGCCCTTGACGACGATCCTTACATGGTCATCAACTCTGATGGCCGCCTGTTCTGGACGGTGGATGCTTATACGCGGTCAAGCCGCTTCCCGTATTCGCGTCACTACAATATCGGCGCCCAACGCGTCAATTATGTGCGCAACAGCGTCAAGGTGACGATTGACGCATACACAGGTGCCGTAAATTATTACGTTTTTGACGAATCGGACCCGATCGTTGCCGCATATCGAGCTGCGTTTCCCGAGCTTTTTAAGCCGGCCGGGGAAATGCCCGCCGGACTTCGCGCCCATGTTCGTTATCCCGAAACACTGTTTAAGACGCAGGGCGACGTTTTCGGACTGTATCACACGACAAACGCGGCGATGTTTTTTGGCCGCGAAGATGTTTGGAGCGTCGCTCGCGAAGCCCAGCCCGCCGCTGACGCAGCACCAAAATCCGGAAGCCAGCAAACGCCCGCCGCTCTCGAACCCTACCAGGTATTGATGCCGTTGCCGGGCGAGAGCTCTGAACCGGAATTCGCCCGGGTTTTGCCCTTCACGCCCGGAAACCGCAACAATATGATCGCGTGGATGGCTGGGCGCGCCGATGGAGCCGATTACGGCCAATTGCTTGTTTATAATTTCCCGTCGTCGCGGGTGATCGACGGCCCGCTTCAGATCGAGGCCCGCATCGATCAGGATGCGCAGCTCTCAGGCCAAATAACGCTCTGGAATCAGCAGGGTTCAAAGGTCAAACGCGGCGATCTCATCATCATGCCGATCGGCACGGGACTTCTCTTTGTCGAACCAATCTTCCTGCAAGCCGTCCGCAGTCCGATGCCTGAGCTCCGCATTGTCGTTCTCGCTACGCAGGAGCGGCTTGTTTACGCCGCAAATTTCGAGACGGCATTAAGTCAGTTATTGGGCCAGCCGCAGAAAACAGCCGCCAAAGACGGAGAGACGCCCAAAGCCGCCGAACCGGGAGCAAAGCAGGATTCAACCGAAATGATCAAGCGAGCCGGCCAAACCTTTGCCGATTACCAGCGCTTGACCGCCGAAGGCAAGCTCGGCGAAGCCGGCCAAAAACTCGACGAGCTAAAGCAAATCCTGGATCAACTGCAAACCCAGCAAAAATGAGTCCTGCTCAAACGCACGGGACCGACTTTTGTTTCACAAATTAAACTATTGACAATCCGCGGCACACATGGCAATATCTACGCCGCGGGCTTAGGACCCTGATCTTTGAAGGACGACAAGGAAATTTACGTGTGTGGGACACTGGGACAGTGGGACAAAACTGTGACGTAGAAATGAGAGAACCATCGGGTAATTATCATCGCTTCGCCTTGGGCAGGCAGGGAGTTTTTGGTTCCCTAATTCGCGCAGTCGTACTCACCTTCAACGGTGATCTCCGCATTGGCCAGTTTACGGAAGCGCCTCTGGCCATTTGGTTTTAGCGTAAATTCCTTGGACTTGACCGAACCGTCGGCGTTTCGCCGCGTTACTTTGAAGATTCTGCACGCTCGGCATGTATTTACGACCTTAACAACTTCCGGCTGCGTACTGTCTTCAGCCACCACCGCACAGCTTGACGGCCGGATCGCCGTCTTTCCATGCTGGACGATTACTTCCCACCGGTGGCCGCGGTTCGCCCGCTCGTGATCGCGGCCGGCAATATAAGCATCGTTCCGGGAGTTTACCCAGTCATTCAATGATCCGTCTCCGTCATTGCAAAAGGCCATATACCACGAACCGTTCGCCTGAGCGTTGGCCGCTGTAACGCAAGCGAAAAACACCACCGAAACGGCAAAAGAAAGTAAGTTTCTCATTTTCTTTACCTGTAAGATTCGATAAGAGCTTATGCGAACCTTATACCAGTCGAGTGCGGCCTGTCAATAATTTTGATTCTCTGACAGGTTCGTTAATTCCAAAGAAGATTCGGGTTGTTTCAAACGGTCATCAGGCGTATGCTTTGGGTAACCAGGGTTCAGCTTGCTCTCGGTGTCAGATCTTCCGGAATTCGCCGAATCTTCTGAAGTTCACAGCCTCGCTTCATAAGGAGAAAATTATGAGTGGTCTTAATATCACGCAGCGTCGGGTCGGCGACGTTGTCATTCTGGATCTGGACGGCAAAATAGCTTTGGGCGAAACCAATCGCAGTTTGCACGAATCACTGCGGAGCCTGGCCGAATCGGACGACAAGAATGTTTTGATCAATCTCNNATCTCGGCAACGTTACTACTATCGATTCGAGCGGATTGGGCGAGCTCGTCGCCGGCTTTGCCACACTGGAAAGAAGCGGCGGAAGCATGAAGCTCCTAAATCTCTCGGAGCGGATAACCGAATTAATGACGATAACCAAACTCTTTACGGTCTTCGACGTTTTCGACAACGAGGCGGACGCCGTCGCGTCTTTCGGAAAGGCTGCGGGTACTGTCGGGGCCTAGATCGGCTGGAACGAAGAGAGAACCACCGGAAGCCGCCGCCCCCCCCGCCATTCGGGAGCTTGAAGAATCCACTGCTCACGCAGGTGGTTCTGACAATTATCCGCGAGTGGCTTCGATATCGACGGCGATGGTCCGCCATTTTCCCTGGAGGAAACGAGCGACGCTCAGGACGCAGCGGGTGATGTGGCCGGCGAGAATAGCGAGCCAAATGTCGAGCGGTTCAAGGGTGCCGAACTGCTTGATCGCAAAGCAGATACCGAGCGGAATCGCGACCTGCGAGATGATCGAGATGTAGAGTGGGCTCCTGGTGTCGCCGGTTCCTTGTAGCCCGCCGGTGTAGGTCAGCGCGACAGAGATAAAGAGTCCGGAGAAGGCCAGAACCCGTAGAAGTTGGACGCCGATTGCCACTGCGTCGTGGTCCGTCATGCCGAAAATAGCAAGCAACTGCATCGGGAAGAAAAAGAAGAATAATCCCAGAAACCCCGACCCGATCAAACCAAACCTCGCCGCCGTATTCACCGCCGCAAAAGCCCTATCCGGCTGGTGCGCCCCGAGATTCTGCCCAGCGACGGCCGCCGCTGCTCCCATCAGCCCGACAGACGTCCAGGTGACTAGCGAAAAGAGCTGGGTGTACGAAACTGCAAACGCTGCCTGTGCCGCGGCGCTCTGGGCAAGCGACCCGATAAACGAGAGCATCAGCACGCCGCCGATATTCATCGCAATGCCCTGAATACCGGTCGGCAGTCCGAACTTAAAGAGCGACCGGATGACATTCCAATTCGGTCCCCAGCCTTGCCCGCGAGGAAAGCCGACAACCCAGCCACCGCTCCACATCTTATAGATCGCGTACAATCCGACGACACCGGTTGCGATACTCGTTCCGATTGCCGCACCGGCCGTGCCGAATGCCGGTATCGGACCGGCGCCCCTGATAAAGATGATGTTCAATATAAGATTGAGCACCGTCATGACGATGCCCAACACCATCGGTGTCTTTGCATCGCCGGCCGAACGCAAAGCTCCGCTTGTCATAAAATAGATGAGCAAACCAAAGCTGAAGACGAACGTGATCCGCAGGAACGGCAACGCCTCGGCCTTGACGCCGGCGTCCGAACTGACAAAATCCAGCAGATACGGCGCGGCAAAATATCCGACCGGAGCCAATATCCCGACGGCGATGAAAACGGCGGTGAAAAATGCCTGATAGACTGTGCGGTTTACCTTTTCGACCTCATGAGCACCGGCAAATCTGGCGACGAGCACGCTCATTCCGGTAAAAAGCGACGAGATGAACACGATGACAACGAGGAATATCTGAAAGCTGATGCCGATAGCTGCGTTTGCCTTGTAGCCGACAAGATTGCCGACCAGCACGTGGTCAACTATGCCCTGTATACCGGCAATGACGTTCGTCAGCATCGTCGGCCAGGCGATCCTCCACACGGCGCGCGAAAGCGGGCCTTCGACGATGGAGCGGTCGTATTTTGGCTTTGAGGGCGCCGAAGGCTCCGGAATTTCTTCGTCGATCGCTGAGATATTCGGTTGTATGCTTTCGTCCATTATAGATCGACGAGCACCTTGAACCCGCCGTATACCATACGTTTGTAATCGAAAGGCGGTTTCTCGCCTTTCGGCATCAAGGCGGCCATTTCAGGATCTGTAAAGACTTTTTTCATCACTTTGTTGCGGTGCGATTCGGAACTGAATTCGACGGATGCGTAAATGATCGTCTCGCCGGGCTTAAGCTTGATGACTTTTGGAAACGGAATAACGTCTTCGGTATTCAGGTCGGACGCAACGTACTCACGGTACTTCAGCGCGCCGTTTTTTATGAAGATCTTTCCGGCCGCTGTGGCTAGCTTTTTATATCCAGGAACATTCTCCACGAGAATCGGGAGCAGGTAAACATCTGCGTATTTCGACATAATATTTCCTATATTGACTATCTATTTGCGCAACGGCGCCAACTCCCATAAACGTGGTTCGCGTAGGTAAATCCCCAACCAAACTAATATTCCCGCGATAACCGGAAAGTAGTAAGGATCACCGATGCGGACATGCGTTGCCGTCGCCCCGCCGAGATATGCTGTAAGCAAAACGGCGCCGAATACGGCTGTGCGCGGAATCAGGTAAATGATGACGCAGGCCAGCTCCACGATTCCGAGCCAGGTCATTTGGGCCATCTTCCAGCCGAGCGGTTCAATATTAGCCTCCATACCTTCGGGCTTAAAGAATTTGCCCGACGCGCTAAATAGCAGTAACAGTACCGGCAGAGCGGTCGCGATATATCCGGCCCAAAGTATTTTTTTCGAAGTCGGCTGAATTTCAGATACCATTAATTTTCCTCCATGATCGTGATACGTCTTAAAGAACTTAAATACGAGTCAAGCCGAGCGAGACATTGACTCCAACCACCTTTATGATCGTCGCGATCAGCAACATCTTCGAATTCTCGCTGATAAAGCGTGAAGTCCGTTTTGCCGTCACGCTCGGCAAAAGTCAGTTCTACGACCGTTCTGTTCCAGATATTGCCGTCAGCGTCTTCGCGGTTCCAGGAAAACTCGATACGCTCGGGCTTGATGATTTTGCGGTACTCGCTCCAAACCCAATGGTCTTCGCCGTCTGGCGAACGCATACAGAAACGGTACCGGCCGCCTGCGCGAAAATCGGTTTCGCAAAAGGGCAGCGTGAAATCGTCCGGGCCCCACCAGCGGGTTAAATGCTCCGGTTTTGTCCACGCCTCAAAAACCAACTTACGCGGCACATCGAATGTGCGGCTGATGACGAGTTCGCGTTCTTTTTGATCCGCCAAAACGGTTGTCGCTGTCACAGAATTCTCCAAAAAAAAATTCGGAAAAACTTTTTGCGGCGGATAACGAAAGCGAATAGTATTCGGTTAGTCGCTATCGCGCGGGAAGACCGAAAGAACCACCCTTTCAGCCGAAGCAGCCGCCACCCCTCCTTCGTAAGGAGGGGAGCTAAAACGCGGTTCTGACCCGTGTGTTGTTAAAGCTATGAGTTCATTAAATATCTCAACCATCGCCCATGTGTCCAGCTCGCAGTACTTCTCCAGATCGTCGAAAATCTTCTGACGCTCTGTATAGTTCATGCTTTCCCAAGTCACAGCCCGGAACCAGCTTATCGTGGCGGTCAATCCGTCGCTGATACCCAGATCCTTGTAAGAAAGATCCGGCCTAAGCACCGGTAAAACTTTCTTTATGGAGCTGCGCCCTTTAAAATCCGGGTGGATAAAAAGCTTGTCGGAGAATATCTTCATCAGATCAACAGCGTTTGCGTTTACTTCTTCAAAAAAAGCGGCGTACTCCGGAAACATCGCGGCCATTTCGCAATTGCGCGTTTTTTCGAACCCTTCGTACCAGACGAGCACCGTGCCGATGCCCCCCGACATAGCCTTTTTCAAACTTTCGGCCAACGCATGCGGCGGTCGGTCGTCCTCGCCGTGCGAGAGGTAATATGAATGTCTTGGCTCCGCGCCCGGAGCATCGATCGTATGCAGCGAATATTGAAAACACATTTGCTGAAACGGCCGGATGCCTTCGAACTGCGGAATGGCGTACGCAAACGTTTCGTAATCTAAAAAATGCAGCGGGTATTCCCAACTATCGATACGTTGTGCGATGGCTTCGCAGTCGATGACGATGTCGCCGGACTTAGCGGAGGCAACCTGTATCCGCTGTTTATCGGACAGTGGAAAGTCATCGGGAACATCGATAATAGAGACGATACCGTCGGATAAAAGCTGGCGACGTTTTTCGTTTTTCAGAAAAGCAATGTCAAAGATCGTATAATCCGGAAGGTCAGGAAAATGCAGTTTGATAAAGCGGCAATCGAGTCTGTTTGTATCACAGTAATCGAGCAGTGACGCAACCGGAACGCTTTCCAGATACGCGATCGCATTCTTCGTCTGGTGCTCCGTCACCGGAATGCGTTCGTTAACAAGGTCGGTGACGTCCGTTACGACAAAAAGCTGCTCAGGGTCGACGTCGCCATGGCGGACGTATTCGCCGTTCGTCGTAATAACGTAGCAACAGCCGACGGCCGACCCGCTAAGCTCGGCGACCATTTTTTGAAACGCTACATCATCGATGTGCTCGTCTTTGACCGAAGATGACGATTTGGTTTCGTACAGGTCAATGACACCCGTCGATCTATCAGTCACGACAATATCGCAGCGTGCGTAAAGATCGGCGGTCTGGAACGGCCGCTCAAAATCGAAGCTGACGCCTTCCCGCAGTTGAAACCGCTGCAGCTTTTTCACAAGCTGTTGGACAGCGTAACCCTGCTGCCGGAGATGCTCGTACTCAAGCGTGTCCGGTTCAGCAATAAGCAACGGCTGGTGAACGGCCAGCCAAAATTCCTGCGGGCATTTCAAATAATTCAGATATGCGGTCTTTGTGAGGCGGTTTTTCATTTTGGGCGCCGGTAAAGCCATAGCAATGATTTTACGCCTGCGCCCTAAATAAATCACCTGACCACACAATGTTAACTTCGCAATGGCACAACCGCCCGCAAACGCGGGTCGCGAAGATATAACCCAAGCCAGATCAGCACACCGAGATAAACCGGGAAAAGCATGTGCGTAAACAACGGACTACCGACACGAACATGCGTGGCAACCGCACCGCCGAGATAACCTCAACAATATTGCCCCAAGGATCGATGTTCGCGGGATCGCATACAGGATCGTGCACGCGAGCAACACTACACCGAGCGGCAAGATCACACTTTCGCTGTATCCAAGCTCCAGCGTTCAGGGTCAGGCTTTACGAACTTCCCGAGAGCATCGAACAACAAAAATAAAATAGGCAGACCGCTGACGATATATCCCGCCCAAGGTTTCGTAGTGATTATTATTGGAGCCGTTTGAGTTTCAGATTGCATTTCAATTCGCCTCCTTTTTTTGCTCGTAATTTATCATCCACTGAACGCCGAATTTGTCCGCCGCACAGCCAAAGTAGTCACCCCAGAACACATCCTGAAGCGGCATTTCGACCTTGCCGCCTTCGGCCAACGCGCTGAAAAGGCGATCGGCCTCGTCCCGCGTGTCAGGGCTGATGCAGATGTAAAAGTTATTTCCCGCATTAAGCGCTTGTCCCAGCGATTCCAGCGTGTCGGTTGCCATCAGCATGTTTCCGTTCCCGATGGGAAGCGCAATGTGCATGATCTTGTTCTTGTCGGCTTCCGCAATCGGCATTTCGTCGCAGCCGGGACCATCGCCGAATCGCATAACGGCCGCAAACTCGCCGCCGAATATGGACTTGTAAAAATTGAACGCTTCTTCCGTGTTGCCGGCGAAGTTCAGATATGGATTAAATGTTGACATGATTTTTTATTACTCCTTTTTGTTTATTTATTAGAAACCGAGTGCCGCGTCTTTTTGCGATACGGCACCGCCGTGAAAATTAAAAATACGACGCTTTATGCTTGCTGCTTCTGCAGCTCGGCAAGGTATTCATCCATGCAGTCGAAGCTGGAACCCCAACCTGCGACCACGCCCATCGCCTCGTGCTTCTTGCGGTCTTCGGCTGTCGCGTGCTCGATCCGCAGAGTAAGCCGGCATCGTTCTCCCAGATCGTCAAACAGAGCGGTTACGACAACGCCCTTAGGCAAATTGATCTCGGGATGTGCATCCTCAAAACCAACGTCAAATTCATCGGTAGTCACGATCTTCTCGAGCGTAACCAGCTCTGAAATTAATCCGCCGACCGGATATTCCACGCCATCGGTACCGATCATGACATAACGCCAGTGTCCGCCCACCTTGAGGTCCATGGCCGTCACTTTCGTATCGAAGCCACGCGGCCCCCACCATTTTTCAATGTGTTTCGGCTCTGTCCAGACCTGCCATACCAGATCCCGCGGCGCATTGAATTCGCGCGTGATTACTATCTCGTTTGTTTGAGTTTTTGCTTCAGTTGTCATCGTTACTCTATCTATCAATTAATGATGTTTATTTGATTGACCGGGATTCGTATATTTTTCCGCCCACCCAACCGCAGACGGGCGAGAGCACTATAAGCGCGATCGGATACCATGCCGGGCCCCAGTCCAACGGGATCGTCACTATCGCAGCGATGCCGCTTAGAACAAAGCCAATACCGCCGAGTATCATCGCGTGCAGCACGGGTCTCGACGGCGCCAGAGCCGCGGTAACGTAGCAGCCCGCTATCGAAAGTATCGTGCGGTAAACGGTCGCCGTCACAACCATCCAAGTTGTGTGAAAGCCTTGCTCAAACGGCGTGAAAATACCGGTCTTTTCCAATATCAGATCGACTGCATTGTGTGTGATCACAATAAAGATCAATCCAGCAAGAACTGCTCCGATGCGTTTTAGTATGTTCATAGTTTTTCCGTCAAAGGTCGCCGAAGGTGACGGCAAAAGCGTTTTGAGTTCCTGCTTTAGCAGGCGTTTGCCAACTAAAGTTGGAACTCAACTATTGAACCTTCCGTCGGTGAAGCCTCTCCCCGGCGTATAAACTAGCTGAGTTCGGCGAGACCAGCATATTTATGATCTGTTTGTTTATCGTGCATGTCTATATTTCCTTTTCACACAGATTCAGAATATTTACTGGCCGGTTATTCTCGCTCGGCCGCGTCCTTTAGGTCCTGAATTACTATCTTGGTCATTTTGAACATCGCCTGCATGACCCGTCCGGCTTTTTCGTGGTCGGGATCGGCCAGTAATTGCATAAGTATCGGCGGAACGATCTGCCATGACACGCCGAATTTATCGACGAGCCACGAGCACGGCTGCTGCTCGCCGCCTTCGCTCAAGCTGTCGTAGAGATGATCGATCTCATCCTGAGTGTCGGCGCTCACCATTAGCGAAATGCCTTGTTCGAATTTGAACTTAGGCCCGCCGTTGAACGCATTGAACCGCTGACCGTTAAGCTCGAACACGCCACCCATCACCGTTCCGTCCGGGCCGGGCATGGTGCTTATGATCTTTGCATCTTTGAATACTGAAACATAGAAATTCATCGCCTCTGCGGCCTGATTGTTGAACATCAGGAAAGTAGTTATTTTTTGCATGTAGCCTCCAATTAATTTGATTGTGCTTCCGATTTTGTATTTGCCAGCACCTCGTCGAGCTTTTCGTAACTCTCGTTGACGCCGCGTTCCATACCGGACTGGATCATGCCGTCGCGGTATGCGACTGATTTGTACACTGCCTGGGAGACGACACGCGTCCTGTTGCCGGAAGCTCTTCGAATATCGCGGTTTCAAGGGATACGTGCCCTCTTTCGGGAAGCCCTTCGAATTCGAAAGTGCGTATTATCCGCTCCGGCGCCAGCAATTCGTGGCATACGCCGTTGAATCCGAATTCGTTGCCGTTCTCTTCCGAATGGATAAATCGCCACTCCTCACCGCTCCGCGGATTTCTCGATCCTCATCTTAAGGTTTCGCGGGCCGAGCCACTGAACCAACATTTCGGGATCGGTGTATGCCTTGAACACCAACTCTCGCGGTGCTTCAAACTCACGCGTGATAAAAAGCTCCTGCTTGCCGGGTTCTGCAACTATCTCAGTTTTGTTAGCCATAATTTTTACTCCTACTTATTATTGGTATCGATCGTTTAGGCGAGATGGTTTACATCGTCGCCAAGTACATATTTCACATCAGTCGCTGTCAGGTTTTCTCCACTCGCTACATCTTCCGCGAGCTTGTCGAATTCTTCCGCCCAGAAACGGCGAGCGCCTTCGCGGCCGATTCCAAAAGCTTCGAATTCCACAGTTGACCCGGTATTTACCGCCTGCTCAAGATCAAGAGTGGTCTTGCCGTCTTGTTCGGTGAACGTCACGGTCACCACAGTCTCCCGCGGCCAATCGGGAAGTGCGGGGTGCGAAGCCGGTTCGCCGTTTTCATCTACAAACCCATTGGTGAAGACCAGGCGGCTCGCCGGCTCGATCTCGCGATAGAATCCCTTGAATCTAAGGCAACGGCCATTAGGGGCCTCCAAGTGGTAGTGGAAGACGCCGCCGGGCCGCAGGTCGATCTTGCAGTACGAAGTTGTGAAACCCTTCGCTCCCCACCAGCGGACCAGACGCTCAGGCTCCGTCCACGCCCTGAAAACCAACTCGCTCGGAGCGTCGAAGACACGAGTCAAAACAAGGTTATTTTTTCTTTCTTCCATGTTTTTTCGGCTCCTTCACTTCCTTGGCCTGCAGGATCTTGAGGTACGCATCTAGCCGGTCAAAGCTCTGCTCCCAGAATTTTCGATACTGTTCCATCCAGTCGGAAGCTTCCTTAAGCGGCTCGGCTACGAGGTAGCAGGGACGCCACTGGGCCGTGCGGCTGCGGCGGATCAGTTTTGCCTTTTCCAGCACCTTAAGATGTTTGGACACCGCCGGCAGCGTCATCTTGAAAGGCTTTGCCAACTCTTGAACCGACGCCTCGCCCGACGACAGCCTGGTAAGGATCGCACGCCGTGTCGGGTCGGCGAGGGCCGAAAATGTCGAGCTGAGATGGTCTGAAAATGTTTGCATTTTACCAATCGGTTAATTAACTAAATGGTAAAATAGCATGCACGGTGCTCGATGTCAAGCATAGATTTTCAACCGGATGCCTTCTTGCGATTAACGGCGACAGCCCTCGCGAAACTTGAACATTTTGCGTGACCGAGTTCATATTTCTCCTCACTTCATGGCTCCTTCCGCCTTGTCTCTCTCGTTCCTGGCTGGCCATAAGCCGATGATGGCAGTCATTATGAAGGTTGTCATTAGAGCGTCACCGACGTGAATGGCGTAAAGCGCCAATGGATAGCCTTCATGAAGAACTGCTCCCGCGATCTGCATGGCTTGAAATCCTACCCACACCCATAATCCGAGCCGAAGCGATTCCTTCAGATCGTCTATTCCGAGACGGACGATAAGGTATGCGAACACAAAAGCAACAACGATGTTCCTGACAAATTGCCCTGCCATCTCCCATGCCTGCGGTGTTATGTTGACGGACTTCGGGTCAATGCCTCGCAGTTCCAGCCATGTGCTGCCAAGTACGGTGTAGTAAATTGCGCTCGCGACGAACGCCGCAACAGCTGCTAACACAACAGCCAAATAGTTTATTCTTCGCATGATTTCTCCCTGAATCTTTTTGATTTAGGGCCTTTAGTATGTCCGACGATTATTAACTATTGCCAATCCGTGGGGCTTTGCTTCAATGGCCATTCGGCGCCCGGTACGGACACATCTACGGCAAGCACCTGTCCCGTACGTGACTCGGAACGCATGCCTGCAGGCGGCGATTCGCCGAACGCAAGACCCGTCAAAAGTGTTTGCAGTTTAGACAGGGAGCCATCCTCAGCTTTTGCAAACGCGGCGGCGGCTTTTTCAACTATTGCTTTGTTTCTTTGTGACATTTTATTTCTCCTTATGTAGTACTTTTTCGCCTGGTTTATCGATCGAACGTCCTCGCCAATACTTAACCAGAAGCACGAAAGTGATGAAATGAGTGACCAGCAATGCCGGCACCCAGAATGCCGGGATCCAATATGCCGGCCCCAAAAATTCCGCGGCGTCGTAGAACGTCGCAAGGACAATTGCGGCGGTCAGATCGAGAGTTCCCCAGATATTGAACAGCCAGACGAGAAATCGCGCGTTGCCCGAATCTCGTGCCACTGCCACAATCGCTAAGATAGCGAGTATTGCGGCCAGAAAATCACCAAAGGCTGCCGGGTAAGCAAACTGTGGCGGTATGCCGACGTAAGTTGCTCCGGATGCCAGAAACATCAGGCCGAGATGCCGAAGCGAGTGAAGGATCAAAATTGGCGGCATAATTACGCGCGGTCCGAGTTCGTCGAGTCGCGGAAGAACATAGATCTTCGCCGCAATCCAAAATGTCAGTGTGCTAAAAAGTAGATTTACCGTAAGGATGTTCATAACTTTTCTCCTTGCTCGAGTAATCCTGATTGTACCTATATTCGCTTGTATTATGCAAGTGAGATTATTTGTTTTTTGCAAGTAATTGTGTTACGTTTTATACATGACAGATAAGGCGAGCAAGTTTCGTTCCAATTGCCCAGTCAATTTCGGGCTTGAAACGTTTGGTGATAGATGGTCGCTGCTGATCATTCGCGATATTGTGTTTTGGGGCAAGAAAACATACGGCGAATTTCTGAAATCTGATGAGGGAATTGCGACGAACATCCTTGCCGCACGGCTAGTTCAGCTTGAAAAGGAGAGAATAATTTCAAAAAAGCCGAATCCCTCGGACAAGCGAAAGGACATCTATTCGCTTACGGAAAAAGGGCTGGAGCTGATACCGTTGCTGGTCGAGATCGTTGCATGGAGCGGCAAGCTCGTCGAATGGCAATCAGTCGCGGGAAAGGGAACACCCGAGCAGATTCGCGAGGTAAAACGTTTTGCAACTACGAAGGATAAGCGAAAGATCATCGAAGAGATCAGGAAGGTGGTTCAGCGGGGCGGGCATTTCTTCGAGGGCGTGGTGCAGCCGGTAAACCGCCGCCCAACGACTAAGAAAAGGCGTTTTGATTCAACGTAAATATTTGCTTTCAGAATACGTCTCTTGCTTTAGCCTTTAACGGCACTCACCGGTGCAAAAAACCTCGAAACCGCGCCTAAAGGTACGACCGTCGTAAGATCGATCTCGCCAAAAAAGAAACGTCCCGCCCCAAAACCCGCCTGACAATTCGGACATTTCCCCGATATAATGCTTTAATTTAAGAATGGAGAATGCGGAGCAAATCGCCGCGAATCGAGGTGGCGGCTTTAGCGAACTGTTGCCGTACGCGGCGTGGTTAACGGCGCTTATCGGTATGGCGGGAAGCCTTTTTTTCAGCGAGGTGATGGAGCTGCCGCCGTGCGTTTTGTGCTGGTACCAAAGGATAGCTATGTACCCGCTTGTCTTAATTATTGGCATCGGCATTGTCATGCACGATACACGCTGGAAGAGATACGCGTTGCCGCTGGCGTTGATCGGCCTCGTCGTTTCGATCTATCAAAACCTTTTGTATTACGGCGTTATCCCGGAAACCCTCTCGCCGTGCACACAGGGAGTTTCATGTACTGAGCGGCAGATCGAATGGCTCGGCTTTATAACGATCCCGCTTATGGGATTGATGGCGTTTATCGCTATTTCCGCTTGTTTACTTATATATAGGTCTGATAAGAAGTTATGAAAAAAGAAGTAAAGATATTGTTGGCAGTTGTGGCCTTTGTGGTGATAGCCGGAGTTGTCGGGGCGAGNNCGCGAGTTATTACCGCAAGTCGGTGCAGAGCGTTCCCGCGGCAGGGACGAAGATTTCCGAGGAATTAACACGACCGGACAGTCCAGGTTTAGGGCCAGTGGACGCAAAAGTAACCGTGGTAGAGTTTTATGATCCGGAATGCGAAACATGCGCGGCTTTTAGCCCCATCGTCAAAGACCTTATTAGAGAATTCGACGGCAAAGTGAGATTTGTTGCTCGTTACGCGACTTTTCACAAGAACGCCAGGATCGCAGCGATATACACGGAAGCTGCGGGCGAGCAAGGCAAATACTGGGAAATGCAGGCTAAGCTGTTCGAGAAACAAAAGGAATGGGGCGAAGTTCACGGCGGGGGTTCGCAGCCAGTTCCGGTGGCCTCGCCAACATTAAAGTTTGAGCAATACGCCCAGGAACTTGGGCTGAATGTCGATCAGTTCAGGGCCTCGGCAGGCGACCCAAAACACGCGGCGAAGGTAGACCGCGACATGGCGGATGTCAGGAGCTTGAAAGTTACGCGGACGCCGACATTTTTTGTAAATGGACGGCTCCTCGCACGATTAAATCAACAGGATCTGCGAACTCTTATCAGAGAAGAATTGGCGAAATAACAACATGAAGCAATGCCCCGCCTGCAAGACGACGTACACGGACGATAGTCTCAGGTTTTGCCTTGCCGACGGTACGGCTTTGGATTCGGCTACGGACGAAGAACAAACGGTCGTCAAGAAACTGGAAAGTAGCCCGTTGCGGGTCGATATTCCGTCAACTGTTTCGTCACAAGCTGCCAAACCTCCGCCCCGCACAGCACTTGAAAGTCCGTCCAGCACTTGGATAAAGATAGCATTGGCGGTGGTCGTTTTAGGCATTCTTGCCATCGGAGCAGTCGGATTGATAGGCGCGATTTTCTATTATGGAACCGGCGTTGGAGGGAAAGTGCCCCCGGCGCAAAGCCCGACACCGACTCCAGCCGCGACCGCGATGTCGACACCGGACGCCGAGAAAGAAAGGCTTCGCGACGAGCTTGCGAATATTCAAAGGAAGCTCGACGAACAGAAAAAGACGAACATAAATACCAACCCGTTTCCGAATGACGGTGATGAAGAACTCGGTTCTTCCGTGACGGCAACGGTCAATTCGCCGAGTGACGGTTTCCTGGCACTGCGGAGCATACCGGACGCGGAACTCGGAGAGCGGATATTGAGAATTCCGCACGGCGCCGAGGTCGAGATCAATAACTGCGAAAAGACGCAGGTGACGTTTGGCGGGCGGACCGGACGCTGGTGCCAGGTCGAATACGCGGGTCGGACGGGTTGGGTTTTCGATGCCTGGCTGGATTATTGAGGTAGGAGTTACGCCTTTAGGCGTGAGAACATATAACAAGCTTCACGCGTAAACGCGTAACTCTTACTTATGCTTCATGGTTTTACGAGTCCTCGGCGGGTTGTCATTACGGGTTTCGGGTGCGTTACGCCGATAGGAATCGGGCGTGAGCGATACTGGGAATCGCTCAAATCGGGCAAAAGCGGTGTCCGGCGGATCGAGAGTTTTGACGCGTCGGAATTCGATGTCCGGATCGCCGCCGAGATTCCAGAATTCGATTGGAAGGCCGAATTAAACCCAAAAGACCGGCAGCATGTTCCACGCACGGTTCCACTCGCTTTGGCAGCCGCCCGCGAAGCCGTAGCGGATTCTGCCATAAATATAGACGAACTTTCACTTGAAGATAAGCGTCGGTTTGGAGTGATACTCGGAACCGGCGGCGGCGGGCTCTCGTTTACCGAGAAGCAATTCGGATACTGGTTTTCCGGCAACGCGGGCAAGGGCAGCATCTACACGATTCCTGCTTCGACGCACGGCGGATTGTCGTCGGAATTATCGATGGTTTTTGGGTTACATGGCCTTTCGCATATCGTCTCGACCGGCTGCACTTCTTCGACCGACGCAATATTTTATGCCGCCCAGCACATTGCTCTTGGCAGGCAGGACGTAATGATCGCGGGCGGCGTTGATTCGCCGATCTCGCCAGGCATTTTGAAAGGCTTTGAGGTGATGAAGGTCTGCACCAGCGAGTGGAACGATGAGCCGACGCGTGCGTCGCGCCCATTTTCAAAAGACCGATCGGGGATGGTCGTCGGGGAAGGCTCATGGGTTTATGTATTGGAATCGCTGGAAAGCGCCCAAGCGCGTGGCGTACGAATTTATGGCGAAATCGCCGGTTACGGTGTAACATGCGATGCGTATCACCGCGTCCGGCTTGAAGAAAACGGGATCGAACCGGCCCGCGCAATGTCGCTTGCGATCGAGGATGCAGGGCTTTCGCCAACCGATATCGATTACATAAATCTGCACGGAACATCGACGCAGCTCAACGACCGCATCGAAACCCAGGCCGTGAAGCTTGCTTTCGGCAAACACGCGTACACCATTCCAATGTCAGGCACGAAATCGCAGATCGGCCACCCGCAAGGAGCGACCGGCTCGGCCGGCATCGGAGCAACGCTGCTTGCAATGAACGAAGGCATACTACCGCCGACAATAAACCTCGACGAACCCGACCCATCATGCGATCTGGACTACGTGCCGAACAAGTCGCGGCGAGGCAACGTCGATATTGCTCTTTGCAACTGCATCGGTTTCGGGTCGAAGAATTCGGCGTTGATCTTGAAGAAGAATTAGCCACAGAGGGCACAGAGAGAAGCACATTGGGATTACCAGATTTGCAAAGCAATCTTGCGACAAGTTATGAAACAAAAAGCTCTGTGTCCTCTGTGGCCCAGTATTAAGAATGAAAGAGTGCGGCTTTTTTTGGGAAGCCGCACTCGGTAGGTTGTCTTTGGAAGGTTATTAAGACAGGGCTATGAAATCGCTCTGTTGCGGTCGAGCGGTACCGAAGGAGGGTAATAAAATGCCCTCGATGTTTTAAAATTCTGTGTGTCAAACTTTCGTCGCGCACCGCATTCCAGGCATGCCATGTACGAATTTTTGTCGCTTGTGAATGGCCGCGTAAGACGCTTGTGCCAGCAGCCGAAAAGCGATGCGAAAAGGCCGATCTTGCTTCCGAAAGGATCCGATTCGCGCGAGACTGTGTTTTCCGCCAATAAACTCTGTTCTAATATCCCTTGCATACTTGTTCACCTCTTTACGTTCCGGTAAAAATGAGGGGGGTCACATTACCAAGACGAAATTCCGGGAAAGTTTTGCATAACTTTGATGACATCCGGCAAAAAAGGTTTGCCTCAAACTCATCGAAAATCGATTCCCGCTTTCTTCTATTACGCGTATTCGGTAGAATCTTCCAAAAAGATTCAAGGAATTATGATGCGACAACTTATAGAAAAGACAGTTTTTCTCATATTTATGGCGATTTTTACGGTCCTTCCGGCGATGGGCTGGGATGACGTCGGCCACAAAATCACAGGTTATATTGCATGGCAGCGGATGTCGCCGCAGGCACGCGAAAATGTAATAAAAATTTTGCGCGCCGCCCCAGAGGACTCGCAATTGGGCACTTTTTATATGGCCTACGGGCCCGAACCGGAAGACACCAGAAAGTTCGAGTATTTTATGTTTGTGCCGACGTGGGCCGACGTCATCCGCGACCGCGCGTTCGATACGCGGTACAAGAAGCATCACCACAGCAACTGGCATTACTCAGACACCTTCTGGAAACAGGTGAACTGGAAAATTGAGCCTCTATCGGGCTTTGAAGAAGGCGGGCAGGCTGTGGCGAAGCTTATGGAATTCGATGCTCTTATCCGAAACGCGACTGCTTCAAACGCCGAAAAAGCCATCGCCATAGCGTGGATAATGCACCTTGGCGGTGATATTCATCAGCCGCTGCATACCTCGGCACGCGTGACCGATACCGAACCGAAAGGCGATCAGGGCGGCAATTTATTTTTGCTGTCACCTGTGGGAACAGCGAGAGAAAATCAGCTAAATCTGCACTGGTTTTGGGATTCGATCGTCGGGCGCAACATTCCGATCGAAGGCAACACGTGCGAACGCGAGTACATTGAAATGCTAGGCAAAAAGATGATGAAAGATCATCCATATTCGGAATTTCAAAACAAATTGAATCTCGGCAAATACACCGACTGGCAGAAAGAGAGCTTTGCGTACAACAACACAGTCGTTTTTTCGCCGGATCTGAAACGAAACGAGACACCGTCCGAAAAGTATAAGAAGAATGCGTTTAAATTAGCGGAGCGTCAGCTAACACTTGCGGGGAATCGGCTTGGCGAAACGCTGAACGCGTTTTTTGGAACGGTGACGCCAGCGGTATCAGTGGTCCCCTAACCAGCGCGAGAAGAATACATCTGATGAATCCTCACCACATTCTCGATCATTTCCAAGGCAGGCAGGAGGCGATCATCGCATCGATCCGCGAGATCGTCGAGATCGAATCGCCTTCTTTTGACGCCGAACGGAGCAAGGCGGTAGTGCTTTGGGTTGAGAACGAGGCACGGAAGATCGGGCTTGATCTGTACATCGAGAAAATTCCGGCTGAAGAATACGGCGAGCATTTGATAATTCGAGCATTTCCGGGTGCGGGGAAGCCGGCGCTTCTTCTCGGGCATACGGACACGGTGCATCCGGTCGGGACAAAGCTCGCGAACTCAACGCGGATCGAGGGTGACAAATTCTACGGCTGCGGCATCTTTGACATGAAGGCCAATGTCGTGCTGATGCTCGAAGCTCTGCGGTATTTTGCCGAAAGCGGCTCGAAACCTGCGAGGCCGATCACGATTCTGCTCTCGTGCGACGAAGAGGTCGGGAGTTACACGGGCCGCGAATTGGTCGAACGCGAAGCGAGTAAGTCGGAGTTTTGCTGCGTGTTCGAGCCGTCGGCGGCCGGGCGTGTAAAGACCGGGCGAAAAGGTACTGGAATGTTTACCGTAAAGGCACACGGCATTCCGGCGCACGCCGGTCTGGAGCCGGAAAAAGGCGCGAGTGCGATCCTCGAAATTTCGCGCCAGATCGAAAAACTGCACGCATTAAATAACATATCCGCCGGGACGACCGTAAACGTCTGCACGGTGAAGGGCGGGACGACATCGAACGTCATTCCGGAGCACGCAGAGTGCTCGATCGATGTCCGGTTTTCGACGATGGATGAAGCCGAGAGGATCAATGCGGCGATACGCGGACTGTTAGCGGTCGATGAGCGTGTTTCGCTTGATATATCGGGCGGCATCAATCGCCCGCCGATGGAACGAACCGATACTGTTGCCGCCTTGTTTGAAAAGGCCCGCGATTTGGCGGCACTTTTTGGCTATGAGTTAGGCGAAACGCAGGTCGGCGGAGCTTCAGACGGAAATTTTGTCGCGGCACTGGGCGTTACGGTGCTGGACGGTCTGGGAATCGCGGGTGACGGAGCGCATACGTTGACCGAACATATATTAGTGAGCGATATCGCGAAGCGAGCGACGCTAGCGACGATGTTGCTGATGTTAGGATAAGATGTAGCTCTAGCGTCTCGCTTTCCAAACTGATGGCGAGATGCATCAGAACAGCCACCGGGACGGCGGCTGTCCAATTCGGAGGCGCAACCTGTCCGGTGATGGGCGCGGTCTTCAAAACCGTTTGTGAGACTGTGAGAGCAGGCTCAGGTTGGTTCGACTCCGACACGCCTCCGCCAGTTCGATTTTGGATTTGTGATTTTGNNCGTCTTCAAAACCGTTTGCGAGATTGCGAGAGCAAGCTTGGGTGGGTTCGACTCCCACACGTCTCCGCCAGAACGATTTGGGATTGAGGATTTGGGATTGCGGATTTAAGAAAGGGTTTGAATTAATGAACCAAAATGAAATGAAAGAGCGAACGAAGAAATTCGCATTACGAGTTATAAAACTCGTCGAAGCATTGTCGAATACAAAGGTGTCTGCAGTATTGGGTAATCAATTACTGCGAAGCGGGACTTCTGTCGGCG
>DLHV01000059.1:29913-39284 GCA_002483395.1 Chloracidobacterium sp. UBA7659 | reverse complement strand
GACGAATCGATCTTTTGGATCGAACTTCTTGTCGAATCGGATCAGGTGAAGTCAAAATTGGTTGAAAGTCTTGTAGATGAATGCAACCAAATTCTGTCAATAGTAGTTTCATCAATCAAGACCTCTAAGTTGAAACGAAATCCCAAATCCGCAATCCCAAATCCCAAATACAAATGATCGATTGGATATCCCTTAACATGACGCCGGGTGTGGGACCCAGAGCGGCGACAAAGCTGCTTGAGCGGTTTGGTTCGGCGAACGCTGTGTTTCATGCGCGGCGGACGGAGTTGGAATCGCTGCGACTGCGTCCGGAAACGATCGGGAGCATAATTGCCCGTGAGTTTGAGGCCAAGGCGGTTGAAGAGCTTGATCGCGTAAAGAAACTCGGCGGCGATGTTTTGATACTTGATGACGGCAGCTATCCGGCGTTGCTGCGGGAAATCGCCGATCCGCCGATTACATTATATGTGAGCGGCGCTTGGCAAGCGTGTTTCGATCAGCCGGGCGTTGGTGTGATCGGTTCGCGGATGTGCTCGACGTATGGCGAGAATGCGTCGGAGATGATTGCTCGTGATCTTGCTTCGCGGGGAATTTGCATCATTTCGGGCTTAGCACGCGGGATCGACACGGCGGCGCATCGCGGGGCGATCCGCGGCGGCGGCAGGACGATCGCTGTTCTTGGAACAGGCATCGACGCCGTCTATCCGAAAGAAAACACACGACTTGTGAATGAGATCATTGAAGCCGGCGGAGCGGTCGTTTCGCAATTCCCGCTTGGAACGCCGCCGTTGAAAGACAACTTTCCGTACCGAAACCGAATCATAAGCGGGCTTAGTTTGGGCGTGGTGATCGTCGAAGCGACCGAAAAAAGCGGTTCGCTTATTACAGCGCGGCTTGCGATGGAGCAGAACCGCGAAGTGATGGCGGTGCCGGGAAATATCACGTCGCGAAATTCGTTTGGGACTAACTACCTTATTAAGTCGGGGGCGAAGCTCGTGCAGCAATGGCAGGATGTGGTTGCGGAATTGCCCGGCGAGATCGCGGCCGAGATACTGCCGCCGAAGATCGAGAAGTGGAACGGCACGCTCGAATCGGCCGCGCAAGAGCTTGCACCGGCCGACCTCAGCGAAAACGAGCGGAAGATATGGGCGCTTCTATCGCCGGACGAACCCGCTCACATCGACGGTCTTTTGGAACAAAGCGGGCTGTCATTCGGCGATCTGAACGGTGCCCTGGTCGGCTTGGATATACGAGATCTGATCCGCGTTTTGCCGGGTAAGCATTACGCGCGGCGCATCTAGGGAAGATAGTGTGTTACCGTGTAAGGGCCCGGTCGTTAACCACTCCCGGTTCTGACAAATCGACAGTGTCTGTCCCAGTCCGCCATTGACACGCGGGCAAACAAGATGTTAGAAGTCAGAATGTCAGCACGCGGTACGGCGTCTGACATATTTTTTTCTAATACTGCCGCGGAGACGGTGAGATGGAAAAACCGGTGCAAATAACACGGTTGCCGAAGAGCGAGTTTTACGAGACGGTATTCGACCTGTACGAAAAAACGCCGGCAGTTCCGTCGCAAATACCGCTATCGCGACTCTCGAAGCTGGTGTCGGAGCGGGTGATAACCGACAAATCGGTTCCAATACCCGATTGCATTCCATGCGGTGCGTGTTGCATTTTCGGGCTGGTGATACCGATAAACAGGCGTGAACCGGAACCTTTACAAAAATATCTGGAGATCACGCTAGACGGAGCTGACGACCTCGTTATCGAAAGAGTTCTTGAGCGGGACAAGTCGGACGGACGCTGTACTAATCTCGAAGGAGTGATAGGCGAGAAGATCGGCTGCAAGGTATATCCGGACCGGCCGCAGATTTGCCGCGACTTCGATGCGGGCAGCGACCGGTGCTTTGGTTACCGGCGCATGTATGGCATCGATCCGCCCTTGAGCGATGCGGAACTTGCGGAAGCCGAGAACAAACTAAGCCGAGTGCCCGAAAAGGTAAAGATCCGCGGTATTGAAATAAAGCTCGAATCGACAAGCGTCATGTTCAACCGTGGGGCCACCGACATCGGTAAACAGCTTGTCGAGGTGAGGACGCTGAAGATCGTCGCGCACATGAACGACGGAGAAGTTAAGGACATCCACACATACGACCCGGCAAAGGAGTCGTGGTACGAACACGAGCTTGAAGGTTTTACGTGGGATGAAGCAAAAGCCATAATTGAACAAAGAAAGCGTGGGTTAGCAATTACATAGAAATGTCAAAGAATCTGGTAATCGTAGAATCGCCGGCGAAGGCGAAAACGATAAATAAATATTTAGGGTCGGATTACACGGTGATGGCCTCAATCGGCCATATCAAGGACCTGCCGATGAAGGACCTCAGCGTGGATGTCGATAACAATTTCGAGCCTCACTATAACGTAGTTCTCGATACAAAGAGACGCAATAAAAAAAAAGTAGTGTCCGACCTCAAGAATGCGGCCATACGATAAATGAGTATCTGGCTGAGTATTTAGTAAGGCAAAACACCCGAAACGGTTACGGGCCTTCGGGCGGAAGATGTGCGATCCAGTGTGAAATACGGGGCACATATTTCGAACATTCACCAGAACCTTACTAAATTGCACACCGAATTATGTCAAAGAATCTGTTAATAGTAGAAAGCCCGGCAAAAGCAAAGACCATCGAAAAGATTCTTGGAAAAGTTTTTCAGGTGAATAGCTGCTATGGCCATATCCGTGACCTTGAAAAAGCCGGCATGGGTATTGACATCGAAAATGATTTTCTACCCAGTTATATTGTTCCAGACGATAAGAAAAAGGTCGTTAGTGAACTGAAGTCGCTGGCAAAAAAGTCGGACGAAGTTTGGCTGGCAACGGACGAAGACCGTGAGGGAGAAGCTATAAGCTGGCATCTATGTGAAGTGCTGGGTCTTGACCCTAGGACGACCAAACGGATCGTATTTCATGAGATCACTAAACCTGCGATCGAAGCGGCTGTAAAGAACCCCCGCACGGTGAACATGAACCTGGTAATGGCGCAACAGGCGCGCCGCGTGCTGGATCGCATAGTCGGGTTTGAATTAAGCCCTGTGCTGTGGCGTAAGATCAGCACGAGCAATAAAAACCTGAGTGCCGGACGTGTGCAGAGTGTCGCCGTTCGCCTGATCGCCGACCGGGAACGCGAGATCAACACCTTTCAACAAGAAAGTCATTTCAAGATCGAAGGACTATTTTTTGCCGATGACATTACCAGAAAGCAAGTAACATTCAAGGCCGAAGGTAGAAAACAGAACAGTGCCCAGGATGCGGAAACGTTTTTGAAGGGATGTATCGGNNACTCCGGCGGCGCCTTTTACCACCTCAACGCTGCAGCAGGAAGCATCAAGAAAACTGGGATACGGTGTAGCGAGAACGATGCAGATCGCCCAGAAACTTTATGAGAACGGCCATATCACCTACATGCGAACCGATAGCGTTAGCCTGAGTGCAACAGCCCTGGCCGACATCACGCAAACGGTGAGCAGTCTTTACGGTGACAGATATCAGCAGTACCGCAAATTCAAAAATAAGAACGAGTCCGCACAGGAAGCTCATGAAGCCATTCGCCCAACCTACACCAGCACCACAACAATTCCGGAACCAGAATGGCAGAGATTGTATGAACTGATCTGGAAGCGAACTATGGCCTCGCAAATGGCCGACGCTGAGTTAGAAAAAACTACGGTCAAAATAAAGATCTCCACTAACAAGGAAGAATTAACAGCTTCGGGAGAAGTGTTGAAATTCGATGGATTTCTGAAAGTCTATCAAGAAGATAAAGATGAAGATGAAGCGGAAGAATCAGCAGAAGGCCTTCTGCCGCCGATGACAGTGGGGCAGTCAATGCCGCTGTCAGAACTCAGAGCAACGGAACGGTTCAGCCGTGCTCAGCCGCGATACACCGAAGCATCACTCGTAAACNNGAAGAGCTCGGCATCGGCCGCCCTTCAACTTACGCACCGACAATTTCTACGATCCAGAAAAGGGAATATGTAGAAAAAAGAGATAAAGAAGGTGCGCCGAGGGCTTTTCGCGTATTGGTATTAAAAAATGATTCCATCAGTAAAAGAGAAGAATCTGAAAATACCGGTGCCGAAAAATCAAAACTGTTTCCGACAGATCTAGGGTTAGTGGTTACGGATTTTCTGAAGCAATATTTTGACGCCATCATGGATTATGGCTTCACTGCAAAGATCGAGAAAGAGTTCGATGATGTAGCCGACGGAAAGCTACAGTGGAACGACATGCTCGAGGAGTTTTACAGCCCTTTCAAAAAGGACGTCGACAACACCATCGAAAATGCAGAGCGTGTGAAGGGCGAAAGGATACTTGGCACCGACCCCGAAAGCGGCAAACCGGTTGTTGCCCGCATGGCTCGCTATGGCCCGATCATACAGATCGGCAGCGCTGCGGAAGAAGAGAAGCNNTGGATTTGCAAAGGTCCCACCAGGACAGAGCATTGAAACAATAACATTTGAAGACGCATTGGCCCTATTTAAATTGCAGGACGCGATGGGCAGCTATGACGGCAAAGAATTGTCTGTTAGCATTGGCCGGTTCGGGCCGTATGTAAAATGGGGTGATGAATTTGTATCTATCCCCCGCGGGACCGACCTTTCTACGGTGGATGCGGAAAAAGCGATTGGTTATATAAAAGCGAAACAGGAGGCGGACGCTCCCGTAGGTGAGTATGACGGTAAACCGATCACAAAAGGAACGGGACGTTTCGGGCCTTTTATAAAATGGGATGGTTTGTTCATCAACGTGCCGCGCCGATATGATCTTAAGAACCTGACCCAAGCTGAGATGAACGAACTTATCGAAGCAAGGGTCAGCAAAGAAGCAAACCGTTACATACAGCGCTGGGAGGATGAAAAAATATCGCTCGAGAATGCCCGTTGGGGCCCTGTCATCAAATTCGGCAAAAAGATCATTTCAGTTCCCAGAAAAGCCGATGGCACGCGCTCCACAGCGGAGGATGCAGCAGCTCTAACGCTGGAACAGGTGAAAAAGCTTATTGAAGCCGAACTGCCGGACGCGTTTGTAAAGAAGACGAGGCCTCCAGCGAAAAAGGCACCTGCCAAGACAACCGCGAGGAATATCGGCAGGTGACGGAAACGTGTCGGACGGTCGAACTATCCGAAATGCGACGCCGTATATTGGGACAAGCCCGTGTCCCAGGCGTGTCCGAAATGCTCGGTCCCGCAACTCCTTGAAAAGACTACGAAAAAGGACGGCACGGTTCGCTATTGCAAAAACGAAGATTGTGATTATAAAATGGCAGTCAGTAATACGGATTTAATACCAAACGCAGCAGCGGAGACGGTTCCGACAGCGTGAAGCGCGAATGAACGAAAACATCGAGTTCCTGCAGGCGTTCCTAAAGAATCCCGGCAAGGTCGGTTCCATCAGACCGAGCTCGCCGGAGCTTGCACAAAAAATGATCGAGGGCATAACGCCCGACAAAGATAATGCCGTTCTTGAGCTTGGCGTCGGGACCGGTGCGATAACGAAGTTCTTGCAGGAGATCGTTCCTGACGACAAATCGTATCTTGGCATCGAGCTCGACCGCGATCTCGTCCGCCTTTTGAAACGAAATTTTCCCGACATGCAGATCGTTCGCGGCAACGCGGTCGATACTATGGCCATACATGAACGCTCCGGCATTGGGAAAATCGGTTACGTTATTTGCTGTCTGCCGTTCGTTTCACTGCCCAATGAGGTCGGCGAGCAGATAATGCTTCAGGTCGATAAGTTCATGCAGCAAGGCTGTACCTTCCGGACATTCCAATACGCCCACGGTTACTACTTCCCCTCGGCCATCAAACTCCGCGAATTCATGCGCACCCGCTACGGCAAATCGAAAAAAAGCCAGCTCATTGTCAAGAATGTCCCGCCTGCCTATACGCTTACCTGGTCGACTGATTGATTTAGGCTTTCTCAGGCAAGAATCCGCAAAGCTGTCACTAGATGTAAAACGAGGTGGCTTCCCTGGCCATACCTGCGTTCACGGGTTGAAACCTTTCCACCCTTTCTGTGGTATAAACTAGGTTAAATCTTACACACAGATTCAATTCGCTTTTCAGGAGAAATAAACAAATGTTACCACGCAAAATATTGGGCGCGTTTTTGATGTACGCGTTCTTAGTTCCCGGTTTCACACTTGGCCAGACAAATGGTGTCGGAACTACGACGGAGATATCGACCAAGAAGATCTATACTGCACCGAAAGATGCTCTTGACAGAATCAAAGACGAGGGCATGAACCGCTCGCAGGTGATGCAGCATCTGAGTTATTTAACGGACGTGATTGGCGGACGCCTGACAAATTCGCCGAACATGAAACGGGCGAACGAATGGACACGCGACACGATGGCAAAATGGGGAATGCAGAACGCGAAGCTCGAAGCGTGGGGGCCGTTCGGACGAGGCTGGTCGCTGAAGAGTTTTTCGGCGCAGGTAAATGAGCCGACGACGTTTCCGGTTATCGCTTATCCCAAGGCGTGGTCGCCATCGACAAAAGGTGCGGTCACCGCCGATGTCGTTCATCTGGAGATCAATTCTGACGATGACTTTGCAAAATACAAAGGCCAGCTTCGCGGCAAGATCGTTCTAATCTCAAGGATTCGCGAATTGAAGGCTGATTTTGATGGTATGGGACGCCGGTTGAAGGATGAAGAGTTGGCGAAAATGGCTGCCGATCCGATGGCGGCACCGCGTGCACAGCCGCAACCCGGTCAGCAGCCGCAACAGCCTACGCCCGAACAGCTAGAGCGTCAACGGCAATTTCAGATCGCCCAAAAACTCGGCGGTTTCGTATTCGATGAAGGTGCCGCGGTTGTGATCGACAATAGCCGCGTTGGCAGCGGCGGAACGCTTTTCGTGTCGGCTGCCAGCGTCGCGCCGCCCCCGGCAAACGGAACGCCCGCACCGGTTGGTCCGGCGGCCCGAGGCCGATTCGCTGCATACAATAAGGACATGGAATCGCGGATGATCCCGCAGATGACCATGGCGACCGAGGATTACAACCGCCTCGTCCGTATGATCCAGCAGGGCGTCAAGCCGAAAATGACGGTTGATATCCAGACGCAGTATCACGACGAAGATTTGATGGGTTATAATACCGTCGCCGAGATTCCTGGCACGGACCCGACGCTGAAGGCGGAACTCGTAATGCTCGGCGGTCATCTGGATTCGTGGCACGCCGGAACCGGCGCAACCGATAACGCGGCGGGCTGCGCGGTAGCGATGGAAGCCGCTCGCATACTAATCGCTTCAGGCCTAAAACCGCGAAGGACGATCCGGGTTGCACTTTGGAGCGGTGAGGAGCAAGGGCTAAACGGCTCGCGTGAATACGTCAAGCAGCAGTTCGGCGAAATGAAGGGCGGCGGAAATCAGTTCGGCCCGCCGGATCCGAATGCACCGAAACCGGAGCTTGTAAAAGCTGCAAATTACGACAGGCTCTCTGCCTATTACAACCTCGATAACGGTACGGGCAAGATCCGCGGCGTTTACATGCAGGGTAATTCGGCGGTGAGATCGATCTTCGAAACGTGGCTTGCGCCGTTTGGCGACATGGGCGCAAAAACCTTAACGCTTTCAAATACCGGCGGCACGGACCACCTTTCGTTCGACCGCATCGGATTGCCCGGTTTCCAGTTCATCCAGGACGAGATCGAATACGACACCCGTACTCACCACTCGAACCAGGACAACTACGACCGCATCCAGGCCGACGATATGAAACAGGCCGCCACCATAATGGCAGCATTTGTTTATCAAACCGCAATGATGGACGAGAAAATGCCGCGAAAGAAAATGGCACAGTAATATAGCTGATGGTCATCAATTAATGCCGCTCGAATGCTGCCGCAAATTTTAACGGCCGGTTTGAGCGGTTTTTGCATTTGAATTCACAACCCCACGGAGCATAGAATTATGTTGCTCCGAATCTCGACCGGTTTTCTATCTTTTATGACAAACATCCAGTTCCAACCCGGCGCCATTGATGGAACAGGCTGCATAAGCAATGCCTGGAATATGATTAAGGCGAATTATTGGCTTTACTTCGGCATTGCTCTTTTGGCGGCGTTTGCTGTTTCCTGTATCCCGTGTGTGAATTTCCTTTTGGTCGGCCCCATGATGGGCGGTGTGTATTTTGTTGCTCTTCGGGCAATGCGTGGCGAACCGGTGGAGTTTTCGATGATGTTCAAGGGCTTCGAAAAATTTGTACCCCTGATGGCTGTCGGCGTCCTTCAATCGGTTCCAGCGATTATTTGGCAGATTTTGGATTTCACCTTCCGGATAAGCGACGTTGCCATTCGGGCTACAAGGGGCACACGCGACGGAGACTTTTTTCAATCAAGCGATACCGACATCATGATTGCCGGCGGGTTTCTCGCGGTTATTATTGTGGTATCGATCGCGTTCTTTTTCCTTAGCATTGCCTGGGCGATCACGTTTGCCTTTGCGGTTCCGCTAGTGATGGAACACAATCTTAGTCCGTTGGACGCAATAAAACTCAGTGCCCGAGCGGGTTGGAAGAACGTTGGAGGACTTATCGTACTGGCGATACTGCTGGGATTGATTTTTCTAGCTGGCTTTTTTGCGTTGTGTATCGGCGCTCTTTTCGTGCTTCCGATAATTTACGTATCCTGGGCGTTCGCATACCGGCAGGTGTTTCCAGACCTCAACCGGACGCCATACCAGAACCCGCTGCCTAATCAATACGGCAGTTTTGCGGAAGGAATGTGATCAAAGTACCAATTCCATGAACAGAACCCCGTTGTGCGGGTTGTTGTAATAAAGTGGGATCGCCGTGAAGCCGTGAGATTCATAGAGTTTCACGGCTTTACCCATTTTTGGCGGATACGTATCGAGCCGCATTATTTTGTAGCCGATCTCTCTCGCGTCGGCGATAAGACGTTCGATGAGTCGTTTACCAATGCCCTGTCCGCGAAAATCTTCGCGAAGATAGAGGCGTTTCATCTCACAGATTTCGTCTTCGAGCTTTCTCAGGGCAATACAACCCGCGAGTCTTTGGTCTGAATACGCGAGCAAGAGCCTGCCGTCCGGGGGCGCGTATTTGCCCGGAAGCTCGCGCAACTCCTGCTCGAAGCCCTGAAAACACAGATCAAGCCCGAGCCATGCCTCGTATTCGCGGAATATGGCTCCTGCTTCTGCGATCTGAGCGACAGATTCGGTTTGAATGATCTCTAGCATTGACAATGATTTTTTAACGCAAAGGCGCCAAGATGCAAAGACGCAAAGGATTATTTTTGCCTGATTCTCTTTGCGCCTTTGCGTTCTTCGCGTCTTTGCGT
>DLHV01000059.1:0-29901 GCA_002483395.1 Chloracidobacterium sp. UBA7659 | reverse complement strand
AACGAGCCGTATTATCTGCCGCTAAAAAATGAGGTCGAGCTGTTCGAAGCGGCGTATGCCGCCAAGCTGCCCGCCATGCTCAAAGGGCCGACGGGCTGCGGCAAGACGCGCTTTGTCGAGTATATGGCACACCGGCTCAACCGCCCGCTGATCACCGTCGCCTGCCACGAAGATATTTCGTCCACCGATCTGGTCGGCCGCTTTCTGCTTGAAGGCGAAGAGACCGTCTGGCACGATGGCCCGCTGACGACGGCGGTCCGTGCCGGTGCGATCTGCTATCTCGACGAGGTCGTAGAGGCGCGAAAGGATACGGTCGTGATCATACACCCGCTCACCGACGACCGCCGGCGTCTGCCGATCGAAAAACGCGGGACGGTGATAGATGCACCGCCAGAATTCATGCTCGTGGTCTCTTACAATCNNATCTGCTATTTGGACGAGGTTGTCGAGGCCCGCAAGGACACCGTCGTTATCATCCATCCGCTGACGGACGACCGCCGCCGCCTGCCGATAGAAAAGCGCGGAACCGTGATCGAAGCCCCGCCGGAGTTCATGCTCGTTGTTTCATACAATCCCGGCTATCAATCGGTTTTGAAGGACCTTAAACAATCTACCCGACAGCGATTTGTTGCAATGGAATTCGATTACCCGGATGCCGAAGCGGAGACCGAGATCGTCGCGAAAGAAGGCGGGATCGATCAAAATACGGCAAAAGACCTTGTGCTGATCGGCCAAAAGGTGCGCAACCTTCGCGGCCACGGCCTCGAAGAAGGCGTCTCGACCAGATTGCTGATCTACGCGGCGCAAATGATCGCGAAAGGCATATCGCCGATCGCCGCCGCCGAAGTCGCAATCTGCTCGCCCATCACCGACGACCGCGACCTCCAACGCAGCATCCGCGAGATTGTGACAACGATCATCTAGCTAGGAGTCCCGCCTTCAGGCGGCAAATCGTATGTACTATTGGCGTCAACTATCAGAGAATCAACGCAAAGAAGTGTTCGATTATCGACGCACTCAACGCTATCCAAAACACTCGCCACCACATTTTGATTCCGACAGCGAGCTGACTTATATCATCACAGCGGCATGTTACGAACATGCGCACATTATCGGAAAATCTCACCTGCGTCTCACCGACTGCGAAGCCCGTTTACTTGCTGCTTGTGAGAAGCATTGCACTTCAATATATGCGTGGTGCATATTGCCAAATCACTACCACCTGCTTATTAAGACGGCAGTGATGAAATTACTGAGAAAAGAACTNNGGCGAAGACGATGCTCGCGGCAGACAGGTATGGCATAATTGCTTTGAACGCAAGATGCGGTCTGAGAGGCACTTTTATGCATCGCTCAATTATGTTTTGAACAATGCCGCTCATCACGGCTACGTGGAAAAGTGGCAGGACTGGCAGTGGTCTAATGCGACACAGTATCTTGAGGCGATTGGTTCAGAGCGTGCAAAAGAGATCTGGCAGGAATATCCTGTTAAGAGTTATGGAAGCAAGTGGGATGNNCCCTGCTTTAGCAGGCTCTTCCTTAATGTAAGAGGCCGCCTAAAGGCGGGACTCCAAGCGCATACCCACGCCCTCCGCACCCTCGCCAAACAGAAAAACGACATCCAAATCACCCTCCGCGAACTCCCGCTCGATAAACTGGAGAAGTTGGGTGAGATGCTTGCTGAGTTAAAAACCAGCGGAGGGGTCGAGTGATAAGTGAGACCAAAGAATATAGGAGGTCGAGAGGATTCAAGATTGGTTTCTTTNNTGCTGTATTGGCGGGATTGTGTCTGTGGTTGATGTACCAATTCATTTTCGTGGAACAGAATGCGCTCTTTCTAATAGTCACAATCGTCGGTTTCATATTCGTGATCGGCGATTTAGTCTCAAATCACACCGTTATAGGTCGCAGACACCCGGCGAACACTACAAGCTTATCGTTGCTGCGATGCGTGCAAAGCTCGAACAAAATGCGGAAGTCAAACTCGTCCTGCTTGCGACGGGCGACCTTATCCTCAANNGATCACCACGGCGAAGAAAACCCGCCGCCCGAGTGGAAATATTACGAGATTTGGATGCAGCTTCGAACTGAACTGGCTGCTAAGCCACTCTGAGCGGATTATGCCGCCGTGGAGATTCGCGTGGAGATTCACGGCAGGGTTTGGCATACTTGTTTCGAATGAAAAACAATCTCGGCCCGGCATTGTTACACGTCGCTGAATTAGGTTTTGAACAGTGCGCCGTTCACCACAATATGTTGCACGCCGCCAAGAAGCCGCCTAAAGGCGGGACTCCGAACATGACAAACCGCCGTGAGTTTCTGAAGATATTGGGTGCGACGACCGCGTCGGTCGCACTCACCTCGCGGCATGTTCTCGGTCAAAGAAAAGCTAAGAGCTGTGTGATCATCGGTTCAGGCCTTGCAGGTTTATCGGCCGCTTTCAAATTAAAAAATGCCGGGTGGGAGGTCGCGATTCTCGAAGCGAGAAATCGGATCGGCGGCCGCGTCTTTTCTCATACATTCAAAGATACTAACCTCATTTGTGAGCTCGGCGCCGAATGGGTCGGCGAAAGCCACGAGCGGATTCATGCCCTATGCGGCGACTTCAAAATTCCGCTGCAAAAACACCAGTTCGAAGATCGCCTGATGCAAAACGGAAAGGTTTCGCAGCCGCGTGCGTGGGGATTTTCGGAAGGCGCAAAGCAAGGCCTGGCCAAACTGATCGGCGAATACGCGAAACTCACACCTCTACAGAAAGCGAATCTTGATAAGCTCGATTGGTGGACACAGCTTGAAAAGATCGGCTTTAGCCGCGATGACCTGCTCGTCCGCGATCTGATGGACAGCACGGATTTTGGCGAATCCATTCGGAATGTATCCGCTTTTGCCGCGCTTGCCGAATACGCGGAATCAAGCCCGAACAATGAAATGGACTACAAGATGACCGGCGGAAACTCGCGGCTCGTACAGGAATTCGTCAAGCGAATCGGCGCTGACAATATTCGTTTGGGCAAACCGGTAGCCGAGATAAACCAAAAGGCGGGGATCATTACGGTTGTCTCCGGCGAAAAGGTGTTCAAGGCGGATGCCTGTATTTGTACCGCACCGGTTGCGAGCCTCCGGAAGATCAAATTCAATCCGCCTCTTCCGGCCGCCCAAGCCGATGCAGCCGAAAAGCTTGGCTACGCGCGGATAATAAAGAACAGCTTGCTTTTTGACGAGCGGTTCTGGAAGGCCGACAACTTTTCGATGGTCACCGACATGACCTCGCACTATTACTTTCACAGCACGCAGAATCAGCCCGGAAAACAGGGCATTCTGACTGCCTATGCCGTCGGCGACAAGGCCGACGTGCTTGCCTCGCAGGACGACACAAGACGTCAGATAATCGTCGCCCGCGATCTGATCGACTTTAGCTGGTCGGCACCGAATCTGGCTCGTGGCATCGCATCATACGCCTGGCAGCGGGATGAATTTACCCAAGGAGCCTACGCCCTGTATCGTCCCGGACAGTGGTTCGGGATCAAGCCATTGCTAGCCCGCCCGCACGGAAAAGTCCTTTTTGCCGGCGAACACATCGCCGATTGGCAGGGCTTTATGGAAGGCGCCATCGAAACCGGAGAAGCCGCCGCCGCAAGCTTGATCCGGTAGCCCAGACCTGCTTGGCTCCATCCTCCCTGCCTGATATTTAACATCCATTTAACACTCACTTCACATCTCGTTAACCTCGCGTACTTATTCTAGCTTTTGCATAAGCCAAATAAGGACAAAGTTTTTTCAAATCAGAGCGGATTGTGGCCGAGCCCGGAATCAAGTCCGCCGTTTATCTTATTTTCGCGAGTTTTTTTATTTTTATATCGAGGAGTGAATATGAGAACCAAATTTTTCTCAATGGTGTTTACGCTGATTCTTGCTCTGCTGACCGCACCCGCGGCGTTTGCACAGGCAACCGGATCATTGAGCGGAACCGTGACCGATGCAAACGGCGCGCTCGTTCAGGGAGCAAATATAACGGTAAAGAACACTGCTACTAATTTTACAAGAAATACAACATCCAATGCCGAAGGACGCTGGACGCTTGCGCTTCTGCCCGTTGGCACATACACCGTAACATATGAAAAGGAAGGCTTTAAGAAATCGATCAGCCAGAGCACGGAGGTCGAAGCCTCGGTAACGCGATCCGTCGAAGTTGTGCTTGAAGTAGGAGCCGCCGATGTTTTTGTGGATGTAACAAGCGATCAGCCGTTTGTGCAGGCGGAATCCGCCGCGGTTTCGAGACAGATCACCGGGGAGCAGATCACGAAGATACCAACATCCACACGCAGTTTTACAGGCCTTCTTTCAAGCGAAGCAGGCGTCTCAAGCGAACTTTCGCCCGTAGGTGTAAACGGTAACGGCAATTTGTCGCCGTCCGTCAACGGAACTCGAACAACCGCCACAAGTCTCACCTTTAACGGAATAGACGCAACTAACATCACCAGCAACGAAGGCTCGATGAGCGACAATATCTCGCCTGCACCTGAAACACTTCAGGAGGTCAAGCTGCAAACTTCGCTCTACGATGCATCTACCGGAAGAAGCGGCGGCGGTAATTTCCAACTGGTCACTAAATCGGGCGGCAATAAGTTTAGCGGTTCGGCATATTATTATTTGCAAAACAAAAAGTTTAATACCAACGAGTTCTTCCTTCAGGACGCAGGCCAGGAAAAACCTCGCGCCGACCGGACTGAAACAGGCTTCACCCTCGGCGGGCCGATCATCAAGGATAAACTCTTCTTTTTCGGCGGCTATCAGTTTACGAATGCAAATACCGGGTTGGTTCCGACTGCCAGGACGCGGACAACTTTGCCGAAAGCATTGACCGTTTTGGGCAGCGACCGTTCAAAGGCAGCGATCGCCACGGCATTTAATCAATTCAACGGTTGTAACGGCGGAGCGACCTGCCTTCTTCCAACCGACATTAGCGATGTGGCCTTCAATATTTTCAATCTATCGAATCCGGTCACGGGAGGATTCGTTCTGCCGAGCTTGAGCGGCGTGACGGTCCGCGACCTCCTGATCACAGACCAAACCGGGGCAACAAACTATTCGTTCGGGACGTTTCCGAACGTGACGACCCGATCGTTGGCAAGGGCAAACAAACTTGTCGAAGTTGTTACCGTTGAGCCTTCGCGTTTCAAACAACATCAATTCACAACAAAACTCGACGGCCAATTGAGTGCAAACAACACTTTGAGCGGTACGCTCTTTTGGGCAAATTTTCCGGGTCTTGATTCATTCCCGGATCCGGGGAGCCTCGCGTCGCCGTTCACATTAAAACGAAACGACCGCAACCGCACAGTATCGATCGGTGACACGCACGTTTTTACTCCAAATTGGATCAACGAGGTTCGCTTCGGGTATTTTTATCTGAACAATACCCGCTCGCTTGACGATCCGTTTTTGACAATGACAAATGAATCCATTGGAGTTTTTAATCCGGCTTCGACCTTTGACAACAGCGTTGCAACAACGCGTCTCGGACACTACATCGGACGCAACAACCTTGCCAATTTCTCATTTGGCGGACCGAACGATTCATTTAATAAGCGAAAGCAGATCACATACAGCATCGGCGACAACGTGAGCTGGAATTACGGTGATCACAATTTCAAATTCGGCGGTGAATTCAAAAAGCACCAGTTCGATACGAATCTGCCCGAGGAACAGGCGACCGAGTTTGAGAAATTCGACAGCTTTACGCAGATCCTTACCGGAAACGCACAGGAAGCCGACACTCAATACGGCGTGACGGACAAGAGCTTCCGATTTATGGACTATGGTTTTTATATTACGGACAACTGGAAAATTAACCGTAAACTGACGCTGAATGCCGGTTTGCGATACGAGTTGTTCATGCGGCCGACCGAGAAGGACGGGCGGATAGGAAACTTCGACCCTTCGTCATTCGAGCCGTGCTTTACGCAAAGCAGTGGAACAGGAGCAATATGCGATAATCCGACGCGTGGATTTCTCGTTCCGAGTAATGTTAATTTGACCGGCAACCCGGTTATTGACGGTGCGATCTCTTCCACAAATGTCGCAGGGAACAAGCACACCCTTGCGGGGGAGGATTATAACAATTTTGCTCCTCGCATCGGCCTGGCGTACGCCGTCAGCGATAAACTCGTTGTCCGCGGCGGCTACGGTATATTCTATGATCGGCCGTCGGCAGCCTTTATCAACACAGTTTTCAGTAACTACCCGTTCCTGCGTGAAGTGGAAATAACATCGCCGAGCGGCAACGTGCCGATCCAGACGGCATTCTCGAACACGCCGACCACAATTCCGCTTAATCAGTGGCTGCCATTCAGGATCGTCCGGGCTTCCGGAGCTGGTGGTGCTTACCAGATCCGCGACAACACGCCGATCACTGTTGATGCCCGCGGGACACCTTTTTCGGGCGGCTTGACCGGAAACGTTGCCGAAACCTTCGAGTTTCGTGCAATCGACCGCAATCTGAAAACGCCTTACATTCATCAATGGAATGTCGGCGTGCAGTATGAGCTTTTCAAGGACTTGCTCTTCGAAGCTCGGTATGTCGGAACGTCAGGCAAAAATCTCCTGATGGCGACCGCGCTGAATCAGGGATATGATCTGAACGACCTGACGACGCCCGATCACATTTATGAGCGTTTTAATCTCGCTTATGTCGCTGCGGGTTCGCCGAACGGTGCTCTGAATGCCGGTTCGACGGCACGAGCACGCGGGCTTGGCAGAGCTTTTGGTTTCCTAAACACCGTAACCGGGCAGACCGACCTTAATCTGTCGAGTGCGGCTGGTGCGGTCATCAACTTCGAAGCACGTGTGCCGATATTGGGTTTCAATGTGCCCGAAGCGCTTATGCTGCGTTCAAACGGTTATTCGAACTATCACGGCGGGCAGTTCAGCTTGACCAAGCGATTGTCGAACAATCTGCAGTTCAACGCCTCCTACACCTTCTCAAAATCCATCGATGTGATGAGCAGCGATCCGGGAAGCACGGCTGGCGGCGGCAAACCTGACGTGCCGAACACCGGCTTCATTGCACAAGGCGACTCGCGTAATACTGAAAACAACCGGGCGTTGTCGGACTTTGACCGACCGCATCGTTTCAGCCTTAGCTTTCTCTATGAAATTCCAACAGGCGGATCGGACAATGCCTTTGTCAAAGGATGGCAGGTTTCGGGGTTTTTCCAGATACAATCGGGAACGCCGTTCACGATCTTTGCTGCCGAGCCTGAAATCCAAACCGCAGCTCAATATGCCGATCTAGTTCGCGGTTCGGGCGGCATATATCGACTAGGTTTCGGCCGTCCGAATATTGTCTGCTCGGCCGAAGAGGCAATAGGCAGTTACAGCACTAATAACCTGGATGTAATTGATAGGAGCTGTTTCACTTCTCCTCTCGGCGGCTTCGGAAATCTCGGCAGAAACACCTTCCGCGGCCCTTCGCAGAAGCGTTTCGACCTTAGTTTTGTCAAGAATACGAAGATCAACGAAAGAATGAGCTTTGAGCTTGGTTTCGATTTTTTCAACGTTTTCAACACGGTGAACCTTGCGAGTCCGACCAACGATCTACAGGATACGGCAGACTTTGGTAAGATCACGAGCACAATTGGCGGCCCGCGTGTGGGACAGTTCAGGGCGAAATTCAGGTTCTAAAGATCGCTAACGAACAAGGGAAAACCTAAAAAGGCGAGAGGAAAAATTTTCCTTTCGCCTTTTTGCAATTAATGTTCATCGCGTGAGTACTTATCAAATAATCGCGGTTTGTCTTTTTCACTTTTGATCCGTTCGATGTAATCCTTGATCCGCTCGTTAAAGCCGTCCTCTGCTGCTTTTACTTCTTCCGGTTTGTCGCCTTTACTCACATATTTTGTGACCAGTGCTTTCTGAAGATCTTCAAGCGATCCCTTGTCATCGCCGAGAAAATGCTTCATCGAAGCGGAAACATAGAACAGAAGTTTCTTTGGCGAATCGTCCTTTTCATCAGCCAATTTCTGTCGGAGCAGGTCAAGAGACTTTCTTCGGGCATCCGAGGCTTTGTCCGTGTTTCCCTGCTTTCCGTAGTGGTAACCTTTTATCCGATAAAACTGCTCCCACCACTCTTCGTCTTTACCGAGAACCGAATATACCTTTTCCATTATTTCGAGACGTTCTGTCAAAGGAACTTCATTATACTCTTTGAATTCTCTCGAAACTTTGATGTCGGCAAGAATCTTCTTGATTTCCGTCAACTTGTCTTTGGGGAGTTTATCGAAGTCCCACATGAATGTCGTTAAGTGACATTTCTTACAGATATAGTAGGTCGGACTATCAGTCTGCGGCCAGAATAGCCACTGATACTTGGACGGCCACGAATAAATATAGCTCCCGTAACTCATGATCACCATGAACGTATTCTTTTGATTATCTATCGGACACGTAAACTCCTTAGGAGCCCAGGTAGTTGCGAAAATATTTCCTAGCAAGGCAAAACCAAGTACGCTTGCAGAAAAGAATCGAACGATCTTCTTCATATCCAACCTTCTTATGAAACCTCATTAAAAAGACAGAATGAGTTCATCATCCTGGCGTTAGGGAAAGTCTATTTGATCGCCGTCGCCTTGGTTTCCTTAGGATCGTACGGTGTCGCCTGATACTTCTTGATCGCATCCTGGGCGTTGTCATAGTTATCGCCAAGCCCCTCGGCACGCTTATAGGCCGAAACGGCACGGGTGCGGTCGCCTTTGGCGTCGTAGGCGTTACCCATTTTGATATTCGACCACACGGAAAGCCACGTCGGGCTCAAATCGCCGCTAAGCGATGCCTTGAAATTGTCAATCGCGAGATCGTAATTCCGCTGCTCGAGAAACAGGAGGCCGAGGTGATAGTAGATCCAGGAATTCGAGCGGTCCAGCTTTAGCGCCGCTTCGAACTGGGCCTGAGCCTCGACGTAATTCCCTTCTTTGAACTGCTCGATGCCGCGTCGCGCGATAGACGAAACACGAAGGTCAGGCGAAATGCGAAGCAGCTTGTAGGTCGGGTCGATAACGACGGCGAGCGGCTTGCCGTCCGATTCGATATTAAAATCGGCCGTTGCTTCGTCGACATTAACGGTTACGGTTTTCAATCCGTTTTCGCCTTCTGAGCGAAGCTGTATATCCACCGGAAGCCGCAGATTGTCGTAATTCTGCTTGATCGTCCCGCGGGCCACGAATTTACCGCCGCGCGTTCGGATGATAAGGTAATCGGATGTGAATTCAGGTACGCCCGTGCCTTCGACCCAGCGGGCGAAAAAGTAGCGGAGATTATCTCCGGCTATTCGCGATGTGAGTTTCTCAAATTCGTCGATCGAGACATTCTTGCCGCGATTTTCCTGCAGATACGTCCGCAGAAGCTGGTCGAATTTCTGAGCACCAAGCGTGTCGCGAAGGAGCTTGAAAACGAACGCCCCCTTGGCGTACATGATGTATTGATAAGCAATCGACTGGTCGTCGAGATTTGCCGGCACGCGCAAAAGCGACGCCGTTTGCTCAAAGGTCAGCGACTTCTCAAGCAGTTCGCGTCGGAGACTCTCGGCTTGCTGGGCGTTCGCCGTACTCTCGCGAAACGAGAACGCGCTGTATTCGGCAAGTCCCTGCGACAGCCATGCGTCGTCAAAGGATTTTAACCCGACCGACAAGCCCCACCATTGTAAAGCGGCTTCACGCTGCAGGCGGTCCAGGGTAATGTCGCGGGCCTGCTCAAATTGGCGGCTCGAAATAAACAACATGCCGAACGAAGAGTAGAATTCAAGGCTTTCGTCGTCAATCTGCGTGACGATCAACCGTTTACCCATTTCGGGGGCACCATATTTCGTAGTGTAATACTGAAGGGCCTTTCCAAGCGTTTCGCCATAATCACCGACCTGAGTGTCGAAGCCCGGCCGCGTATAAAACTGCAGCTCGTAATCGCCAAGCCGCATCGTTTTATTTATAAACTTTCCGTAGGCAAAGTTTCCGATAAGTGCCGGCTTCGACTGTACGAACCTGTATTTTCCTCCGGCTGTCGTCACCGGAGCATCGCTGTAGCCGACAACCTGCAAGCCGGACGGGGCTGAAATGGTGATGTCGGAGGTCGCCGGATCAGCCGAATAATCGTGAAACGGGAACCAGCGGGCAGCATACATTAAATAGCCCTGGTCGTCGCCGACATAAGCCAGCCTTTTCGTCAGCAGTGGGCCGCCGCTTGGCGTGTTCAAAATGCCGCTATACTTGAATCGAAGAGTAACCGGTGTGCCTTTCGCAACAGTGTCGCCGAGGTCGATCCGCACGCTTGGGCCGAGGTCCGATACGCCCACCTGGTCCTGCACAAACGTTATCTCGCCGGCCGGGACCGTTGATTTAACAGGTTTCGCCTTGGTGGGCGAGCCTGCCAGCGCCAGGCCTGGCTGGCGGTCAACGCGGGTCACGCTGTCCACCTTTAACGATCCGTTCAATTCGAATGACACGGTCCGCGTATCTTCTTTCGGCACAAAACTTACATCAGCCATTGCCGATAATTTATTGTCTGCCGTCGAGAGCTGAGCGTCGATCAGATAGTTGGTGACGTCGAACGGAGTCCGCTGGACCTGTTGTGCAAATGATGTCGCGGCAAGTGTAATAACGAGTGCCGAGATCCGAAGAAAGTGCCGCTTGTAATTTTTCATGTCGTATGCAAAAGCCTTTGCCTTAATAAATATGCTTTCTTATGATGTTTGCAAATCGGGAATCGTTTGCTTTTCCGGTTCGAGTTTCGTTCGATAAACGCTTATCGAACATAGATCGGATTCGATATGATCCACGGCATTTTATCGAATGGCGGGCCGAGTTGGTCGAGATAAACTTCGACGCGATAAACACCGGGTTGTTCCTTTGACGAAAATTCGAGACTTCTGGAGTTTGGAGCTTCTCGGAATACGCTACCTCCACGATACACGATAATCCGGCTTTCCAACGGCGATTCGACACTGAAATAGGCGGTCGAGAAACCCATGTCGTTACACAGTTCAATGTCCGATCCCATCGGGGCGTTAGTGTCTTCGCAGCTCGACGCTTCGAATTTGAAGCCCTCTGTGTTTGCTAAAGCGTCAATACCGATGAAAGACCGTCCGTTCTTCAATGCTTCTATAAGTGCCTCCCGGCTGAAAGGCCTAGACGCGTCGATAAGAACATGCTGACGAGCAAGCCGAAAGATCGTTGCATAATTGTCAATCTTGAAGTTAAGAATCCTGTTGCCAGTGTCGTCGCCAAAAAGGTGAAATCCAATGTTCGAATGTGCATCTGTTCCCGCGAAAAGACTGATCATCGGCTTTCGCGCGGGCGTGTCTATCTTCCTTAAGTTGTCAGTCGCGATCTCGTCAAACTTCCTCAGATTCTCATCAGGCCGCTTAAAATAAGAGGCGAGCATTAGTTCCGGATACGCGGGATAGGACCAGATACCGTCGAAGATCGCCGTGAACGGATTCATTTTTTTGGCATTTGTATTGAGGCTGAAGACCTCGATGCCGTCAAAATTCGAATCCCATGACTTGAATTTCTCGGGATACGCTACGATCGCAAGACGATTTTCGGCGTGGAGCTTTTCGAGAACACCCGTTGTCGGAACTTTGCGTAAACCGGCTGCGTCGGGACTTCCGGGAATCATCAGGAAGCGGTCGGAGTCGGCTGTGTCGATCTCGTTTCCGCCGACGAAAAGCGTTTTGCCATAGACGCCGTTTAACGTCAGTGAGGACGTGTCAAAGGCATCGGAATAATGCTCGGTCATTAAGACGAAATCCAGATCATTTGCGTTGGCGGCTGCGATCAACTCATCAAAGCCGCCGGTGCTATGGCCGCCGAGATTCGTGTGTGCGTGGATTACGCCCTTGTATTCGTTGAATCTGTCATCGGTTCGCTCGGTTCGTTCAGCGTTCAGCGTTGCGATCTTTTCGGCGAGTTTTCCTACCTTGTACCGCCGGTAGATGAACGGAGCCTGTATCGCGACAAGAATGGCGAGCAATACAAGGAAAATTCTCTTTAACGCTTTTTTCACTATGTTCCACTACTCGTGCCGAAGCCCGCACGTTAGTAAGGGCGTAACATCCAACATGAGTATATCGCCCATGCTTACGCTCGGACTTCAGCAGCCAAAATGCTAAACGCACTCAAAATCGACCGACACGACCTTTTCCGCGATCTGTTTGCCCAATACCGCGACCTTTTGATGCTCCGGGTGATCGGTGTACGCATCCAACGCTGCGCGATCGGGATAGACGGCGACCAAACCCGTATCGAACGAGCGTTCGAGATGCAGAAGGTCTGAGCCGACCGCGAAGTTCGCGATATTCGGAATAACGGATGGCAGTGCTCTAAGTTTCGCGATGTGATCTGCCCTCTCTTCCGCTGTAGTTTCGGGTTTATATTTCCAACAAACAATGTGTGTGATCATAGTTCATACGGTTTGCAGAGTTCATGGAGTGTCGAGAGTTACAGATCCGGCTTTCGAAAACTCCAAACTCTACGAACTCCCCAAACTCTGCGAACTCCCCATACTCCATAAACTCCCCATACTCTATGAACTTCCCTCGCACCATTCTTTCGTAACTCTGTGCCGGTACTCGAACATTTTCTCAAGTTTTGGCCTTACGGACAACGGTGCGGCAAGCGGGCCGAATATCGGGATCGGCATTTGGTATTCGATCTCATCGCGAAGAACGGCCCCGTCCGGGTGCGGCTCGACGATATGACGGTGCCGCCAGCTCCGAAACGGGCCTGAGATCTGTACGTCTTCGAAAGAGTGCGGCGGATCGTAGGCCGTGTGTTCGGCGACCCATCGTCGGGTGATTATCCAGAGGATCTTGTACTCGATGATCGCCCGCGAACCGACCTTCGAAATATCTGCTTTCTGAATGATCCGTGCGTTTTCCCAAGGCGGTATCAGACGCTCGATCGCATCCGGCAATTCGTGAAACGCAAAAACGCGTTCCGGCGAGGCTTTGATCACACTCTCTTTGACAAATTTCATTCCTGACAACGATAGCATAAGGCAGAACCGCCTGCGTAAGCAGGTGGTATGGCGATGGCGCCAAAATCTACGCGGGTTCGTGTTGCCTTGACGCCGCGTTCCGTCCCCCCGTTTACGCGGGCGGTTCCGCCTGTTGCGTTCTATGCGTCTTTCGGTGAAAATCTCTTTCAGCAAACACTAGGAGAAATTCTTAATGGCAGAATCCTCACGGGACCTCGGTGCGTTTTACAGCGAGCAGATCTCAAAATACCGAATTTGGAAGGTGATCGGTGCATCGTCCGTCGGCACAATGATCGAATGGTACGACTTCTATATATTCGGAAGTCTGGCGCCCGTGATCGCACCACTTTTCTATCCGCCGGAGAATCAGACCTTTGCTTACATAGCATACCTTGCGACCTTTGCCGTAGGATTCGTCGTTCGGCCATTCGGCGCGCTGTTTTTTGGCCGGATCGGTGACATCGTCGGGAGAAAATATGCATTCCTCGTAACGCTTCTGATCATGGGCGGTGCGACGGCTCTAATTGGTTTCCTGCCTACGTACGCTCAGATCGGGATTGTGGCACCGATAATTTTGCTGCTGATCCGGGTGCTACAGGGCCTTGCTCTTGGCGGCGAATACGGCGGTGCGGCCGTATATGTTGCCGAGCATGTTCCTGACGGCAGACGCGGTTTTTATACGTCATTTATCCAGATCACGGCTACGCTCGGCCTTTTTTTGTCGCTGGCCGTGATTATTATCGTTCAGAACACAATGACGGCCGAGCAGTTCGGCGGAAAGGCCGACGGTATAGGCGGTTGGCGAATTCCTTTTCTCATCTCGATCTTTCTCGTCGCGATTTCCTTATATATCCGGCTGCGAATGAAGGAATCTCCGATCTTCCAGCAGATCAAAACCAGCGGAAAGACATCAGTAAATCCTCTGATCGAAGCCTTCACACACTGGAAAAATCTGAAAATCGTGCTCATTTCGCTTTTCGGCGCAACTGCCGGGCAGGGCGTCGTCTGGTACACGGGCCAGTTTTACGCGCTCTTCTATCTCCAATCGATACTTAACGTAAACCAAACGTCCGCAACCTACATTGTGGCGATTGCGTTGCTGATGGGAATGCCGTTCTTTATTTTCTTCGGCGCGCTGAGCGACCGGTTCGGTCGTAAATGGATAATCCTTGCCGGCTGCCTGCTTGCCGTACTAACTTATCTGCCGATCTATAAAGCGATGCAATCCACAGCCGGATCGAACGTCGTCACTGCGACATCACAGAAAGATCCCGCGACCGGCGCGATCAGACTAACACCGCAATCGGTGGACGAGAGCGGCTCGATAGTGACATCGCCAAAGGTCTTGCCTTATACCTCGTTTGGCGACCTGATTTCAAACCGCACCGCCTGGATATTGATCCTGCTTGTTTTCGTACAGGTGTTTTGGGTAACGATGGTTTACGGGCCGGTCGCGGCGTATCTGGTTGAGGCGTTCCCGGCAAAGATCCGCTACACGGCGCTTTCCTTGCCCTATCACATCGGCAACGGAGTTTTCGGCGGCCTTTTACCGCTGATCGGCGTCTCGATCATCGCCCAAACCGGCAACATCTATGCCGGGCTCTACTACCCAATGATCGTCGCCGGCATCACATTCGTGGTCGGATCGATATTCTTGAAAGAAACCCACGGGCATAAGATATGGGAAGAAGTTAGCGAGTAATCAACGGTGAATATTCATCCGAATCTCTAAATTTCTCGCAACTTTCTTTATTCTGCTGACCGACACCTTTTCTATAGAATTCTGAGAGGAAAGACATTAGACTATAAGCCTTTCATCGCAAAACTAGAAAGTTTGTCGATCACGAGAATCGACGAGATGCTTGACTTGGTACCGTTTGGATCCGAGTTTTATAAGAATAAAGTTAGGGAACATCTGGCCTCTATACTTGAAAACGTCGCAAAACTAGAAATTGAACTTCAAAGGAGTTTGATATGAAAAAGATTCCTTATACGTATTGTTTAGTAAAATATGTTCACAATCCGGCGGCAGGTGAAATGCTGAATGTCGGGGTTTTGATTTGTGCTCCTTCCGAGGATTACATCGATGCCAAATTCAATCAGTATTATGAAAGGCTTTCGCACACTTTTGCGAACTTTGACGGCGATCATTACCGTGAGATTGTCCGCAACATTGAGTCCGCAATTTTAAAGATTAAGAACCGCAATCCTTCGCCTACGCTTTTTCTGATGGACGAAAAACTGGAGACGGTTGAACAGGTTACAAAGCAAATCATGCCGGACCGCGGATTAAGTATCCAGTTTGGCGGAATGTTAGCTGGTCTGGCTGACAATCTGGAAGAGCAACTTTGGCATATCTTCAACGAGGCTGTTGTCTCTCAATACCCACACAAAGAAAAGAAGGGTAGAGATGACGAAGACGTCTGGGTACACTTCAAAAAGCCGCTTTCTGAGAAACGGCTGGACAAGGCACTTCAACCCAAACACTTCGTGTCCGAATCTTATGACTACAAGTTTGATCATGCCTTTAAGAATGAAAAGTGGCACGTTTTGCGCCCCGTAACTATGGATTACGCTTACTCGCAAGCTATACAGGATCGCGCAACACGTTTACTCGGCGAGGCGTCCGCACTCAACGGAAATCGTGAGTTGAGCACCTACTACATTCTGTTAGGCGAGCCTGAACAAAGTTCACACAAAGCGGCATATGTNNCCCGATCCATAAACAAATTTTCGAAGAAAACGAAGCGAAAGATTTTGCCGAGTATCTGGCTGAGTATATGGAAAAGCACGGAATTCTTGGGCCAACTTGAGATTTGGGGACTAACCCAACTACGCATCGGCTAACCTTTTGTTTAGGAGGGCCCAGACCTTTCGCAAATGTCGTTCTTCGACGCGGATGCTGCCCACCGAAAGCCGTAAAGTATATTTCCCATTGAGTTTNNTTGCGAGAGATAAGCTTCGCCCGAGGCATTGATTTCGTTCATTATCTGCTCGTTCAATGCGTTTAGATCGTCAATACCCGCGGCGCATGCACGAAAGCACACCAGGGCGAATGGAACTGGTGCGAGCATTTCGAAATCGGGCGATTCCTCGACCCAGGAAGCAAACAATCTTGCCAGCCGGCAATGCTCGCGGAGGCGTGCGATCAGACCTTCGCGGCCGAAATATCGGATGACGAACCACAGCTTCAACGCCCGGAAACGCCGTCCGAGTTGGATGCCGTAGTCCATCCCGTTTTTAACCGTGCTTTCGTCGCTGGTTTTCAGGTATTCCGGGACGAGCGAAAACGCTTGTTTCAAAACATTAAGGTCCTTGCAGTAAAGTACCGAAAGATCGAACGGCGTGAACAGCCATTTATGCGGATTTACGACGATCGAATCGGCCCGCGTCCAGCCCTTGAAGAACTCGCGAAACTCCGGTACGATCGCGGCCGAACCGGCATAAGCTGTATCGACGTGCAGCCAGAGGCCGTATTTTTCGCAGATATCAGCGACGGCATCGACCGGATCGACGCTCGATGTCGAGGTGGTTCCGATCGTCGGGATCACGCAGATCGGCAAGAATCCTGCATCGATATCTTCGTCGATCGCCTCCGCAAGCGCCTCGGGGATCATTTCAAAACGCTCATTGCAGGCGATCTTGCGAAGTGACCGCGTACCCATTCCAAGTGTTATCACCGCCTTGTCTATTGAAGAGTGAACGTGTTCCGAGCAATAAACTCGGAGCAGCGGCAGATCGGTACGGCCGCTCATGCCCTCGTCGCGAATGTTTAAATCTGCCTTTTCGCGGGCGGCAGCAATAGCATGCATGGTCGAAACCGAGGCCGTGTCGTAGATGATCCCTTCGAAATTATCAGTAAGACCCATCATTTGCCGCAGCCAGTCGAGCACTACATCCTCAAGTTCGGTAGATGCCGGTGATGTGCGCCAAAGCATCGCTTTCATATCGAAGGCGGCCGTTATCATCTCGCCAAATACGCCCATGGACGAGGTCGAGGTAGAGAACAGCCCGTGAAAATTTGGATGGTTCCAATGCGTAACGGCAGGCAAAATCAGCTTTTCGACATCGGCGAAGATGTCGCCGAAATCCTCGCCATGTTCGGGTGCCGAGCGGGGCAGGCTGTTTTTCAGCGAATCGGGCTCGATCTGCGACAAGACAGGGAACTCCTCGATCCGCTCAAAATAGTCCGCGATCCAATCAACTATCGCGTAGCCGTGCCGGCGAAAATCTTCGGCAGGCATATCGCCCAAACCGTTTTGCTGTTCAGCCATTGATCCCTCCAAAAAAGCGATTTTACGTAAAAGTTAAATAAACACTCGACAGTTTTAGTAATAAAAGTATAATAGCAACTACGAATTTCTCGCCAACGTCTTAGAACTAAAGGTTTACGCTCTCCAAAGGCGTTTTTGGGTTACCAAGAAAAAAGCAATTCTTTTCTAAACGGGGAAGCTTATGGCAACTGACGTTGCTGAATTGGAACAACAATCAAAAGAAGGATTTATTCGCGGGCTCGGGCTGCTCGATTCGACGATGATCGTCGCCGGATCGATGATCGGTTCCGGCATTTTTCTTGTCTCGTCTGAGATCGCGCGGCAGGTCGGTTCACCCGGCTGGCTGCTCGTTGTCTGGATCATCACTGGCTTACTCACGATGATCGGAGCCCTGTCTTACGGAGAGCTGGCGGCAATGATGCCCAAAGCAGGCGGACAATATGTCTACCTTCGCGAGGCCTTTTCGCCGCTTTGGGGCTTTCTTTACGGCTGGACACTCTTCCTGGTTATCCAGACGGCGACCATTGCGGCGGTGGCAGTCGGTTTTGGAAGGTATATCGGCGTCCTCTTTCCATCCGTATCCGAGTCAAACTATCTCATAGAACCGATCCGCATAGGTACATCGAGCTATGCCTTCTCGCTGTCTACCGCGCAACTTGCGGGTATCGTGATGATCGCACTTCTGACGTGGATGAATACACGGGGTCTACGCCTTGGAAAGATTGTCCAGAATACTTTCACCTTTGCAAAGACCGGCTCACTTATCGCACTGATAGTGCTCGGCATTGTCGTTGGTCTCGTCTGGCACGGCGATATTGCAGCGGCTAATTTTGGTGACCTCTGGACGGTACGGGGAAAACTGGACGACGTCGGAGGAATGACAGCTATTGCCGCATTCGGATTGTTTGTCGGGATTTGCGTGGCTCAAAAAAATTCCTTGTTTTCAGCGGACGCGTGGAACAACATTACGTTTACGGCCGGCGAGGTAAGGGACCCGAAACGCAATATACCACTATCGATGGTTATGGGCACGGGTCTGGTCATTACGCTCTATTTGCTCGCCAACGTCGCGTATTTGGTTACGCTAAAATTTGAGGCCATCCAACAGGTTCCGAGCGACCGCGTAGCGTCCGCCACGGCGGAAGTCATCTTCCCGGGCCTCGGAGCGGCGATAATGGCTATTGCGATCATTGTGTCCACATTCGGATGCAACAACGGACTTATCCTTGCCGGTGCGCGTGCGTATTATGCGATGGCGAAGGACGGCCTGTTCTTTAAATCGTCGGGCGAATTGAACAAATTTCACGTTCCGGCGTGGGGGTTGGTGATACAGGGAATCTGGTCGGCGTTCTACGTTCTGCCCCGTACGGTGAAAACCGCCGCGGATGGAAAAATATCTTACGGCAACCTTTACGGCGACCTGCTGACGTACGTAATCTCAGCGGCGTTGATCTTTTATATTCTTACCATCGTCGGAATATTTGTGCTCAGGGCGAAACAACCTGACGTCGAGCGCCCGTATAAAGCATTTGGTTATCCTATTGTTCCGGCTCTGTACGTCATCGGAGCGTCGGTAATTCTCGTGGTGCTATTCGTTTATCAAACGACGGCGACCTGGCCGGGCCTGCTGATCGTGCTGACCGGCGTGCCGGTTTATTTTATTTGGCGCAAGCTGTAACGCCGCCGTCCTGGCGGCGGTCGTGTGGGCATCTTGCCCACGCATCGGCGGCAGGATGCCGCCGGAACAGCCAGGGGGACGCTGGCGATACAACTAAAACTCTAGGAGGTTTTCATGTCACTTTTTGCGACTAAACCAATTTCGAAGATCATTGCCGAGGCCGAAGAGACCGGCACACATACGCTAAAGAAAACTCTGACTTCGCTGGACCTGACGATGCTCGGCATCGGCGCCATTATTGGAACCGGCATCTTTGTTCTGACCGGGCAAGCCGCCGGCAAGCATGCCGGTCCGGCTGTGATTATCTCTATGGTTATTGCCGGTATCGTGAGCGCTTTTGCGGCTCTTTGCTATTCGGAGTTCGCGGCCAGCGTGCCTATCTCGGGTTCCGCCTACGCATACGGCTACGGAACGCTTGGCGAGTTCGTAGCTTGGATCATCGGCTGGGATCTTATTCTTGAATACGCCTTCGGTGCCGCAACCGTGGCTGTCGGGTGGTCGGGTTATGTAGTCAGCCTCTTTAGAGACACACTCGGCATAAATTACCCGCTGGCCTTTAGCGCACCGCCCGGAATGGAGATAAAGGGTGCTGACGGAGCAGTGATCGGTATCGGGGTGTTCAATCTACCGGCGGCCTTGATCGCTATCGCGGTTACATTGCTGCTTATTCGCGGTATTAAGGAATCGGCCAGCTTTAACTCGGTCATTGTGATGGTTAAGGTGCTCGTGGTCGTTCTCTTTATAATCGCGGGCGTCGGGTATGTCAATACAAGCAATATTGGCATCGGCTGTACGGTCGGCAGTCCGGGCTGTGCTGAATTCATGCCGTACGGCTTTAGCGGAGTGGTGACCGGAGCCGCCGTTATCTTTTTTGCCTACATCGGCTTCGATGCGGTTTCGACAGCGGCGCAAGAAGCAAAAAACCCGCAAAAGGACATGCCGATCGGCATCCTGGGTTCACTGGCTATATGTACCGTGCTTTATATCCTTGTCGCCGGTATCATGGTCGGCTTGGTTGACTACAAACTCCTGACCAACGCCGCAGCCCCGATCGCGGTAGCGATCGACGCCGCTCTTCAAAGGGCACAGGGCACGACGATGGGAACGATCCTTGCTGTTTTTCCGACGATTATCAAGGTCGGTGCCGTCCTCGGACTTAGCTCAACTATGGTGGTTATGACAATGGGCCAGCCGCGCGTTTTCTATTCAATGTCAAAGGACGGTTTGCTGCCCTCATGGGCCGCGAAAATTCACCCGAAGTTCCAGACGCCGCATATTACAACGGCAATCACGGGCACCATCGTCGCGATTCTGGCCGGCTTTGTTCCCATCAGCCTCCTGGGCGAATTGGTCAGCATCGGAACGCTTTTTGCATTTGTGATTGTCGGTACGGGAATAATTATTCTGCGTTCGTCGAACCCGGCCCTTCACCGCCCGTTCAAGGTGCCTCTTTCGCCGTTCATACCGATTGCGACTGTTGTTTCAGCGGCCTATTTGATGAACAGCCTTCCGCTTGACACGTGGATTCGCCTGATTGACTGGATGGCGATCGGACTCGTGATCTACTTCGCGTACAGCTATAACCACAGCAAACTCGGTATCGAGGAGGAACGTGGTGGTGACGAAACCGAGTCGAGCTATAAACCGCCTATCGCCGCCATTCTGGCGATCGTGTTTGCAATAGCATTGACGCTCTATCAGGTTCCTTATCTGATGAATCTGAAATCAGATGTTATACCGTTCAATCTTTTCATCAGGCTTTTTGCCTGGGCCATAACCGGCGTGTTGGTGGGCGTACTCATGTACGGAAAAGGCGACCGAAACGCGGGCCGCAACTCTAAGACCCGGAATATGGGTTTGATTCTTTCCCTCGCTAATCTGGTGATTTGGATCGGGATAACGTACTGGTATTTCGCCTACATGCACGTACCGGCTATGTAGGTTAGAAGGGCCTTGTTTTTGCCACAGAGAGCACAGAGTTCGCAGAGTTTGAAAGAATTGCTCTGAGTTCTCTGTGACCTCTGTGGCTTATTTTTATGCAGAGCAAGCTCGTCAAATGGCTTATCGTTCTCGGGTGCGGCGGCATGATCGCGATAATTCCGCCGCCTGAGGGTGTTCCGCGCGAGGCCTGGACGCTTTTAGCCGTTTTTATAGCAACGATTGTCGGCTCTATTGTCCAGCCGCTGACCGGGAGCGCGATGGTGCTGCTCGGGGTCGTTGCCCTTGCTCTGTTTCGTGCACTGACCATTGAAAAAGCCCTCAGCGGTTATGCCGACAAATACGTTTGGCTGGTGCTCGCGGCTTTCTTTATCTCACGGGCGATGATCAAGACGGGCCTGGGCCATCGGATCGCGTTGATTTTTGTTAGGCTTATCGGCAGGAAAACGCTCGGCCTCGGCTATTCGCTTGTTTTTACGGATTTCATACTCGCGTCGTTTATCCCTTCGACGGGAGCGCGTTCTGGCGGGATAATCCTCCCGATCGCACGCAGCGTTACGGAAACGTACGATTCACGGCCGGAAGACGGCACGGAGGCACGGCTCGGCACGTTTCTGATGTCGATGCTTTACCAATGTGAGGTCATTTTGTGCGCGACATTCCTTACGGGCCAGGCGTCTAATGTGATGATCCAGCGAATTGCCGCGACCGAATCGAACATCGATCTCAACTACTCGATCTGGTTCTTTTCGGCTATTGTACCCTCGCTGGTTTCGCTCGCCGTCATCCCGCTTATGATCTACTGGCTCTTTCCCCCGGAGGTGAAGGAAACACCGAATGCCGTAACATTCGCGCATGACGAATTGCAAAAGCTCGGGCCACTGAAAACGGACGAGAAGATACTTCTCGTGGTTTTTGTCACGGTGGTAATTCTCTGGATTACGGCAAAGCTGCACGGAATTGATTCCACGGTCATCGCCCTGTTGGGGATTTCTGCTCTGCTCGTTTCGAGCGTGCTCTCGTGGCGTGATCTGATCGATGAAACGCACGCATGGGAAGTTTTTATCTGGTACGGCGGCCTGGTGATGATGGCGTTGGCGTTGAGCGAAACAAGTATCCCAAAGCTTTTCGCCGAAGCAATCGCTTCGGCAACGAACGGTTGGAGCTGGCCGCTTGCCCTGGCGATTCTCGCTCTTGTCTTCTTTTACGCACATTATGCGTTTGCATCGATCACCGCTCACGTAACGGCGATGCTCATACCCTTTCTCGCCGTGACGGCAGCCGTCGGTGCTCCTGCGGGTTTGACCGTGCTGCTGCTCGCGTTTTTTGCCAATCTGAGCGCCGGGCTGACGCATTACGGGACGACGCCGGCACCGGTTTACTTCGGCCTCGGCTACGTCACGCAAAAGCGTTGGTGGACGATCGGATTGATTGCCTCGCTGATAAATATTGTGATCTGGTCGACTGTCGGGCCTGTGTGGTGGAAACTACTGGGTTGGTGGTAGTTCGCGCAAAAAAAATACGGGCCGAAAACAGAAACGCTGTTCGCCGCCCGCGGCCCCTGTCTATTGAGACTCTGCTACTGCTGAGTCGGCAGATCCGGGAAACCCTCTGGCAGCCCAACGGGCGTATCGATCTTCGCCAGAGCATCTTCATAGATCTTAATGCTGCCGGACGTTTCTAGCTTTTGCCGGGTGGAGGCCAAATAATCTTGAAATACCTCGCCGCGTTTTTGGTCGAGTTTTTCATCCATCAGGCGGTCGCGGTCTTTTGCAAATTCAACCATGTCGGCTTCTGTACGCTTGTTTACGCCGACTATCATCCAACTGTCGCCGATGTTTATAGGTGTTTTGGTCACCTCTCCCTCCTTCATCGCAAAAATGGCGTCTTCTAGAGCTTCATTTGTAGAAGCGGACGGGCCGGTTCCGAGCGGCGAACCGAGGACAAAGCTCTTAGCGTCCAGAACCTTAAGATTTTTGCCCTGAGCGGCGCCCGCAAGAGCCGAAACCGAGGCTGCGCCGGCAGCGATTTGCTTGGCGATATCCTCAACCTGCCCGCGGGCCTTTTCGAGTTTTACCGATTCAGTGACCTTGGCCTTAACTTCGTCAAATTCCGCATCGCGCGGCTCTTTTTTGTCGACAAGCAACGGGATCGCGAAGCCGTTTTGGACCGGAATCTTATCGCCGACATCGTTTTGAGCTTCGAGGCCCAGAATACCGTCTTCGAATTGCGGGGAAGTCCCGATATTCGGAACATCGTCTCCTGGTTTGATGTATGTTGTTTCGCGAACCATGTCAGTCACGCTCATGTTCGCCTGGGACGCAAATTCGCCCGCTGTCTTCTGCACGTCTTTGCTTTGCTTCAGCAAATCGGAAACCTTTTGTGCAAGCTCGGCGGCAACGCCGTAAGCGCGGCGGTTTCGCATGCTGACCTCCAACTCCTTCTTCGCTTCTTCAAACGATTTCGGCACGTCATCGCCGCGGCGAAGGATAAAATACCGGCCCTGGTAGCTGATCGGTTCGGTGATCGAACCCGGTTTCATTTTGATAAGACGCTGGTACGGGTCAGTCGGATTGTTCGGATTTTCGCGAACAGGTCCCTTCAGCTTACCACCGCTTGCTGCCGTCGCCGGATTTTCGGACTGGCCCTTGGCGATATCGGCAAATTCCGTTTCCGTCACGAACTGGCTGGCTCTTGTAAGCCGTTCATGGATGGAGGATGCCTTGCCAAAGATCTCTGGGTCGAGGTCCGGTTTCGGCACACGGAACACTATCTCCTGGCCGAGCACTCCGGCTATCTTCTTGTCGTCGGGAAGCTTGTCGTATTCAGCACGCAGATCCGCATCATTGATGCTGAGTTTCTCGCCGATCTTCGCGGTGTTGACGAAAACATAGCGGATCTTCTTTTGTGGTACGCCAATGTAATACGCCTGCTTGTTCTTCTCGAAATAATCGCGAAGTTCCTGATCCGATGGCGTGATCGTTTGGGCAAGTTCCGTGCTGTTTACGGATACGTATGACAGGTCGAATTTTGCGTTCTTTCGCTGAAAATCGTTGAGCAGCTCTTCTTCGGAGACGGTAACGCCCGACGACAAAAACGCCCGCAATTTATTAGCGCTCAGACTGTCGCGGATCGTTTCTTCAAATGCCGCGACGCTGCCGGCCTGATCTGCAGCATTCTGTTCGTAAGCCGCTTGGTCGAATGGCTTGCCGTCTGTGCTTTTGAATTGTTTGCGGATGTCGGCCGCAACCTCTGCATCCGAAGCCCGCAGGCCCAAACGCTCGGCTTCGACACGTGCGATCCGCATGCTGATGAGCGAACTCAGAACTGTTTTTGCTGGAAATGAGGGCCCCTGGCTGTAGCGGCTGTATCTTTCCTTTTCCCGGACGACCTCGCCGACGGTTATGTATTCGCCGGCAACCTTTGCTGCCGTTTCTTCGCTTCGCGCAAGATTGGCACCGACGGTCGAGCCCGAGGGTTTGTAGAATAGGACAAGGCTCAACACCATGAGGATGGAAAAAGCCAAAAGAACGAAATTACGCGTCTTTTCCAAACGATTGAAAAACTTTAACATCTCTTATTACCTGTACAATTGAAATTTATCGCCAGCACGAACAAACTGCGATTCTAACAAAAAAGAGTCCCGGCGCCAATGTCTTTCCGTTATTCCGCGCACATCAACATCGAATATCCGACTAGTTTTGATGCACGGATCGTCAATCTGATGTCCGGCATTTTCCCGCGAAATCTAACCGTGGGAAGCGCGTATAGGTTCGTCTATTCTAAATAGAACGAAAAACGCCGATATCCCAAAGATCGGCAGCCCGATGTGTAAAAGTTTCCTGTGTTCGTCCACGACGCTCGTTTTGATACCATTGATGCCGCTGCCAAAACGCTTGCAGTTTGTGTTCATTTGTTCAATCATTAACCAATTGAAGCCGCTGTTTTATGAACAACAGACAGATAAAAACAGTCGGGATAGTTGTGAAGCCGAACCACGCCGAGGCATGGCAAACCGCTTGCGAACTGTCCGAGTGGTTAGAAAAACGCGGTGTCACACTTGTCGGTAAGCTATTCGCCGAGGTCGGAAAACCGGACAAGGCCCTTTGCGACATCGAGGTCGTTGAAAACGACAAGTTCGACGCGGACCTGATAATCGTCCTCGGCGGCGACGGGACAATGATCTCGACTTCCCGGCTTATCGGCGATTGCGAAGTTCTGGTGCTGGGGATCAATTACGGCAGCCTGGGCTATCTCACAGAGTTCAGGATAGAGGAGTTGTTTCCCGCTCTCGAAGCGATACTCGGCGGCGAATATGAGATAGATCGCCGAGTAATGCTCCAGGCCGACCATTGGCGCGGCGAAGAGCTTCTGGCGAGCGGACGCGTGCTGAACGACGTTGTCATTAATAAGGCTGCTCTGGCGAGAATTATCGAGATCGATGTAAACCTTAACGGGCTTTTCGTCAATTCGTTTCGTGCCGACGGCCTGATAGTTTCGTCGCCAACCGGTTCGACCGCGTACAACCTTTCCGCCGGTGGTCCGATAATCTATCCATCGATGAATGCCGTCGTCCTGACGCCGATTTGCCCATTCACTCTAACAAACCGGCCAATAGTCGTGCCGGACACGGCTGAGATCGAATTGAAGCTTATCAACGAGAACGAAGGCGTGGTGCTGACGCTTGACGGCCAGATCGGGTACCCGATGTCTGTAAACGATCGTGTTTTGATCCGCAAGAGCGAGATGACATTTAACCTCGTGCGGCCGCCGAACCGCAATTATTTCGATGTTTTGAGAAATAAGCTTAAGTGGGGAAGATAGGCCACTTAAGGCGTCGAACGCCCTATTGCTGTCCGGCTTGTCCCAGCCTTGTCCCATGCCATCGTGGGACACGTAACCCACCATTTTTATTGAGGTTATGGCGATTTTTTAGCTTTATCCCCACGATTTTCAAAAAAACTTTTTTGGCGTATCGTTTTGAGACAGAAAGCCTCTTTCTCGATAGATTCCAAACGAAAAAATAGTTCGGGCCCTAACGCTTTTTGCTCATGAATCGATTGTCAAAGACCATTGCACGCAACATTGTACCATCATTGCAACAATATTGCACGTGAATTCACCCAATAAGTGCAACTTTTGAGAGTCGCAACGACCACAAAGAAAACCGACGCACGCACCGCGACGGGCTCCGAATTCGGAATGCTACCCATGAATAGGACACACCGATACTCGACCTACTACCAGGACAAAAGGCTCGGTTGAAGATCTTCTTCGGGCCCGAAGCCTTCGGGATACCAGAGAAGTGCATTTAGATCGCATTTGCCCGATGCATTGAACTCAATTCCTTCTGCTTCGAGCAATTCCTGTTGCAGATTCAACGGAATCGTCAATCTTCCGGTTGAGCATTTTCCCTGCGAATTGATAACCCGCTGCCACGGCATTCTTTCCGAATCGGCACCGTGCATGACGTAGCCGACCGTTCGCGCTGTGTAGCCTTCGCCCAAGATGACGGCAAGCTGGCCGTAAGTCATTACGCGCCCGGGCGGAATCTGCCGGACGACATGGTAAACCCGTTCGCGGTATGTCTTGTCGTTGACATTCATAATTACGGGCGGAAACGCGACAGTTATGGAGCGTGCAACTTATTAGTTCGGCACGCTCGTTTACACTCGCGTTTCTGCCACGAGCATCGTCCGTGCCGGAGAGCCGTCGCCGCCGGCACCGATGTATTTCAGCGGCATGCAGATCATCCCATAGTCGCCTGCCGGGACATCGCGAAGGTCAACGCCTTCGAGAATAACAACCTCTTTCTCAAGCAGCGTGATATGCACCGGATGGCCGGGCGAGCCGGATTTTTCTATCGAAAGGTAGTCTATGCCGACGAGTACAACGCCGCCAATGACTAACATTTGCGCCGTCGCTGGTGTGATGTATGTAAAATCCGTCCTAAAACCCTTCTCCGGCTCCGCCCAAAATGCCGAGTTCTGCGTTTTAAAGAGGACGCGGCACACTCCGGTTATGTCGCCGACGTGTTCGGGCTCTATCGCGATAACGCCATCCGGTACCTGAACGACGCGGCACGGGCCGACGAGCTTCTCAGGATCGATCTCGTGGACGCGTTTTGCGCCGTCGATAAAGTGGTTCGGCGCATCAACGTGCGTGCCGGTGTGAACGCCAAAGCTGATCCGCGAGACATTAGCCGAATCGCCGTTAGCAATCGATTTGGCGGCGGCGAGGCTGACCGTCGGGTCGCCGGCGTAGATCGGTACGGTTGCGCTGATCGGTACTGTAACGTCGTATATTTTCATTTTACAAGCGTGTATTTCGTGTCTGCTCCAGCGATGGTTTTAGCGATCTGCGGTTTGCCGCTGGCGACCCATTTTGGCTTTTCGTCGTCGCCCTTATTAATGTACTTCTGACGTGAGAAGACAGGTTTCGGTCCCGGCTTAACCGTTATCTTGTAGCTCCGGTCGCAGTATTCAACTGCCCTTAGGCTTTCGCATTCATTGGAATACACGAGAAAAGTTCCGAAGCTTTTGACGGAGGTCGGCGAAACCTCGATCACGTTCGAACTGCTGCCCGTGTAGCCCTGGTGCATGCCGCCGCCGGTTTCGATGGCAAGTTCGTCAAAGCCGTTCTTATTAATGTCGGCAATGCGGACAACATCCAGGTTCCAGCCGCCGTCGGCGACGAAATGCGCAACCACATTGCCGTTCTCGACCACTGCGATCCCGTTGTTTGCGAAACCGTTCCCAGTCTGGCACATCTCATAAACGATGGCTCGTTGGGCAGCAGCTTTCGATGTAAACGAACCGTCGACGGCACCGATGACTGTAAGATTGCTGCCGTCGCAACTGCTGTCATCGCTCCACCTATCGCGAACTTTCGGCAGGATCTTCGTCTTAACGAGCTGCTCGTCGGCATCCGTAAAATTCTTTTCCGGCGCATTTATTAAAGGGTCGTATATAACAACCGGTCCTTGTGCGGATACCGATGAGCTCACGACAATTAACGCAAATAGCGGGCCGAGGAAAAATTTTGNNCTATCGTACAACGTTTGCATTGCCGGTCACTTTGTTTGTAGGCTAGAAACACGATGGATATTCAAAGACAAGAGCATGGCCGAAACGGTGCATTTTTTATCGATGAAGACGGCGAATGGGTCGCCGAGCTGACCTATATTAAAACCGGCGAAGATACGATGGTTATCGACCATACGGAGGTTGACCCCAAATTTAGCGGCGAGCATCTCGGCAAAGACATAGTAGCGGCCGCCGTAAATTTTGCCCGTGAAAATGGCCTTAAGATAAAGCCGCTTTGCCCGTATGCCAGAGGAGTGATCGACGCGACGCCGGAATTTCAGGACGTGCTGGCCTGAGTGTTTCGCTGTATGGACACGAAAGCATTGAGAATTTCCGCATCGAGCTATTCGAATACCGCACCATTGATATGGAGTTTTCTCTACGGCTCACATCACGGCAAAGTAGAATTAATACTGGACAACGCCCCGGCACGTTCGGTCGAATTGCTGGCGCAGAACCGCGTCGATGCGGCGCTGACGCCGGTCATCGCCTATCAAATGCTGAAAAGTATTCGTCTAGTACCGGATGTTTGTGTCGGTGCTCTTGAGAAGGTACGAAGCGTATGCCTTATCACAAAAGGCATACCGCTTGATCAGGTGCGCTCGGTCTCGCTCGACGTTTCGTCAAAAACGTCGGTTTGCCTGACGAAGATAATCTTTCGTGAATTTCTCGGTTTCGNNCGGATGTTGACGCAATGCTTGCGGAATCCGATTGCGCTTTGCTGATCGGCGACCCGGCGCTCCAGTTATCTTCGGCGCCTGGCACGACGGCCGACACGCCATTTCGGACGTTCGACCTTGCGGAGCTCTGGCGCGGCTACACTGGCTTCGGTTTTGTTTTCGCTATGTGGATGACCAGGGCTCGGGTCTGCCCGGTCGATTTCGTCGCTGTGAGGGATGAGGGATTGGAACATATTGATGAGATTGTGGCTAATTATGCGGAGGATATTGCTTTGACGAGAGGCGAGCTAAAGCGGTACCTGACAACTAACATATCATTCTCGATAGACGAGACGATGCAGAAAGGCCTCAAGCTTTATTTCGAACTGGCGTTCAAAAACGGTTTGATCGAGCGTAACAAGACGCTCGATTTTGCGGCGTGATCTATTGAAAGATCCCGGATTGGAAGAGTAGCAGCCAGCCGGCGACGATCACGAAGACCAGCAGGCCGAGGTCGGTTGTTCCTAATTGTTGTTGGCGATTTTCCATCTTAAAAACCATCCTACCCATTATATCTACATCTATAATCGCTTGAAAATTCTCGGAAAAGTGTCACTTTGCTAAGAATTATTTTTCAGTTAAGTATTCGTCGATTAAGTCTTTCTGGTTTTAAAGACGGAGAAATTGTGCGATTTTGCGAAGCGGCGATCAAAAAATGGGCCGTTTAATGTCGTGCTGGAGCTGTTCGGGAATGACCTTGCCGCCGTTTTCCTTCAGGTGTTCTAAGACGATAAGGCCAAGCTGAATTCGCCGGTCGATGTTCTTAACATTGCCGATATAATAGAGCAAACTCCGCTGCATTCCGGCTGTAAGAGCGTGAAAAAGTCGACTGCCTACTTCATCCTGTCGCAAAACTTCGTCAAAATCTTCCGGCATCGGCGCCCCGTATTTGCTCGTGTCCGGTTCTATTCGGATCGATACCGTGTCGCCCTCGTTCAACCCCAACTTTTCGCGGATCGGTTTAGCGACGCCGATGGTAAACCGGCCCTTATTCGGCATAAGTGCACATTGAAATGTGTGGCTGCCATTCAGAGTGCAGACAACGCGGCGCGTCTTTGGGTCGGTTTCAAAGCGTTTGGCAATCTCCGGCGAAACGGTCAGATAGTACCAGCCGGACGCGGATTTTATTAGCGTGGATTCGGTTTTCGTGCTTTCGCCTGACTTTGGCATCTCACCTTTTA
>DLHV01000007.1 GCA_002483395.1 Chloracidobacterium sp. UBA7659 | reverse complement strand
GACTAGGGGCGGCAACTTGAAGATGCGCGCGGCGCTCCTGTTCGACTTCGATGAGGGCCGCGACATCGAGCGATTCAGTGGATTCAGTGGTGAACACCAGGGTCGAAGCCCCTCCGGCCTTGAGCTGATACGTCAACTCACCGGGCGACCACCAGTCCTCTGCGTGATCGAGCCCCCGTTGTTGGTCGATGCTGAATTGGACCTGTCGAAACCAGCTGGGCTCATGACGATACATTCCGGTATGGCACGCACGTACCGCCGGCAGATCGTGATAGGGATGCCAGGTTACCGTCTGTTCGCTTTCCATGAAGTTGCTGTCCAGCCCTACATTTTCATGATGCGTGGAATGGTAGTCGCGCCCGCTCAGCATCGGCCGTACGCGGAGCGTCACGGAGCCGTTCATTTTTTTCAGCAGGCGCCACCGAACAATGACGAGATCGCGGCCCTGGACGCAGAGGATCTCTCGTTGGATTGACGCCCCGGCGCAATCATAGGTCCAGGTCGGCCAGGGATCGGCGGTGAAGCGGCGACAAGGTTTATATCCTTCCGGATAGACGGCGCCCGGATAGCAGTTGGTCGAGAGGGGGATCGTCTGACCGTTCACCTCCACCCATTCTTCGAGGTGGTTGACCAGGACAAACCGCTCACTCGGCGGCTTGCGGGCGGTCAGCAAAAGAGCATGATACCGCCGGCTGTTCGCTCCTGCGACCGTGCCGGAGGCAAATCCCCCTCGCCCGTTAGTCTCCAGCCATTCGAGACTCAAGGCTCGGCCGAAATCTTGGCATGTGGTTGCGTCAACCTTCATGGCTTCTCTCTCATTCGGAGCCTATAGCCGATAGCCGATGGCAAGAATTTCTTGCTATACGCTATCAGCCATTTGCCATAGGCTCCCTATTCTCCCGATTGCTGAATCAGCTTCGCCACCAGACCCGTCCAGCCCGTCTGATGACTCGCCCCGATCCCTGCTCCATTGTCTCCGTGGAAATATTCATAAAACAGCACATGGTCGCGCCAATGCGGATCGTCTTGAAAGGTCTTCGTGCCGCCGAACACCGGGCGTGTCCCGTCAGCGTTCTGAAGGAAAATATGCGTCAAACGCCGTGAGATCTCGGACGCCACCTGCCAGAGAGTGGCTTGCCGGCCCGAACCAGTCGGACATTCCACCCGATACTGGTCTCCGAGATAGTAGTGGAACTTTTGCAACGACTCGATCAGGAGATAGTTGACGGGAAACCAGATCGGCCCGCGCCAATTCGAATTTCCGCCAAACAGGCCGCTCGAAGATTCGCCCGGCTCATAATCGACGCGATGCTCATTTCCGTTAACTTGTAAAATGTATGGATTATCCTTGTGATATCGGGACACTGCGCGAATACCGTATGGCGACAGAAATTCGCTCTCGTCGAGCATCACCTTCAAAACCTTTTCAAGGCGTTCGCGATATGCGACCGCAAGCAGCCGCCGTTCACCGTCGCCCGGCGTCCGCATGCACGCAACATTTGCAGTCAGGTCTGTCCGATTATCGATGAACCATTGGAGCCGGCGTTTGAAATTCGGCAGCGACTGCAAAACGTCAGGCTCGATCGTGCCGACCGCAAACAAAGGTATCAGGCCGACCATCGACCTCACCTTCAGCGGCCTGTTTCCCTGACCGTGCAGGTGCAAAACGTCGTAATAGAAGCCGTCCTCATCGTCCCACAGCGAGATTCCTTCCTGTCCTAGATTGTTCATCGCACCGGAAATATGCAGAAAATGCTCCCAGAATTTACTCGCTACGTCCTCGTAGGTGTCGTCTTCGGCAGCGAGTTCAAGAGCTATCGCCAGCATGTTGAGGCAGTACATCGCCATCCAGCTTGTGCCGTCCGATTGGGCAAGCTTACCGCCTGTTGGAAGTGCTTGCGAACGATCAAAAACACCGATGTTGTCGAGGCCCAGAAATCCGCCCTCGAAAACATTCATACCTTCGGAATCCTTGCGGTTCACCCACCACGTGAAATTGAGCATAAGCTTTTGAAACACGCGGGCGAGAAATTTTCGGTCGCCTTTACCTTTCTGCTTCTTCTCGATCTGATAAACCCGCATCGCCGCCCATGCGTGGACGGGAGGATTGACATCCCCGTATGCCCATTCATATGCGGGTATCTGGCCGTTCGGATGCATGTACCATTCACGCAGCATCAGCAAAAGCTGATCCTTGGCAAAGTTCGAATCGATCAGCGCGAGGGGAATGCAGTGAAACGCAAGGTCCCATGCCGCATACCACGGATATTCCCATTTGTCGGGCATCGAAATGATGTCGGCGTTATACATATGACCCCATTCGTTGTTACGCCCCTGTTTGCGTGATGACGGCGGTTTTGGCAATGCTCCATCACCTTCGAGCCAGTCCCGAACCACATAGTGATAAAACTGTTTCGACCAGAGCATACCCGCGAACGCCTGCCGCTGAACACTCCTTTCATCGTCCGATAAACCTGAAGGAATAATGTCGGAATAAAACGCGTCGGCTTCGTCGATCCGATTGGTGAAGATATCGTCAAACCTATCAAAAGCTTCAAGAGTTACGGCTTCAGCCGTGATAACTTGTTCGTTCGCCACTGGTTTTTCACGCGTAGACGCGTTACTCTTGCCGCTTCGTGCCTTTGCGTCTTTGCGAGGAAACTGTTTGTCTGTCANNGTCGAAGCTTCACACTGACCTCGGATCTCGCCGGGACCGTCATCTTATAATTCGCAGCGGCTTTTGTGCCGGTATTATCCCGATTTACCGCATCTTCATTTCCAAGCACTAAGTAATCGTTGAAGCCATCCTTAACAAACTGTGAGCAATTCTCCGAACCAAAGATCCTTGCATTGTTCGTTTCATTTTCAGTGAACAAAAGTTCCGGCGACGCATCGCAATAGAGCCATCGTTTCCCGTATTCGGAGCATTCCACTTCGATCACACCGAGCTCCGCACTGAGCATTCCGCATCCAGCGTTCTGTCGGTTCCACGTCCACGTATTACGAAACCAAATCGTCGGAAGCACATTTATTTCGGCAGCTTCATCTCCGCGATTCGCGACGGTGATCTTGATCAAAATGTCCTCAACATCGGCCTTGGCGTACTCGACAAAAACATCAAAGTAATTGTTTTCGTCAAAGATCCCCGTGTCCATCAATTCGAATTCGCGTTCGTTCTTTCCACGATTGCGGTTTTCTTCGATCAATCTAAGATATGGAAACTCGGCCTGCGGATATTTGTACAGGAACTTCATGTACGAATGCGTAGGTGTCGAATCGAGATAGTAATACAGTTCTTTAACGTCCTCGCCGTGATTTCCTTCGCTGCCCGTCAGCCCGAATAAACGCTCCTTCAAGATAGGGTCATTGCCATTCCATAGAGCTACGGAAAAACAGATCTTCTGATGGCGATCCGAAATTCCGGCAATGCCGTCCTCGTTCCATCTGTACGCACGTGAGCGCGCATGGTCGTGCGGAAAATGGTCCCAGGCCGATCCGTCCGGACTGTAATCCTCGCGTACCGTTCCCCATGCCCGCTCGCTCAAATAAGGTCCCCAGCGCTTCCAGTGTTTCGTTCGATTGTCCGATTCTTGTAGACGTTTTTTCTCTGCGTTCATATTTCTGTCTTCCTTACGCACTCTATTCCTGTCCCCGCCGCGACTATTCCGTTCGATCCAAAAAAGATGGCGACCGAGAAATGATCCTCATGCCGCCACAGTTCCCCAATCGAAAGCCTTTGCTATTTGTGCTCGGGCGGTTTGGTTTCGAAACCTGCCCAATTCTGCTTTCCCTTTTCTATGTTCCCGGTCTGGTGCTCCTCCCACATGGTCTTAACTTCAGGGTTGTAATTCAGATAGAGCTTACCGTCGACAATTTTCCAGGCATTCGGATCGCCGTCTGCCGTGTATCCTTTCGAAACTGCATACGAACAATAGCCGCCAAACTGCGGCGCGTATGCTTCCGGGTTTTGTCTGAATTTTTCCAGATTCTCGGCGTTTGCAAACAACCATTTCGCCCCGTTCCACGCATATTCGTAATTCTTGTTGCCCGCAACTGCATTTTCGACTGCAAAATATGCTACCGCGTCAAAACCTTGTATAGCCACTCCGCTTTTATCTGCGCTCACTTTCGCGAATGAACCGTCTTTACTGCATGACGCAAGAGCCACCGATATTCCGATAAAAACTACTAAAAATAAAAATGTTCGATTACAAAATCTCATTAATTACCCCTCCAACAATTTTTCTTAATTCCTCACGGTCGTGCTTCTGCCGGTTCAACCAAACGCACCGCGTGGCTGTCGGGATCGCGGATCAAAGCCGCTTTTCGAAAGCCGATCTGCGGTTCATTGAAAGAAACGATTCCACTGGAAATAAACTCCGGCCGATACGTTACAAAAAAAGGAGCAATTTCCTTTGCGACAAAGCTCGTCTGCCAGTGCCACAGATCGTTCGACTTAGTGTCAGGCGGAAACGGACGCCCGTCCCTGGGTGAAACATATTCAAGAAACTCAACGGCCACACCCACATCGCGTGTTTTCAGACCTGAAATGTGGAGCTTAGCTCCGCGTACGTTGTTCAGGTGCTCCTGCTCCGGGCCGTAATTATCGCTCGTGCCCGCAACAGATAATCCCAAAACATCGCGATAAAATTCCAGGCTTTTTGCCGTATCGCCGACAACGATTGCCGTATGGTCGATTCCGAGAAAAAGCTTGCCGCGCTTTGCAAGTTCGTGCCATTTTGCCGCTCCTTTGTCGGAAGGAAACGACAATATTTCAAGGACGTGATTGTCGAAATCCTTAAAATAGAAGGCCTTGATTCCCGCCGCTGCGGTAATGTAAGAAGGCAAAGTCTGCGGTCCGGTAGAAGCATGCCTCACTTTGTTCGCACGCAGGATTGCATAGGCTTTGTCCATGTCCGAAACAATGATCGCAATATGCTGAAACCAGCGGTCGTTGCTACGCGAGTCTNNACCAGCGGTCGTTACTTCGCGAATCGATTGGAACAGGCCGCCCTTGCGGCGTGAGATACTCGGTTAGTTCTAGTGTTTCATCGCCTAGTTTCAGCCTGACAACCCGGACGCGGGAGCCGAATACGCCCGATAGATTTTCAAGATCGCTTCCCCACCCTTCGTTGTCAGTGATTTTCTCAAAAGGCAGAACCCGCGTATAGAAATCGATCGCCCGGCCCATGTCCGAAACGGTAAATCCGACCGATTCGACGTGCGATACACTTTCACCGTGTGCCGATGAAAGCCAAGCGGAAAGTACAAGGACAACGATCAGGAACCAGCCAAGGGGAAATGAATTTTGTCGTACACTTTCGTTTCTCATATTTAAATTGTGTAGCCGTTTAGAGGCGGGCTTGCCCGC
>DLHV01000261.1:32760-34895 GCA_002483395.1 Chloracidobacterium sp. UBA7659 | reverse complement strand
AGCTCGTTCATGAACTTTTCGGACGTGACGTAGGAAACACGCAGGTGGCGGTTGCTCTCCTTTATCGAATGCCCGATGGCGTGCATCAAGTGAGTTTTACCGAGGCCGACGCCGCCATAAATAAACAGCGGATTATAGGTCTTGCCGGGCGTGTCGGCGGCACCTTTGGACGCTGCATGGGCGAACTGGTTCGATGAGCCGACGACGAATTTATCGAATGTGTATTTCGGGTTAAGGGAGTTTTCAACCGGCTCGATATCGACAAAATTTGCCGAAGCGGGTTTTGCGGACGCCGCGCCAGATTGAGAATCGGTTCTGCTTTCTTTGGGCGACGCGACGTAAGGCTTCTTGGTTTCAAAGAAAAAATCCGCGTCGGGTTCCTCTGGGAAACGGTCCTTCGCAGTCTCGCTCTCGTCAACGCTCCATTCAAAACGATGATCGGGCAGATCCAATTCTTCGAGCGTTTTCTGGAGCAGTTCAGAGTAGTAAAGGGTGACCCAATCCTTTGTGACTTGTCCGGCACACAGATTCAGTATTCTTCCATCCGGGTCATATCCCTCGAACCGGATCGGCTTGAACCACGAATCGACAACGTGTTTGTTCAATCGTTTTTCGACGGACAAAAGAATGTCGTTCCAAAGTTCAGTTTGTTGCAAGAGAGCGTCCACGAAATGTCTCCGNNGAGAAAGTCAATTTTAGATCAAAAAATTAGAAAGCGTAAATACGGTTTTGAAACTCATTAAGCGGAACGTACCAGGTGCCGATCAATATGCCGTAAGCCGTTTCTTTATCGCGGGTTTGTCTTTTGGAAATGCCTGCACGGAAAATTATCCACAAGCTTTTCCACAGCCGTGTGGAAATATATGTATAAACTTAAAGTATAACCTTAAGCTATTTATTTACAAAGGTTTACAGGAACCAGCAAGTAATGAAACGGGTCACAGACTAACATAGGAATGCCCCAAGCGCAAGGAGAAATCCACAGAAAATTGACGGTGTGTTACGAAAGCATTAAACCCTTTTTTAGGCAATGGTTTGGCATGTTTTTTCTTTCTGTTAAACTGGATTCGGGCGGTAGTCTTAGGTCAAAATCGGTCAAAATTTAAAGAAAAATTTTGTGGAAAGCGGCAAAAAAAGAAGGCTAAGAAAAGATAGTTTCGAGGCAGCGCTCCAAAAGACGTGTGAAGGGCTGTTTTACATCAGCGAGACCGACGCGGAGATAATACCTTTTTTTGGCGGAAAAGAGATTGACCGATCACGCGAAACGATATTGAAATTACTTGGATTAGAAAAAACAGCCCCGACCGAGGAACGGCCATTTGACCAATTTTTCTCTCGACTGACGAAAATTCAGGATTGGTTTACGCCGGTGGAAACCAAGAATGCGAAGCGGTTCCTAAAACTTCGAAAGCTCTTGGAGAATAACCTTGAAGATCTTATCGTGCTGCGATTCGGGCGAATTCAGATAGATATTTATGTTGTCGGAACCGATAGGAACGGAAATCTTGCGGGGATAAAGACAAAAGCCGTCGAAACGTAAAAAAGGGAAAGTTCTAATCGAACTCACCCTTTATTAGTCTGAAAATCCAATTACAATTACTTCTCTCGAATGCTGCCTGCTCCCGAAGAACTTTTCTCAACATTCTTCGGGCTGCCCGAGTAGATGATCTTGCTTGCGCCGCTGGCGCCGGACTTCAACTCGTTTATCGCAAAGACACTGACGTGGCTTGCTCCGCTGGCATCTACATCGGCGTTTTCCGCTTTGAGATTCTCGGCGTCGATCGCACTCGCTCCGCTTACTTCGATCGTCAGCTTTGCGGTCTCGCCGCTAACGTTCACCTTCGATGCACCGCTTGTATCGACCCGCAGTTCATCGTTTTTTAGGCTGGCGAGTGAAACCTTCGAAACGCCTGAAGCCTCGATGCTATCGATGTTCGGAGCGGAGATCCGTACCTTGAGCGGGTTGCTTGTCGAAATCTTTTGTTCTGTTTCGATCCTCAAAACACCGCCGCGGACCTCTGTCTTTATTAGAGAAAGAAGATTGTCGTCGGCTTCGATCTCGATGGCGAAATCCTTTTGAGCGGTAATCTCGACCTGAAAAACGCCGCCTACATCGACGCCGCTAAAACCGCGTA
>DLHV01000261.1:0-32739 GCA_002483395.1 Chloracidobacterium sp. UBA7659 | reverse complement strand
CACAGTCGCTGAGCCGTCCGAACGAAAAGAAGCTGCTGACGAAAACGCTTAGTAAAAGAGCCGCAACAAAGATGATGATTCCGATTTTTTTCATATAAAGCCCTCCGGGGAATTATTGCTGTCAAGGGAAAACGAATCGGTGTGTGAAAAAGTTCAATAGTATTTTAGGGGACGCAAAACAAAAACTCTTCGCGAGACCGAACAAGCACGAGTCAATGGTAAAGCCCAAGAGGTGTTGCGACAGTTCACGCCTAAAAAGCGTAACTCTTACGGAAAAGGGGCGAGCCCCGAAGACCCGCCCTTTCTCAGCTATTTGCTAATGCCGGAATATTGTTATTTCCGGCAATAGCCCTCGCTGCCCTTGGTTATGACGACGCAGTTTTTTTCGCCCGCGAGCCATTTCATGCCGGTTTCCTCGGCTGTTGCGACTTTGATCGTTTCCAGCTTGTCCTTGCGCTTGAATTCGATGGTGTCGCCTTTTGCAACACCTTCGAAGGTCTCGGTTTTATCACCGTTTTTGATTTCGACCGAGTACTTATCACCTTTCCTGGTGACATTTAGGTAAGAGCCTTCGATACCAGGCCATTTGCCTTCGAGAGCGGTGACCTTAGCCGACGGTGCCGCAGGAGCCTTCGGATCGACCGACGGGCTGACCGCGGGCGATGCAACAGGAACCGCGGGGCTAGGTGCAACATTCGGAACAGGTTTAACTTCCGGGGTGTTTGTACAAGCACCCAACACGCCGATAGCGGCGACAAACAATACCAATAGTATTGATCTTCTCATTTTTTTATTTCCTTAAAATTAGTTGTATCGCGGTTCTTTCCGGCCGGCTGACAACCCACAATCGGCCCCGCATTTTCAAGCATACGCAGCCGGACTACCCGCACTTAACCGTAGCTTTCCTGACGCTCCAAAACTGCCTAACATCGATCCGCTAATGTCATACGAGTAACGCTGCGACCCAATGAACGCGCGGCCGGCCGAAACTTGCAGGAAATTATCCGGACAAAAAAAATATTTTTTCAAAGCAGGATGATCAGGCGGCAAAGGGTCGTTTGTGTTGACTTCGTTACCGACAAAACCTTAATATCCTCATCGCAGGTAAATTATTCGAAAGACCTCGATGAACCAAATAAAACAATGAAAATACTCGCACTTTTAGGTTTGCTGGCTGCCGCAATGACGTTTTGCAACCTGTCGGAAAAGCTTACGAAGGGAACCGATTCAGGCCCCTCGAACTCGAGCCAGCCGCCAAGCAATGCCGCGACAAAGCCGGCCCCGGACCGGGAAAGCGTAAAGAACGAGTTGGTGAAGATCGAAAACGACATGGCCGATGCCGCAGTTGAAGGCGACATCACGATGCTTTCCAAAAATACGACCGATGATTTTGAGCAGATCGGGGTTGACGGAAAAGTTCAGAATAAAAATGAGGCCCTCGCGGATGTTAAGAAGGAAAAGTCGATCAAATCGTGGTCTATCACGGAAGCCGAGCTTGTTTCCGTTACCGAAGACAGCGCCGTTCTCAAATACGTACTGTCGCTAAAGTTAAAGACTGGTCAGTCGGGAAAGGCCCGAGTGACGGACACCTTCGCAAAGAAGGACGGCCGCTGGCTGCTGAAATCGTCGCAGCAGACGATGGTAAAGTAAGCGTCCCGTGCCCGTCAGCACATCAGCCAGGCTACTGAAATGCTCGTCACCTTACCGCCGCGAAGCGAGAAATTCGTATTGCCGGGACTGATGTTCTCGTCCATTTCGTAATACCATGTACGCAGTTCGGTGTGTGAGTCGACCTCTTCGCCTGTCCGCGTGCCAAAAAGCTTTTTGACTGTCGCCGCCGTGATGCCGATCCTGGCTCCGGACACATTCCATTTGGCCGAGTTTACCTCAAAGAAGCCGACAGTGAACTTTTTTGGGTTGTCGGGCTCATCCCAAAGCCGAAACTTTAGTCCCGGATAACTCAATATCATTTCAGTTCCGCCCACACATTCGTCGGCTTTTCGCTTTTTCTCGCTCGACGGCTTGCCGAGCTTGCGAACCACTTGCTTGTAAGAATCGCCGAGAGCGACGCCGTTGACCTTTAAACCTTCGGCGGTCGACGTTTGCGGGGATACCGAAGCTGTGAGCAGCAGCAGACAACCAATCAAAATAACAAACGGCAGTATGCTCATTAATTTGTTCATAGTTATTTTTGGGGAATATATCATCAACGTCTACTTCGCAAAAGCCCAGTACGACAAAATTGCCTGAACTATGCCAATCACCAGACCGAAAAACGCGCCGAAAAGCTCGATCGTCCGCAGGTGCTCTTTGGCTACGGACATCACCAGCGATTCCAGTTTATCCGCCGGATAATTGTTTATCTTTTCGCGGACGACGCTGCCGATATCGAATTCCTTGATCGCGTCCGGCAGTTTTTCGCGGATTGCCGCAATTATCGTGTCTGCGAGCGATTCCCTGGCCGCACGTAGTTTTTCTTCCGAAATGTTATCCGAAAGCTTGCCGATGGGCGTCGCAAGAAGTTTTTCAATCTGTTTGGACAGTACGGAATTGACGATCTGCGACGTTTCGTCCTGGGTGATAATGCTCAAAAGGCCCTTGGACAACATGTTTTTTAGCTTTTCTTCGGACTCCGCATGCAGCGTCTGCATAATCGCGTCGATGCTGTGTGGGCGAAGTTTTTCAAGCGTTTCCCGAAGATAGAGCAAAATTGAGCCGCGCATTTCATCGCCGCGAAGAAGGGAGAGGATCGATTTCGCGATCTGCTCTTTCAGGCGGTCGAGCTGACCCGGGGCAATCGTGCCAACGATGTCGGGAAGCGGGCGTGCGAGGGCGTCGTCGATGCTGGTGTTGATAAAATTGCGGGCTTCGTCGGCGAAAAAATCGCCTTTGAGCGTTTCTTCGATCCGTTTTGGCAGGCTTTCGTTGACGAGATCGTCGACCTCGCCGATCAGATTTTCGCGCGAGACAAAGATCTTTTTGAAGAACGGCAGGGCTTCGTAATAATCGTGGACCTCGTGTTTTATCAGTGCCCCGATCTGATTCCGCGTCTTTTCGGCGGCGGCGAGCTCAGTCAGGCGGTGGACGACGGGCTCGATCTGCTCGTTTGCCTTCTCTTTCAGCAGATCTATCGCGTCATCGGTAAACAAAAGGCCGAGCGGCGTCTCGGTGTTGGCGAGGTCATCGACGCGGCGGCCGATAAACTCGCGGACTTTTTTTTCGAATGAGGACGCTTCGACGGCGGAGCGGATACGTTCCTCTAAAAAGGCGATGATCCTATCAAAAGTCTCGTCGTCGACAACTTCGGAAACGCGTTGCGACAGGAATTCGTCGACGCGTCGTTCGACAAAGCCTCGTATCGTTTCGAGCGATTCTTCGGTCTTAAGGACCTCTTCGATGTGTTTGGCGACCTTGAACTGCAATCCCGTGATCGCGTCGAGCACAGGCGCTCGAAGGTTCGCCGGCAATGCCTCGATCAGCGAAGGATAATCCTGCGAAACCAACTCGTTCGTATAGGAATCGACCACGCCGCGGATCTTCTTTCGCAGGAAATCCTTACCAAGAAGCTCTTCCATGATCGTCTCCTGCGAAACGAGCTCCTCACCGACCGCTTTTCCGATCGCTTTTGCAAGCCGGTCGCGGTGACGCGGGATCATTCCCTGCGGAAAAAGCGTGATACCAAGAATTTTGAAGGGTTGACGGGGACGGAAGAGCATTCGTACAGCCAGCCAGGCACCCGCGTAACCGTGGACCGTCGCGAATAAGATCAAAAGGCCGATCTGAACATATATGTTCTTAAAGATCGGACTCAGGGTGTTGGTGATGTCGTTGAGAAAGTCCATGAATGTAGGCAGAAACACGACCGGTAGGGAGTGTGCTTCTTCGCCGGGTCCTTTACTTACTCAGTATGGCGAACCACACCCTTGCTACCGCGCGGGTTTCCGCCTAGAACACCTGAAAACCCTTTGATTTCAAACAAAACTCCGCAAACTCCTTCAACGCCTCATGCGACGTGCTGTAATTTTTCCACTGCTCATCGTCATCGCGGTGAAGCTGCATATCATCCGGTGCATCAGTAATGCTTAGGTCGGCAAATATGCGTTTGTTCGGCTCAAGCTTCGGCAAGATCTTCTCGGTTATCTTTTGTCCGATAGCGTGCGCGTCGTCGACCTTGATCTTCACACCGGTCGCGTTATACGCCATCTGCCGCAGTTTGCCCTCGCTTATAATATCCAAGCTCTTGATCACCTCAAGCGTGGCCTTCCAATTCCATACGTTGGCGTTGAACTCATAGTTCTCTTCGCCCATGTCGTGCAATGTGAAACTCATATTTTATTTTGTACAACAGGCTGCCAAGCCCGTCGAATGCGATTAAACTTCGATGAACAGCTTTGGAACTGTTCTTCATAAAAAATGCTAAACGCGATAGCCGTAACAAGTCAATAAAGTTTTGGAGAAGTTTCGCTTTATGCAGGCGACTAGTTATAATTTTCATTCACCGCGCATTGCTTTTTTTGCTTTATGAAGTACGAAATCCCATTCCGAATAACCGTCTCCAATCCGCTTGTGGGCATTGCGATGCAGGTGCAGAAGGGAAAAGATGGCCTGCTTTCGCCGAGTGAAAAGAGTTCGGAAAAGCTTGTTTTCGATTTTGAAGTAACGGTCGATCTAACGGGCGCCGCTCCAAATTTTCTCGGTAAATTTGCGCAGGGCCCGAAGGACGACAGGTTCGTTTATCTCAATTCGGGCCGGCACGCAGGTCAGCCAAACACGCTTTGGGACAGGCGGGCAAAACTGTCGCTGATGTCCGTATCGAAGGACAAAATAGAATCTGTTATAGCGTCGCCGCGTTCGCGTCTTGAGGCGGTGATCAACGGCGTCGGACGTGACGGCGGGCCGGTGTGTGCAAGCGTCAAAGGCGTTGAATGGAAGGTCTCAAAGTTATGAATAGAGATGCGAATCTAGCGCGAATCGGTGTCGAGGCGGCCGATCTGGAACTGAACGACGAGACGCTGCGGCTTTTGCAGAGAAAGCATCTATTGACCGTTCCGTTCGAGAATCTGGACATTCATTGGAAACGGCCGATTGTATTGGATATTGAAAAGTTCTTCGCAAAGATCGTCGAGGACAAACGCGGAGGATTTTGTTATGAACTCAACGGGCTGTTCAACGAGCTGCTGCGTTCGCTTGGATTTCAAACGCGTTTGATTTCTGCCCGCGTTTTCAACGGCACGGAGTACGGTCCGGAATTCGACCACGCCGCGATAATCGTGACGATCGGCGAGCTGGAATATCTCGCCGATGTCGGATTTGGGGATTTTACTTCGGAACCGCTTCGTCTTGTCGCCGACATGGAACAGCATGATCGTGAAGGTGATTTTGTAATAAGGCGAGCCGAGTTTGGTGTCTTAGAAGTCGCAAAAAAGATCGACGATGCGTGGACGCCGCAGTATATGTTTAAGCCCTTAGCCCGCGATCTCGCGGAATTTGCCGAGATGTGCGACTTTCAGCAATATTCGCCAGAATCACATTTTACGAAAGGCAAGATCTGCTCGATTCTGACGGAAAATGGCCGGAAGACGCTAACAGAGAAGAATTTTATTGTCACGGCGAATGGTGAAAAGTCTGAGGAGCCGATTGGGTCGGAGGAAGAATTTGGAAGAATTTTGGAAAGAGAGTTTGGAATCGCAGAAGGCGGAAACACGACCGGTATGGAGTGTGTTCTTTTGTAGTTGAGTTTGAGGAGAGACACCCCTTGCTACCGCGCCTTTTGCTAAACTAATTTTATGTCGCAATCAATCTCATACGCTGACGCCGGCGTTTCGATCGACAATGCAAACCGGGCGGTCGCGAAGATACGCGATTTTGCGCGGAGCACGTTCAATGAGAGGACGCTGACTGAGATCGGCAGTTTCGGAGGAATGTTCTCGGGGGCCTTCCCAAACATGGCGGATCCGATACTGGTCGCTTCGGCGGACGGCGTGGGGACAAAGCTCAAACTTGCGTTCGAGACAGGCATTCACAATACGGTCGGGGCGGATTTGGTCAATCATTGCGTCAATGACATTCTTGTCCAGGGTGCTCGGCCGTTGTTTTTTCTCGATTATTTCGCGACCGGAAAGCTCGAACCGGACGTGACTGCTTCGGTCGTCGAAGGCATGGCGCGCGCCTGCAAAGAAAACGGCTGCGTCCTGCTCGGCGGCGAGACGGCCGAGATGCCGGATTTTTATCCGACGGGCGAATACGATCTCGCCGGCTTCATCGTCGGCGTTGTGGATAAAGCAAAGGTGATTGACGGCAAATCGATCGTACCCGGCGATGTTGTTCTCGGCATTCCGTCGAACGGCCTGCAGACAAATGGCTATTCATTGGCCCGAAAGCTCTTTTTCGAAGTCGGCGGCTACAAGGCCGACTCTTATATAGATGAATTGGGCTCGACTGTCGGCGAAGCCTTGCTCGCCACGCACCAATCCTTCCTCCCGCAGATCGGATCGTTGCTTGATAAAGTCACTATAGCGGACGAGGGCGTCCGCGTTCCGTTGATCAAAGGCCTCGCCCACATAACTGGCGGCGGCTTTCTCGAAAACATCCCGCGCATCCTCCCCGAAGGCGTCGCCGTAGAAATAAAACGCGGCACCTGGCCAGAGCTTCCGATCTTCGGGCTGATGCAAAAACTCGGAAATGTCTCCGAAGCCGAAATGTTCCGCACCTTCAATATGGGCATCGGGATGATAGTTATCTGCTCTCCGGATGGTGCGGCCGAGATCAAGCAGGTAATGAATGCCGAAACCATCGGCAGGGTCGTTTCCGGTGACAAAACCGTTGCAATTACTTGATGGCGTGAGGCGTTCGAACTATAGACGCTGCAACGAGTTAATGTGAGCGCTCCGGCGAGGACTCCGTTATTGCTGGTCGATTTCTATCACTAAGCAGACTCGCAAGTACAAGCGCAAGTCGCCTTGAAAAATCAGCGAGCCGCTTGCTATCTACGTTCTGCAGATTTGAGCAATTGGGAACGTCCGGGCCATCTTTGTTCAAATTGGCGTTCATCCAAACATAGAAATTCCCTTGTCGGAATCTGATCCAAGCCCGACTGCATTGGTCGGTTTCGATCCCCTGTTCACCCAGCCCATCGACGGCTCGCCATTTGGGAAGGCTTGAAAATTGTAGTTCAGACTTGATTTCTTCTCGCGCCTCATCGGGGGTCGAGTGGTAATGTATGTGAATTGAGACGATCAGATCGTCTTCTGTGCAGTTCACGTCGACAGCGGGCCACGGGTATCTGGTTTCACGCCCCTGAAAGCACCTAACGGCTGGGTAAACCCCTGCCAAACGTTTCCTGAATGATTCATATGTCTCCGCGATCGAAGTTAGACGTCTATCTATCTCCTTTTCCCATGCCTCCTGACTTGCTTTCCTTTCTTCCTCATTCTCTTTCTCAAAATATAACAACCGAAATCGTCCCCGATCGAACAAATATACATACAAGCCCATGCCTTTGTCGTTCGCATCTGGACGCCCGATGAATGCAAAAAGTCTGCTATCTAAATTCCAAGCCGGATTCTCGCCCTTGTCGAAGAATGGCAGGCCGTAAGCAGTGCCGCCGACGGATTTGAACGGAGGGAAATACACTTTGCCGCGTTTAGCGTCGACGACAGCCATCGAGAAAACGCCAAGGCTCGCACCCCACGTGACTATCGAATAACGACCAGCGAAGTTCGGGCCTTCCTTTGCACCCTGCCTCAGCACTGTCCGAAACAATCTGGCGCGTTTGCTGTCCAGCGACGGGCGTGCAGGGGTGCCTTCAAATATCTCGCTTTTTCGGACGGGATAATCCGCGGGAAGGGGTGGTTTTTCTTGGGAATAGGAAATGGAAGTCAATAGAATGGCGGATGTGACTATGCAACATACAAAAGGAATCTTCGTTATGTAAGCGACGACCGTCATTCTTTCGGAATTATATCAGCGCGATGGATAACGGGAAACGTGGTTAGCCACAGTTAGTCCGATTGGTCGAGACGATTCCGGTCTCGTTTTGCAACTCTTCCAACTAATAGTGATACCTCGCCTGTAGAAAATCGATTCTTCCCTTGCATACTTTCCGCTTTCCGCATGAGTTGTTAACAAATATGTGAACCCCATACAATCTTAATAATGATCCCTCGCCTGTAGAAAGTTGATCTTGTCGTCGCTGACCCGGATGCCGGAAAGCTCTGACGCGCCGACCATTGCAACGCCTTCATGGCCGCGACGGTTGATGAAAACAATTTCGTGATTATCGGTGACTTGGCTTAGCAAAGATGCTAAGTTGGTTCGTGGGATGCTGATTGCAAGGCAATCGAAAATAATAGCAATCGATTAGTTAAATATGTCAGCAGGAAGTTTGTTTGATTCAGAGTCGGATAAAGGATCGAATCTAAAGATCTACGTAATCGCTATCATCGCGTTTGTCGTGCTCGCGGGTGTTGGATACGGATTTTACTGGTACAGCTCGCCTATTCCGGTAAGCGGAGAGGAGATCTTTGCCTCGGAAATACGCGAGAGCACGGTTGTGATGCTCGCCCAGCCTACTTTTTCGGGCGACGAGTTTCGGCAGCAGGTCTTGGGAAAAGGGCGCGTTGTGAAATATGCATGGCGCGAGAAAATGGCTTATTTCACGTTTCCCGAAACCAGCGAGGGCGAGTTTCAGGATTTTCTGACGACGTACATTTTCGATGCGGCAAAGATCGATTTCGGCAAGTTGGAAAACGGCAGGATAAAGCTTGGCGATTATAAGCTTACGATCTCGCCGGATGCTTCACGCTTTTTTCGAACGACTACGGACAACATCCGGATCAACCCTCATCAGGGTCTGAATTTTCAGTTTAGCTTTGTGAACTACAGCGTCAGCCTTGAGGAGTTAAGGAATTTTTCTAATAATTCGCAACTCTACGGCGGCAAGCTAATAACGCGGGCCTCTACACAGAGAGACGAGCCGCAGATGGTCTTTGCAAACCACGGGATAATGGTTGCGAGGCCGAATGAGCCTTCTTTGAAACGTCTTAGCGACGAATTGCTGAAGGACGTCGGACCCGACCGTGAAGCACGCATCCAGAGGCTGGTGGATTTTGTGTCCAACGAGATCGAATACAGCTACACAGAGGCCGTAGGGGCAACCGAGACGCTAAAGAGGGCGAGCGAAACCCTGATGACACGCTCGGCGGATTGCAGCAATAAGACGATATTGCTTGCGTCGCTGCTTGAGCAGATAAACGAAGAATACATTCTACTTTACTGCCCGCTGCACATTACCGTCGCGATCCCGCAGGGAAATTACGTGAACGAAAACGGTTTGGATTTCATCTGGAACCAAAAGCTATGGATGATAGCGGAAACGACGATGCCCGGATTTCAGATCGGGAAAAGCCGCGTCAACAACGCAAACAGGCTTACAAAAATAAACTACGTTCAAGACCCAAAGAACGCCGACGTGATCTTTGACGCAAGCTCGTACGCAATCCTGAAGTTCCTTTGATCGACCCGAAAAATAATGAAGATCGGAATATTGATATCAGGCCGCGGTTCGAATATGGTCGCTCTCGTCGATGCGGTGAAGCGCGGCGAGATACCGAACTCTGAGATCGCGGTCGTAATAAGCGATAAACCGGAAGCCGTCGGTTTGGCGAAGGCGGCCGAGCGCGGAGTTGAGTCTGTGGTTATCGAACGAAGCGGGCGGACACGGGAGGAGCATGATGCCGAGATAATTAGCGAGCTAAGTAAACGAGGCGTCGAGCTTGTTTGTTTGGCGGGTTATATGCGGCTGCTGTCCGCGGAGTTTATCAGATCGTTTCCAAACCGGATCGTGAACATCCACCCAAGCCTGCTGCCGTCGTTTCCGGGATTGGATGCCCAAAAACAGGCGTTCGAGCATGGCGTAAAGATCACCGGCTGCACGGTGCATCTTGTTGACGAAAATCTTGATAACGGAGCGATCATTCTCCAAAAGGCGGTCGAGGTGCGGGATGACGATACGGCAGATACCCTGTCGGCGCGGATCCTGGAACAGGAACACGCGGCCTATGTCGAGGCGGTCAGGCAGGTTGCGTCAGGCCGCCTTAGTATCGAAGGAAGGAAGACGACTTTCAACGCAGAGATAGCCGAATATGCCGAGACATGACCCACCCTTCGGAATAACCAATAGTAAAAACCGATGACTGAAGATTTCGGAGGCCGCTTTGGCCTAAAAACCTTGTCGGATTCGATCAGAACAATTTGCCAATGGTTTTTACGGTTACGTGCCTAACGGTGTTAGCTGCCCGGTAGACCGAGTTTTTTGCTTTGTTCAGGCTGCTTTGGTCAGTGTCGTCGTCTTCGTCGTCTTCGGCCGCCCGAAGGACTTCTCCGGTTATCGCGTCGATCTCAACGTCCCAGATCTTTCCGCTGTTGTCGCGGATATCGAAGGCATATTGAAGCCGTCCTTTTTCCTTTTCCAGCTCTTCTTCGACAACGGTTCCCGCTACTCTTTTAAGAGCAATGGCCCGAGCTTCTTCCAAAGTTATCTTTGCTTTCTTTTTATCCTTAGAACTCAGTTTCTCGTCTTTGTCCTTGTCGTCGTTTTCACGTTCCTGTTTCCTTTCTTTTTTATCTTTGTCATTTTGGGCATTGGTAGCTTGCGGCAGGCAGAGAACCGAAACTCCAACGCCCAGCACAATCATCAATATCCATATCATGGGCTTATTTTTTTTCATTTTCTTCACCTCGCTCATTCGCCATCGGGGACAAAATCGTTATATCACAAGTTTACGGCTGGTTGAATCTTTTTCAAACGTTCAACGCGCGCTGCATCAGTTCCTGGGTCGTCCCAGCATGAATACGATACCGACTTCCGGGGCCCAGTCGGTCGCCTTTGATGTTGCTCCGAAACCGCTGTTGAATTTGACGAAGATATGTCTATTAATATGCCACTGAAGTTCGGGAATCACCGACAATTCGTCCGGCGTCCCCTCAACCCCCAGGTAAAGCCGCCATTTAGGCGAGAGCCGCTTAAGATACTCAACCGCAAACTCTCCGAAATCGAATTTGCTGTCGGAGGCGTTGTCATATTCTACCGCGGCGCGAAAAGTCATCGTTCCCCAATTGAAGCCGCGAATGAGGCCGGTGCCAAACTTCAACTCCACGCCCGGAGTGCCGATAAGGCGCTTTTGTTTGTGATGCGGGACGACAACCTCGACATAGCTGAATAGCTCCGGCCGACGCTTGCTCTCTTTGTTCCAGCGCCAACGAATCTGGCCTTCGATGTCGCCGAGTCCTGATTCCTCGATCCGTGCGGGCATTGCGGATGTATCCAAGGGCGATTTTTCAAGCGAAGCCTTTATTGTGGCGGCTTCAAACTCGACCGCTATATTGTCGGTCAGTCCGTATGCGACAAAAATCAGGGCCTCCTGAGCTCGGTAACGCCCGCGGAAGTCCGTATCATTACCCGCAAATCCGAATTCCTCGGGCTTATACTCAAAGTTGTGATCGCGATAATACTCAAAGAACGGATAGACGATGACCTCGCCTTTCCGTACGTAGGTGCCGAACTGAGATGTTGGAACACCGGTGCCTCGATCTTTCAGATAATAAGGCAGTGGTGTTGGTGCTGAGTCAGGTGTTGGAGTTTGCTTCGTTAACGCTACGACATTTTCGATATGTTTGGGAGTTGGGGAAAGAGTTGGCGTCTGACCTGCACCAACAGTGACTGTCGCGTTTCCGCCTAATACGGCGATAGCGAGTCCTAACAAAAATTTACAGATCAATTTCATAATTCCCTCCTTTCACCAGAACAACGGAAATGACCTTCTCGGATCGAGTCGTATTCTGTGGCAAAAGCGAAATCAGCGGAGACGCGAAAAGCTCACGTCCCCAGTGCATCGGACCCTATTGAGTCTGAAAGAACAGACTCGAAATCGTCTGGTTGCCACTGATTTCAATCACGATCACCTCGATTTCATATCTCGAGCCTGGTTGGAGAAACTGGTTCGGGACGGAGCACGACGTAACCGATGGCGGAAGGTGGATGGACAGAGCAGGCTTTGAAAACCCGTTCGGATCGTCGGGCATATCCTTGGTCAGGATCAATTCATAACCGGTGCGGTTAAGCGGATCGCCCTCAAGTGTTGTATTTACGTGATTCCACATCACCGTCAAACCCGACGCCGGAACCGTGTTGCCTTCCTGCGGNNAATGACGGGAGCATCGGGAATGTCGTGAGTAAAGAGAGCCGAGCCCGTTAGCCGCTCTCCGTCCGGCGTGCAGCCGCGAACCGGATATTGCCCTTCAGGGAAACGCCGCAGGATTTCAGAGATCGGAACCTCGTCATTCGGAGGCTCAGCCGATTCGAAGAAAACGCCGCTGATGGATTGTGTCCGGAACTGACGTTTCGGCTCGAACTCAAAAATCGACCGTCCACGCGGATCGAGAATCTCGAGTTTTGTCCAGTCGGTTCCGTCGAAGAATCCGTGAACGCCGGTATCCGCCGCGGTGGAGTTGTGTTCGATAATCAACTTGGTAGCAGGCAGCCTAACAGCCGGACCTCTGCAATCATCGTCATCATCATACCTTGCGCTTGTCGGCGCCGTTACAGCCACAAGGCCGATCACCAGAACAAACAATCCCGCAAGACAAAAAAACCAGCTTCGCCCACGCTTTTGCAACTTCTCATCCGTTTTTGTGTACATTTTGCTCATTGATAAACCTCCTTTCAGCAATACGCTCAGAACCGGGAGATCAAAACTCGTTTGACCGGTTCGCCGAGTGCCACGCTGGGGGTATTTGCGGCGCTTTCCTTAAACTTCTTAAGGTTGTGTTTAGTTTGCAAAACGGAAAATAAATAGGGGATTAACGTTGTATCTTTTTTCAACCAGTTTCTTTTTTCTGATCATTTCAAGCTAGTGTCATCAGTGCAGGTGGAGATCGCGACATGGGGTCGGCATAGCAGTCAGAAGGTGCTCAACGCATTGATTTTGCTCAAGAGTGACGAAGGGCGGTATCAGACTCACAAGGTTTTTGAGGTGCGGCTTTTTTTATCATGCGATATAGGATAGAATGCATATAATATTCAGGTTATTTATTGACAGGAGATATTTAATAAGTGAGATCAGAGCTTGAAAAGTTAATAGATTTACAAAAGACGGATACCAACATTCGTCGATTGAAACAACAAATCGAGACGGCGGAAACAAGGCGTGCAGATATCGAACAAGAGTTTGAACAGCACGCCTTTTCTATACGCGAAATTCAAGGTAAACGAGACAAATTGCACGCGGACCGGGCCGATCTGGAAAAGCAGATCGCCGAAAATAAAACCTACCTCGAAAGGGCCGACCGCAATCTAAAGCACGCCCAGAATCAAAAGGAATACGAAACCGCAATGCGGGAAACAGATGCGTTGCAAAAGCAGATCTCGGCATTTGAAACGCAGATCGTCGAGAAAATGACCGCTCTGGAAGAGGTCGAAAAAGAACTTGAAGAGCGTGCGGAAGAGATCAATTCGATCGACGCAAAACGCGAGGCGGCGCTGACTGAATTCGAAAACGAGCTTGCTATTAATAAGAAAGAACTTGAAGATGATACGAAAAAACGTGAGCTGGTTTTCGAGACACTTCCGGCCCAACTGGCGTCGGTTTACAACCGCCTGGCTCAGCGCGGACGTGACGGGATCGCCGTTGCCGCGGTAATCAACGGCTCGTGCAGCGCATGCTTTATGTCGCTGCGTCCGCAAATGCAGGTCGAGGTCAAAAAAGGCGACCAGATCATCACGTGCGAAAGCTGTACGCGGATCCTATATATGCCAAGTAAGGAATCGCAAAGCGAAGCTACAGCTTCCTGAAAACGGCAAAAAGCAGGAATTAAAGGAGGACGCTGAAAACAGCCCTCCTTTGTTTTTTGTATCCATTCAGGCTGCTATCCGACTGCCGCAAGTCACGGCTGCTGACCAGGCGGCGTAACCGGTTGAGAAAGGACCATCGAAAATCGGAAGTTGAACGTATTTGTCCGCGTCCAGGTGAGGCCGCCGTTATCCGAGGTGAAAGACCTGCCAAAGATTGGCGAATCATTCACCGCAACACCGCCATCAAGCCCGATCAGCGGCGGTTGTCCGCTCACGCCGGGAAACGGAGTCGTGGTCGGGATTTGAAGCACGATGAACAAATTCTCAATCGTCCCGCCCGCAATTCCGGCCCTCACGGTCCGGCCTAAATAGTGCGGCTCATTGAAATAGAATGGAGCGAAGTCGTTTGATTGGGCCAAGAATCCGGCCTTCACCAGATCTCAGCTAAAAGTCCTTTCGGACATCCTCATACTGTCTGATCCAGAACGTTAAGAGCATTGCGTGAGTTGAAAGGAGCCGCCGGAGAGCGAAGACGGAACGCTACGCCGGGGGCTTGAAGCAGCCGACGCGATGAAGATCACTTCGCCCATTCGTCGGCGATGTGAACATCGACTTTTACAGGCACTTTCTTTACGAACTCTTCCCCGGCCGAGCACATGGCATTTTCCAGCATCCTGGCGGTTTCGTCGGCATCCGAAGCATCGCACTCGACGATGATCTCGTCGTGGACGATGTTTACCAATTTGGCGGAAGTTCCACGGATCCGGTCGTGAAGCAGGCGAAGCGAGCGCTTTAAGATGTCGGCTGATGTACCCTGTATCGGCATGTTGATGCCGTAGCGCTTTGATGAGGCGACTTGCTGGCGATCGCTTTCGTCGAATCGAAGCCGGAGCAATCGTCCCGAAGCCGTCCGCACGTTTCGTTCCTCGACAATTCTTCTGCCCGCATCACGCAAATATGAATCGAGGCGCCGAAAAGTCCCGAAATATTTCCGCATCGTATTCTCGGCGTCCATTTGCGAAAGCCCCGTCATCAAACCGAACCGTGAAGCTCCGATGCCGTAAACGATCCCGAAATTCAGACGTTTTGCAAACGAACGCTGTTCGTCGGTGACATCTTCAGGCTTTACGCCAAAAACCTGCGACGCGGCGGATGCGTGGAAATCCTGGCCCGAGACAAACGCCTTTATGAAATTTTCGTCGTCCGAAAACTCCGCCAGGATTCGCAGCTCGATCTGAGAATAATCCGCGATGACAAGCTTTTTGCCTTCGGGAGCGGTAAAGCACCGCCTGTATTCCTGGCCGTGCGGTATTTGCTGCAGGTTAGGATTCGAGCACGAAAATCGCCCTGTCGGTGCTCCGATCTGGCGAAAATCCGCGTGGATGCGGCCGGTTTTGGGTTCTATAAATTCAAGGATGTTTTCGCCAAAGCTCGTCAGCGATTTAGCGACACCTCGATACTCGAGCAGCTTTGCCACCACAGGATATTCGGCGGCAAGCGGCTGAAGCTGCCAGCCGCGGGTTGATTCCGGAACCGGAACACCGAGATTCACCAAGGCGTCCGTTACCTGTGCCTGCGAGTCGAGATTTATCTCGGAGCGTCCGAACAGCGACGCCTGGGCAACACCTGCCGAAAGCAGATCTTGCAGCTCATCGGAAGCCTTTATCTGTGCGACTTTTACCTTCTCAAGCTGTTCGCGCCATCGCGACTCATCGAGATAAAAGCCGTTCAGCTCCATCTCGGATATCGGCATTATGCAGTCGAATTCAAGACCGGCAACGTCTTCAAGCTCATCATTCTTGAGGCGTTCGGCCAGTTTCTCCCGAAGCTGCGGCATGATCGCGGCGTCGCGGGCTGCGTATTCGACCTGTGAATGCGAAAGCTCGGCCGCGCTCCAATCGCTTACCTGCATCGATTTATCTAACTCTTCTTCGGTAAAGAACTTGGTGACGTCCGCAAGAGAATGCCTGCGATCCTGATCGCCCGCCGAAATAAGCTGGCTCGCGAGAAAAGTGTCAAAAACCCCGTTAAGCTCGGCGCCGAGATGATGGCGGACCCACTTTGCATCGAATTTTGCATTGTGGGCGATCTTCGTACGGGACCTATCTTCAAGCAGGTCGCGAAGCGGAGCAAGCTCGGTCATGGTGCGAAGGTCACCTTTTGTGGCAAATGACTTAAGGTCAATGACCTGCGTGCTCTTGCCGTCGCTCAACTGAAGAAGCCGCAGATCGCCGCGGTATGGATCGAGCTCGGTCGTTTCGGTGTCGAAGCCGATAAAAGCTGTGTTTCGCATCTCGCCGCACGCCTTTTTCAGGCCGTCGGTGTCCGTAATAAATTGAAAATAAACTTCCATAAGCAAACGGAGAAGGGTGTAGAAACGAATAGTACAGGCGATGTATGAATATCCAATTGTAGCTTTTCCTGCGGCGAACTTACAGCCGATCCCTAATTATTGATAATTAAAGATTTCCCATTTGCGAGAATTCGTTTATACTAACGTGGAGTTTGCAAAGGATCTACTGAGACTCGAGACGAAAAGCAAACGTTTGAGGATTTTACGACAGCCCGGTATGCCCGGCACACAGATTTATAGGTNNGGTCGAGCACGATTTCCGATTGGAAGTGGGTGCTCCCTGAATTGCAAAAAGCTAACAAGCTTTTTAAGAATTAGAGATTCCCGCGTGACAACATTCAAAGTCCGTTGTTTTGGATTCAAAGTCCAAATTCAATACCTAAAAATCAAAACACGCTCAAAATCTGCGCTGCCGGTGTAGCCGATGGATGTCCGTTAAAAATCCCCTAGTTTGACTTCTCAACATTAGATCCTTCGGCTTGCAGAAGTACAACAATTTTAAGGATAAACAATTGACTATGTCGAAAGAAATGATCATTAGCGTCAANNGTCAATGGGCGCGAAAAAAAGATCGCCATCCTGGATAACGGAAAGGTCACCGAATTTTATATCGAGCGTGGCGAAGAAAATTCCGGAATCGCTGGGAACATTTATAAAGGGCGTGTACAGAGAGTATTGCCCGGGATGCAGTCTGCGTTCGTGTCCATTGGGCTTGAGCGCGACGCGTTTCTCTACGTTTCAGATTTCTTTGATGAAGAAGAAGAGATCGAACGTATCGTAATGGAGAAATCTAAGAAGATCACGCCCGAAGAGGCAAAACGCGAAGCAAACGACCAGATAGACCGTGCCCGCATCGACCGCGAGAAACAGATGGAAGCGGTCCAGGAAATTGCAGAGCCGTTGGAGGAAGGAGGCGACGATCACGTGCAGGCCGAAGCCGAAACGCCTTTTATGGAGACCTCGCAACCGGACCGAAAAGGACCCGGACGCAGCAGGGGGGGACGCAAGGGCAGGGAGCCGAGAGCCGAAACACCGCGCGAAGAACCGGCACCGGTTTTCCAGATTGAAGACTCGGGTTTTGAACGGATCGTTGACGATTCGGAAACGGGCGAGATGTTCAAGGACGCTTATCTGCAGGAAGCGATTGTCGATCAGGTACGGGCGGTCGAATTCGATATCGAGAGTACACCGGCCGCCGCGGTCGGTTCGTTAATAGGCTCTGTTGCCGAAATGCCGAGCCGATTCGAACGCATCGCCGATGAGGACGAAGATCCGCAGCCGCCAAAAGGCAAGAAAGTCCGTAGCCCCGGCAAGAAGTCCGCTCAATCCAAGACCAGCAAAGGTCCAGGCAAGGCCGCTAAGACAATCGATGGTGAGGCTTCGGAAGGCTCCGACGACGCAAAGCCGGCAAAGTCAAAAGCTTCGAAGGGAAAAAGCCCGCGGGGCAAGTTGAAGAAAGCTGCCGCCGGCGATGTGCTTGCAGATTCGGAAGCAAGCGTAAAGGAATCCGTTGAAACGGCAGAAATGTCTGTACGACGCGGCGGACGCGGGCGAAGGCGCGGTGGGCGCGGGAGGCGGCCCGAAGAGGCCGAGTCGACCGTGGAATTAGCAGAGCCGGTCGAATTTGAAGACATCGATGACATGCCTACTGAAGGGGAATCGGCCAACGGGGCTTCGGACGATGTTGGGGGCAGCACTCCAGCGGTCAATGACGACGCCAAAGAAGAACGCGAAGAGCCAACCGCCGAAACATCTGAGGCTGTGACCGATCCATCTCCGTTACGCGAACCGAGAGAAGGTCGTGATAATCGCGGGCGCGACAACAATCGCGGCGACTCGAGAAATCCGCGTGACCAACGGCCACCTCGCGACAATCGCGATCCGAGAGAACGCCCGAGGGCCAATGACGGCAAACGTTTCGACAGAAATGACCGCAACGACCGTGGCGAACGTCGTGACCGACCGCCGCAACCGACAATTTCCGATTTACTTCGCGAAGGCCAGGAGATACTGGTGCAGATCGCAAAAGAGCCGATCGCACGCAAGGGCGCCCGCATTACGTCGCACATTGCCTTGCCGGGACGCTATCTTGTCTACATGCCGACGATCGAACATCTCGGCGTCTCTCGTAAGATCGAATCGTCGAGCGAACGCGGCCGCCTGCGGACATTGATTCAACGAATTCGTCAGGACGAAGATATTCCTTCGGGCGGATTTATCGTTCGTACCGCGGGTATCGGGATATCGGAGGAAGACCTTCGCCAGGACGCCAGGTATCTTGTGCGAACGTGGCAGGACATAAAGAAAACGACCGAGAAGGCGAAATCTCCGGCTCTTGTCCACCAGGACCTGGATATCGTCCAACGCCTATTGCGGGATCAGATGTCGGATGAATTTACCGCCATCCGCGTGGACAGCGAAGAAGAATATTTGCGTACGGTCGAATTCGTCAACCGCATTCAGCCGCGAATGGTCAATCGCGTAAAGCTTTACACCCGCGATGAGCCGATCCTTGACGCTTATGGCGTTCAGGAGGAGATCGACAAGGCCTTGAAACCGCGTGTTTGGCTGAAATCCGGCGGATATCTCGTTATCAACCAGACCGAAGCTTTGGTCGCGATCGACGTCAACACCGGCAAATTCGTCGGCAAAGGCAATGCCCGGCTTGAAGACACGATCACTAGGACGAACATGGAAGCCGTCGATGAGATCGCACGCCAGATTCGTCTGCGCGATCTCGGCGGCATTATCGTGCTCGACCTGATCGACATGGAAGACCGCCGAAACCGGAACAAGGTCTCACAGGCTCTGCAGGAAGCTTTGCAATCGGACAAATCGCCGACAAAGGTGCTTTCATTCAACGATTTCGGTCTGATTATCATGACCCGCAAACGCGTCAAGCAATCGCTGGAACGCACGATGTGCACTGTCTGCGAATACTGCGAAGGTTCCGGCTGGGTCAAATCGCCGCAGACTACATGTTTTGAAATACTGACTGAGGCCGCTCGGCTCGGCAGGCATATGGACGACGTAAAGCAGACGACCTTACGCATTCATCCTGAAGTCGCAAAAGCCTTGAGAGGCCAGGAGAGAGAGATCCTGAACGAGATCGAGGCCCACTTAGGAAATGTCGATCTGACGGCCGATCCTAATATCCACCAGGCGCAATTCGATTTTGCGTTTATCTAAATAGCTTGACGAGCAAGAAAATAAGTGAGCAGGAGGAGATCATCTTTTCCCGCTCATTTTTTCTTTATAACTTCAGATCCTTCTTCAGTTCCTTCGGGTTCGCGGGTTTCGAGAAGATCGAAGCGGGGACAATTTTGTTGAATTCGATCGTTTCATAGTTTATCCGCGAACTATGAACGCCGTTTGTGAAGCGGTCGATGATGAACGGTGATTTGACGCTATTAACTTCTACAAATTGGGCGTAACGGTCTTCTTCCTTTATCTCTTCGTTATCAGCGTTCAGACGAGCGTAAACTGCCTTTTGCGGAACGCCATCGTCTGAGGCGAATTCGAATTCGACGACGAGGCCATCTTTGTAGGTAAGTTTAATGACATCATTCCGCTTTCCGAGCGTTGCCGCGCGTTTTCCAACGTAAGAAAGCGTAGCGTCGTTTCGCCAACTTCCGCGTAGAAGGTGATCGAGGCTGACGCGGATACTGCGTTTGAAATTCTCGATCTGCTTCTCGTCCTGCACCTTTATCAATTCCGCGTCGCCATCGAATGTCCAGCCCGTTGTGCCGACATTCGTCTGAACGCTCTTCACGCCGCCGCCCCTGAATTCGGTCCGTTCCTTGTCAGGGAAAACGATTATGTCAACGAACGACTGGAAAGAAATAACCGCGCCTTCGCGGAGAATGCTGTATTTCCCGCGGCCGATCTGGGTTTTTACTTGCAGATATTTTTCGCCGCCGAGATTTTGGATCGCTTTTTGGAGAACGGTTTCGGCCTGTTCTATTGTCGTGGCTTTCTGTGAGAACGCATTCGATACGGCGACTACAGACATCAATACGGCGAATAAAATGTTAATTGCCGACTTTACTACAAAACTCATATAAACACTTGAGGGTCTAGATAAGGAGATTTTCGTGAACGTTTAAGGTTTGAAATCAAATTCGACCATTATTTGCTGCGAAACGGGTTGTTTACTTTTCTTGTGGATCGCCGGCGTGAACCTGATCTTTTTTGCGGCCTCAATGGCGGCCTTGTCGAATTCCCGGGGCATCGTACTGCTTGCGCTGCCGACCTTCAGTTCACCATTCGCAAGAAACATGACCGTTACCGCAACTTTTCCTTTTACCTTTTCGGCACGGTGATTTTCCGGGTAAGCCGGTATTGGTTTCTCGATTATTTTCGGCTTCGCGACATTACCATCAGATTCGTCGTAGACTATCGAGATTATATACTCAATCGTCGCCTTTACTGCGGTCGGTTTATCCATTGCAGCAGCAGGCTTAAAATACAATTTCTGAAGCCCCGCTCTAACAGCTTCGCCGACGCCATGCGGCAGATCCTGGACGATAACGATATCCCGCACCTTTCCGTCTTCACCCAGGGTCAAGGTAGCTTTCACTTTGCCTTCTACACCGTTTTTCTTGGCGGCTTCGGGATAATCGACTTCCAAAGCTCCTATTTGAGGGCCTTCCGTGACCATCGCCGGCTCGAATGTATAAAGGTATCTGAACGAAAGTTCCTGTGCGCCGCCGGAAACGCTGCAAAAGAGGGCCGCGACAAATGCGAATATATATCTGGCAATCATTGTTCCGCTAAAGGCTTGATTAAAATGCGTGAGTCTATCCATATGAAATCTTTCGTGTTATTTGTGAAAGAAGAAAAATTATTGACAATTGGATGCACCAACTNNGAGCGAGCGTAATCAATTCAGCATAGTTCAATCTTCTAAGGGTAAAGGCTCGATGAAATAATATCATCAAAGCCCTTTGATGCGGAAAAGTTTGATTTTGTTTGATACAGGCAATTTCCAGTTGCTAAACCTTCCTCGCCACGATATCGAACGTAAACTTCAATTCGTGTTTTACCCGCACAAGGCCGTGAAAGGCGTTTGTTGCATTGACATTGAAATGCTTGCGGTTAAGCTCGAATTTCCCTACCGCTCTAATCTCGTCGCCACTGACACTGACCGTCGCCGGGATCACAACGTGTTTCGTTACACCGTGGAGCGTGATATCGCCGCCTATCTTTACTTCAAAACGCCCATTCTTCAATTCACCTTTTACTTGCGTGCTTTTGAACGTGATCTCAGGATATTTTGCTGCCTCCAGCACTATCTCATCAAGCTCTTTGTTGATGATTTCCTTTTGCTCCGGCGTAAAAACCGCGCCGGTTTCCTCAAGCGAATCGGCGCGTATTGTCATCTGCAGTGACGCCGGATTCAGAACATCGAGCGAAAGCTCAACATCACCCGAAAAGTCGCGGACGGCAATTTCGTGACTATGCCCTTTGAACCATGCCGGGCCCGATCTGGCGGCATGCACCATAAATTTGCTCCGTCCGGCGTCGATGCGATAATGGACAGCGGGGAATGAAAATGTGCTAACGGTTTTGGCCTGCGTCGGCGCCGTTGCATTCATCCAGAACAACACACCGGCAAAAGTCAGAACCAAAGCCGCAAAAAAGCTAGTTGCCAGAACTTTCATTGCGGTTCCTCCTTTATAAAAAGACCTAGCTGATTTGATCAACCAGGTCTTCGATGCGTGAAGTTTAGATTAGGTTTAGTTCAAACTGAAGGCATCCATTGGTTTGACGACAATTTCGCCGTCTTCGGCGTCGACAACAAACCGCATACCCATTTTCCATTCGTTCGTGATCGGAAGCTTCACCTTCTGATCGATATGCCGCTTCAGGAAGCGCGCGCCGTAAGCCGGCGAAAAACCTTTTTCCGTCAAAAGGTCGAGTGCCGCATCCGAAACTTCGACCAGCTTGCCCTGCGACTCCATCTTGCGTTTCAGCTTGCCGAGATATATCTTGGCGATATCGCGGACTTCGTCCATCGTCAGCGGCGAGAAAATGATTATCTCGTCAATACGATTCCGAAATTCCGGCGTAAAGCGGGTTTCGGCCGCCTTCATCACCTCGCCTTTGATCTGGATCACGTCGCCAAGCGTCTTTTGACCGAAACCCAACGGTTTTTCGTAACGCTTGAAGTTTTCAGACCCGAGATTCGAGGTCATGATCACGATCGCATCCGAAAGATAAACTTTCTTGCCGCGGCCGTCTGTGATCCAGCCCTCGTCGAATGCCTGAAGGAAGATATTCATCAGATAAGGCGAAGCTTTTTCGACCTCATCCAAAAGCAAAACCGTGTATGGGTTGTCGCGAAGCTGTTCTGTAAGAATTCCTCCGCGTTCCGATCCGACGATTCCTCGCGGCATCCCGATGAGTTTCTCGATGCCGACCGTCCCGTCGCCGTACTCGCTCATGTCGATACGGATCATCTTTTGTTCATCACCAAACATAAACTCGGCGACTGCTTTCGCAAGCTCCGTTTTGCCAACGCCGGTCGGGCCGAGGAATAGGAGCACACCATCCGGCGCATAATGATTTTCCTTCAGCGGACCTTTGTTGAGCCGAAGCCTTTCGGCAACCGCTCGGACCGCATCTTTTTGTCCGATGACGCGGTTTGCCAGGTCGCTTTCCATCGCCGAAAACCGGTCGGACGTGTCGCGATAGATCATGTCTTTAGGAATACGCGATTCCTGCGAAATGACATCGATAATATGTTCCGGAAGGACCGTCAATCCCGTGGGCTCATTGATCTCGACCTTGACTGAAGCTGTATCGAGCCAACCGATCGCTTTGTCCGGCAGGTGGAGGTTACGAATATACTTAGGTGACATCTCAAGAGCCATGTTAATTGCCTCATCCGAGATCGTCACCGAATAATTCTTTTCCAGTCGCGGTCGCAAGCCCATCAGGATTTCCTTGGTTTGATCGATGGTTGGTTCCGCCACGACGACCAGCCTGAAACGTCTCGAGAGAGCTTCGTCTTCGGCAATATACTCTTTGTATTCAGTCATCGTCGTCGCACCGATAATGCGAAGTTCGCCACGAGAGAGGCTTGATTTGAACATATTCGCGGCATCGCTCGACGTTCCCATCGCCGCACCGGCACCGATGATCGAATGAGCTTCGTCGATGAAAAGAATAATATGATCTTTTTCTTTTACTTCATCGATGATGCCCTTGATACGTTCCTCGAACATACCGCGGAGCATCGTGCCCGCAACAAGCCCGCCCATCTGGAGCTGAACAATGTGTGCATCGCGCAGGCGAGCGGGAACCTTTTCCGGTTCAAGTTCTATCAGCCGGGCCAGACCCTCGACAACGGCCGTTTTTCCGACGCCCGGCTCGCCGACAAGCATCGGCGAATTCGAACGTTCACGGTGCGAGAGGATCTCCATCATCTGAAGTATCTCCTTTTCTCGGCCTATCGTCGGCGGGATCTTGTCCTCGCGCGCCAGCTTGTTCATCGACACACCAAAATGCCGCAGAAATGACGGCAATTCGTATTTTTGACGCGACCGCTCCTCCTCCTTTTCTCGCTTGCGAATTCGCGTGCGTGCGGTTTGAGCAACCTCGTCCGATGGAACGCCGAGATTCTGTAGTACGTCATTCAAAATGCTTCTTTCGTCATTCGACAGCACGTAAAAGATGTCGCTGCCTTCGATGACGCGGCGCCCCTGCGAACGGGCACGATCCATCGCACGCTTAAATAATTCGGTTGTTTCCGGGGCAATCCGATAGCCTTTTCCTGTATGCTGCCTGCCGCTCGCCATCCGCTTTTCTATCAACAGCTTTACGGAACGCGGATCGACCGCCAAATCCCGCATCGTCGACGTAAAAAGCTCATCTTCTTCTTTAGCAACGGCATGTAAAATATGCTCGATCGCGACATAATTCTGGTCGCGTTTTTTCGACTCATCTAACGCGGATTCCAGAACACGGCGGCCGCTGTCGCTGAATTTGTCTTTATATGCGTCTATATCTGCCATAAAACCATTGTATTGCCGGAAAGTTTGATGCGGGTCTCGGGTCGTCGGTTACCCAAAACCCATAATAACACTTCGCAAAGAACTGAAAAAGAAATTTTACATGTGTTCGTCGATTGAACTCCGAATCCAATCTATTTGCCGCTATTCGCCAGCCGATTGTGCCTGGGCTTTACCGACCTGCACCCGAGCGGGTCGCAGCAGCCGGTCGCCGAATTTATACCCGCGTGAATATTCCGCTGTCACTTTTCCTTCATTTTCCGCGTTGACCTCTGTCGTGTCTATCGCTTCGTGAAGTTCAGGATCAAAAATTGCGCCGATCGACGGCACGGCTTCCACGCCAACGCTCAACAAAGTCTGCTCGAATGAACGGGCCGTACCCTTGACGCCGCTTAAAAGGTGTTCGAATGAAGCATCTTTCTCGCTTGCATCGATCGCTCGGTTCAAATTGTCCAAAACCGGTAAAAGCGTCGTCAGAAAATCGAACTGCCCTTGTTTTGCCCTGTCCTCAAGCGTTTTCATTAAACGGGTGCGCATGTCAGCGGTCTCTTTTTCTAGCCCGGCCTTTGCCTCCTCGAATTTCGCCTGAACGCCGATAAGTTTCGCCTCGGCGGCTTCGCGCCGGTCGGTTTCGGCCTTCAGCTTTGCCTCAAGTTCGATCTCCTTTGGAGACTTTACCGGCACCTTCGGCTGTTCATCAACATGTTGCACACGCTCGCCTTGCTGGTTAAAGCGTCGTTTGTCGGTGGTTCGAAGTTCCGGTATTTCTTCCTCTAAGAATTCTTCTGATATCGGATCGTCTTCGTTCATTGCTTTTTTCTTAAACATATTTACTAAATTGTAGATCGTAGGCAGCGATAATAAAAGTTCTGAGTCCCTGCTTAGCAGGTATCCGCTTAGCGAGAAGCCTGCTAAAGCAGGAACTCAGAACGCAAACTAATTGCCCGCCGCTTTTTGTTCGGCATCGGCGGCCGAGAACATGATCTCGCCGTTTTCGGCATAGGCCTTTACGACCTGCCCGCTGGCAATCTCTGCCTTCAGCAATTTCACCGCAAGCGGATTCTGGATTAGTGTCTGGATGGCCCGCTTCAGCGGACGAGCACCGTAAACCGGATCGTATCCTTCCTGTATGATCAACTCTCTCGCCGAATCGTCCAATTCGAGCGTGATGCCGCGTTCGTCAAGGTTTTTACGCAGCTTCTCTAGCTGAATATCGATGATCTTTGCAATCTCGTCCCTGCTCAATTGTTCGAAGACAACGATATCGTCGATGCGGTTCAAGAACTCTGGTTTGAAAAGATCGCGAAGAATTCCCATCACCGAGTCGCGGGCCACCTTTTCGTCACCCGCCGCCGCCTGTATCTCACGCGAACCTAAATTCGAAGTCATTATCAAAACCGTGTTCTTAAAATCGACCACACGGCCCTTCGAATCGGTCAGCCGTCCATCGTCCAAAATCTGGAGCAGTACATTAAAAACGTCGGGATGGGCTTTTTCAATCTCGTCGAATAATACGACCGAATATGGGCGTCGCCGGACCGCTTCGGTAAGCTGACCGCCTTCGTCGTAGCCGACATATCCCGGAGGCGATCCTTTGAGGCTCGAAACCGTATGAGCTTCCTGGTATTCGCTCATGTTAATCGAGATCAGATTGCGTTCGCCGCCATAGAGCGATTCGGCCAACGCAAGAGCGGTTTCGGTTTTACCTACGCCGGATGTTCCGACAAGCAGGAACACGCCGATCGGACGTTTCGGATCGGTGAGGCCGGCACGAGATGTGCGAATCCTTTGCGAGATCGCTTCGAGCGCATGGTCCTGTCCAAGCACGCGTTCGCCAAGTGTCTCGTGAAGATTCAACACGGCATTGATTTCATCCGCGACCATCTTGCCGATCGGAATACCGGTCCAACCAGAAATAACCTCGGCCACCGACTGGCCGTTAACAACCGGCTGCATCAACGGGTCTTCGCCCTGAACTTCTTTCAGCTCGGCGTTCAGCCGTTTCAGCTCGGCTTTTAGAAATTCCGTATCGACCGGTTTTGCGGCTTCCGGAGCGGGAGCAGCGGCCGTTCCCGAGGCGTCGTCACCCGCCGCCGTTTCTGTTTCCGCGGTCGCCGCCGCGGCAACTTCAGGCGAAGAAATTGCATCAGCGGCAGCCACAGCGTCGGTGATCTTTCCGTCAAGCCGCGTCATTTCGAGCTTCACGCGGATGTTCCGGATCTGTGTAGTCAGGTCTTTCTCCTTCTCCCATTGCTCGTTCAGCTTTTCAAGTTCGGCTTCGGTTTCGGTGCGTTTCGCGATCAGTTCGGTCAGACGGTCCTCGTGCCCGGCACCAGTCACCTGCTCGCGTTCGAGAGCTTCAATCTCCGCGCTCAGATTCTGAATACGCCGTGTCGCGTCTTCTACCGACGCAGGTGTTGCTCCCTGTCCAATGGCAACTTTCGCACAAGCTGTATCGAGAACCGACACAGATTTATCCGGCAACTGACGGCCTGTAATATAACGGTTAGAGAGTTTTACGCATTCGACGATGGCTTCGTCCAGAATGCGGACATTGTGGTGGCCTTCCATCTTGTCGGCAATGCCGCGCATCATCGCGATGGCCTTTAATTCGTCCGGCTCTTCGATCTTAACGACCTGAAAACGCCTTGCCAGTGCGGCGTCTTTCTCAAAATATTTCTTGTATTCGGCCCATGTCGTCGCCGCAATCGTACGCAACTCTCCCCGTGCAAGTGCTGGTTTTAACAGATTCGCGGCATCGTTCTGACCGGCGGCACCGCCCGCTCCAATCATCGTGTGAGCTTCGTCAATAAACATGATGATCGGCTGCGGCGATGATTTTACTTCGTCGATTACCGATTTCAGACGATTTTCGANNGCCTGCAGCAAGCCGAGATCGAGAGTGCGGACGGCAACGTTTTTGAGCGGGTCGGGCACATCGCCCTGCGAGATGCGAAGGGCAAAACCTTCGACGACGGCGGTCTTTCCGACACCAGCTTCACCTGTGAGGATCGGGTTGTTCTGTCGACGTCTTGTTAAAATATCAATGATCTGGCGGACCTCAAAATCGCGGCCGAGAACCGGGTCGATCTTGCCTGCCAGGGCTTTCGCAGTCAAGTCCTCGGTATACTGATCGAGGGCCTTTGTTTTTCCGGGAACACCGGAAGCGACCGGCGAGCCGTCCGAAACTCCGCCTGTTTCGCCCAGAGCGACAGCATCGCGGGCTTCTGCCGAATCGGCGGTAATGGTCGGCAAATCTGTCTGCAGCTTCTCGACCGAAACATGGTCGAATTCCTTGGAGATCTCGCGGGCTATCCGCGCAAATCGCTCGTTCGCCAGGAGTGCCAATACCAGGTGGCCGGTCCGAACGCGGGCCGCGCCGAAATCGACCGAAGCCAGCAGCCAGGCATCCTGGATCCAAAGCGGGATGCGATCGCTTAGTCCAGGAGTCCGCGAATTGCCGCTCTTTAGGCGATCCATCGCGACGCTGACATCTTTCGTCAACCGGTCGATGTTCACCTCGAAATGAGCACAGATCTTGTGCAGATCGGTGTCATCCTGTTCGAGGATCTTTGCGAGGAGATGCTCGATCTCAACGTCATAATTCGTCCGCGAAAGACAGAGCCCTGCCCCGCCTTCGAGTGCGCCACGCGAAACATCGTTCAACCGGCCGACCAAACTTTTCAGATTTACATTCATTGTTTTTCTCCATTAAGATTTTTCACCACAGAGGCACAGAGTTTAATTTCTAATCCTTTTGATTCCATATTTTAGAACCGGAACATGGAAATTCAGTAGCAGTCCGAGGGGCCTGTTCGCTAGTTTAAGGTACGATAACANNGGCCTCGTGTACCGGAATTATTCTCTCAACCGCCTTTATTTCAACGACTATCAATTTTTCGACGACTACGTCCATTCGATATCCGCAATCGAGATTCACATCCTTATAAATTACGGGCAGCTTAACTTGCCGCTCGAAACTGAGCCCGGCCTGAGCCAATTCGTAACAGAGACATTCTTCATACGCAGATTCAAGCAAGCCCGGACCTAAACTACGATGAACCTCGATGGCACACCCGATAATTTTTTCTGTTATCAGGTTTAATTTCTGCGTCGCAGCATCTCTGTGGTCATCCATATGATCGATCTTAGCCGAACGTCCGTTATCCCAATTATTATTGGCTTAATCTCTGTGTCTCCGTGTCTCTGTGGTTAAACTCCGTTTTCAGGCATCCATCTGCAAAACAACCTGTTCATCGTCCTTTTTAAAAGGCATTGTCTTCAAGAATGTTGTCCAGCCAAGCATCGGTTTGCGTTGTGCTCGTGTTGTCAGGATCGCGCTCGGAACCTGCTTGCTCATCAATAATAACTGGACGTCGAAATCGAATTCCAACCCAACCATAAAGCGTAGGATCGACCGCAGCGGCTGGTATGCGGACCCGTTCGGCAAGAAGGCCTGAAACTGCTTGAAGGTAAGCGGACCCATACGAACCCGAAACTTGGATTGCTGTTCCCAGATCTTCGTTCCGGCGATCGCGCTTACGCCAAGCGAACTGTTCCTTTCACCTAATCTAGTATAGTCCGCGCTGTCAAGTGCTATCCATTGACCGAAAAACTGTTTAATTTTCGCGGTTGTGCCGAAATAGTCCGACAAAATGTTCTCGAGAGCGTTGCATGAATGCGGCTTTTGGGCGATAAGCCCGATGTATGGCAGAAGCGATTCGTCCGCCAGGCTCATCCGACCGCGTATCCCTTTCGTGCCAAGCCCGCCGATGTCGAACAAGTAAGCGGTAAAATCGTCATTACCTCGTTCATATCCGATCGGAAACCGGTATTTGCACCAGGCCCGGTAGAACATCGAAACAGACCGGTGAGTGAAAATATCGAGAAACGACCACATTGAGGTGTCCCGGTGGCGGATACGATCCATGACAAGTTCCGTATATGGCACCGGCAGTATGCCGCTGACACCGACCATGCCCATAAAGTTCACGAGCATCTCCGTCTTTCGCTCATCGGTGCGTTCATCGATGGATTCTTGAATTTCATGTATCTCGCTCGCCGGAAAATCAAGCGCGACACGCGAACGAAAGCGGACGATCTCCTCACCAGGCATCGCTTTTCGTCCGACCGGGCGCTTCTCCGGAAAGATCTTTTCAAGAAGCCGGACGGCCTGAAAAAACTCGAACCGGTACGGCTCATCGGTCAACTGCTGATTTAGCGGTTTTTCTGTCATTACTAGAAAGTGAAAATGTGAAAAAGTTCAAAAAGTGAAAAAGCTAAAAGGCTTCGTCACTAATCAGCAAAAACTTTTCCACTTTTTCACATTTGTACTTTTTACCTTTACAAAAGATCTTGCTCGCCCGCGCGTGCGGGGAATTGTTTAACAACTTCTTCTCGCTGTTCGGTCCGCAAAACCATTTGATTAAATGAGTTAAGCGACGCATAGAGTCCGAGAAATCTCTCCAGCACGCAGGCAAATAAAAACATTCCGCTGCCCACGAACTGCTCTTCATCAAAGGTAACCGTTGTCTCGATACCTCGAACAAATCCGGCGCCGACGCGCCCGCCGATCTTTCTTATTACCTTGCGCGACTCGATCCCGGTAATTCCGAGAATTTGTTTTCTCGTCACCGACGAATCGTTAAAATTGTATAGATGCAGTATTTCTTGAAGCGCTTCCGGTATGGCCTGCTCCCCACTCACCAGCGACAAATAATTCAGGTTCAGATGCGAGATCAACCGCCATTGCGCGGCTCTGCGTTGCGGCGGCCGAATGGTCTCCGTCGGCTTTGTCAGGCAGCGGACACGCGAAAGGANNAAATCGCCTTCCTTGCCGCCGAAAGGCAAACGGGCGGGCAGGTCGCGATTCGTGCACGTGGCTCTTACGTTCAATACATCGACCGCCGGCACTCGCGGATTGAAGTTCATATCGACCAGCGACATGTACATCTCAGTTCCCTCGTCATTCGGACGCTGCGAATCGCGCCGGACCCCATACCAGAACGCCTTTTCCATTTGCTCGCCGAAGGCATGTTTCAACGAATAGAAAGGAGCGAATTCCCGCGTCGTATTTGTCCGCGGGTCGCTCGATACGACACCATCGATCGAGTATATCTCGGTAGTCGATTGGCGGTGAACATCCGGGATCACCTGGTATTCGTATTTCTGTTGCGAAAGGTAGATTGGGTCGGTCAACCGCGAAAACAGATTTACGATCGGCGTGCAGCCCATCCGGAAGGTATCGGCTACAACCGGGGCGATAGGCGGCGTGACATCCTTCAGGTGGATCAAAATATCGAAATGGCTGCCGAAGCCATGCTCAATCGCCCTGTCCAGGCCAAAAAGGTCGAAGAAGAGGAATTTATATGGAAACGCGAAGTATTCGGACAAAAGCCTGTAGCCCATAAACGAACGTTTAGTAAAGGGCAGAACAGCTTCGTTTTCGTTAAAACCAACCGGTTTTATTGCTTCTTCCGCCGGCACAAAGACAGGATCGGGCTGCTTCAATTTGATATTAGTGATCGTTTTTAGCTTTTTGTTTCCGAAAGGTGTATCCGTTGGGCGAAACTCAACCGTGGTTGCGTGATTAAAAATGATCTCGTAAAGGGGGAAAATCAATTGAGGGTCGCCGTTAATATGGAAACGAAGAGATTTGGGCGGCTCACCGGTATCGCCGATCTTAAATTCGTGAAGGTTGGCATCGCCGAAACAATGGAAACTTAATCGAATATGACAGTCGGCATATTTTCCGCGTGCGTCGGTCGGCGCGGCCGACTCCAAAGCCGCGGAATCCAATTCGACGGGTGCGAGTTCTACATCATACGTCGTTCGAAACCGGCATGGCGTTCCATCGACCGGCCGCGAGTTCAGCCTTGCCCCGCGTTCCAACTTTTGAACCGATGTCAATTTGCCCGTGGGCGAACCCAAAGAGAATTGAACGATCGCCATCGACGGAATCGGCGCAAGATAATGTGGGTAAAGCAGATTTATGAACGACTCGGTTATTTCCGGAAGTTCATCGTCGATCTTGAGTCCAATGCGTCCGCTCAGGAATGCAAATGCCTCGATCATCCGCTCGACATGCGGGTCTTCGACTTTTTCCTCGTCTAACTGAAGGCGGGCGGCGATCTTGGGGTACTTGTTCGCAAACTCCGCACCCATCCGGCGCAAGAAGATAAGCTCACGCTCGTAGTAACCTAAAAGTTCATCGCGCATATGTGGAACACTTAGTTTTTGTGATCGGCCGACGGAGAATCCGATTGAACGTGCCCAAAACGTTAGGCCATTATTTTAATTGCTTGAACTCTGTCCCAGAGCGAAACGGCTTATTTTGCATTGACCGCAAATTCGCCGCTGCCAACCGACAAAACCGTATCGAAACTTATCGGTTCCGGCGCCGGTTCAATATCGAGATGAGCTTCGATATGAAATCTCAACTGCCGATCGGTGTTATCGATCGGTTCGAGCGAAACTTTTACATTGATAAAACGCGGCTCGAAGACGCGCAAAGCGGTTTCGAGGGCCTTTGCCAAACGGTTCTGCTCATTGGGATTTCGCGCACTCAAGCTGGTCAGGTCCGGCAGGCCGTAAATGGCGAGCGACTGGTTTACTTCTTCCAGGGTCTCGGGGATTTCGACGCCGTTGTGCCGCGTATTCAATAGCCACTCAAGGTCTCGTTTGACCGATTGCTTCAGATCGGCTAATGACTTCGCGTGCGATTTTGGGGCCTCCCTCGATTCACGCGGCTCAAAGTCCAACAAACGGTCGAGAACAGAAGGTGTAATGCGAATTTCGTGATCCGTGCGTGACATGGAGAAGTAGCCATAAACTAATTCAGCGGCAGAACGATTTCGCGTTTAGTTCGAAACCGTTTCTGCCGTGAAGTGAAGAAAGCGTCGCTTTTCAACTCTGCCGCGACGATATAGCCATGGTTGCCGTTAGCCTTTTTCGTTGGTCTTGACGTTATACCATTTTGTGATCCAGCCTTCGCCTGTTCCATCCTTTTTCTGCGGATTGTAGGCGTAGCTGATCTTTGCATAGTTCAGCGACCAGTTTTCGTATGCCAGTTCGCCGCCGCTTCCGGGGCTCACACTGTAGCTGGAAACCAATACATCCTCAAGCGTGATCTTCATGTATTCGAACGGCGTGTCGCCCGCCTTGCGGACTACGATCTCAGCTTTGGGAAAGTGCTTGCCGGTTGCGCACCGGAGCAGAAGTTCGGGCGACGATTTGCCGACAAACGTCATGATCGGAATATCGCTAAAGCTGGCCTGTCCAGTACCGCCGCCGCCGCCGGTGGCCATTGAGCCGGACTGCGAAACACCAAAAGAAAAACTCTGCAGGTCAAATTCGCCGGGATGTGTCGAGTCCTGGCTTTCACCGGGGATCTCGTCAATCTTCATAAAAGCATCTATCATCGAAGGCATATCTTTATCTCCTTTTTATCTTCAAACATTTTTTACTCATGATTCCACGCTTCTTTCCAAAGGAGCCAGCCTTTCAAAATCAGCGTTTTACTT
>DLHV01000114.1 GCA_002483395.1 Chloracidobacterium sp. UBA7659 | reverse complement strand
CCCAGGCTGGGACAGTTGTGACGCACCGAAATATTAGGCTAAGTTGCTGCAATCGCAACAATTTAGTTGCAAAAACGTGTCGTTACGAAGAGATCCGAAACGTCGGAAAGCAAGAAGGACGAACCCAAGCACGCGGGTTGTCAGGACAAAGGCCGGTTCGATCTCAAATTAGGCCATTACCGAAAAGCTGAAGTGTTTATAACTGGAATTTAATAAAATGGACAAGTTTTTGATTCGCGGCGGCGCGGCCCTCAAGGGAAAGATCGAAATAAGCGGTGCGAAGAATTCCGCTTTGCCGTGTTTGGCCGCAACGCTTTTAACGGCCGAAACCGTCACACTGCATAACGTCCCTTATGTAAAAGATCTGATCACGCAGCGTCGTTTGCTCGAAGACCTCGGAGCAACCGTGCTGACCCCTGAGCTTCGTACACACAAAGTAACCGCTAAGAATATAGAAACGTTTGAAGNNCTTGTGAAAACAATGCGTGCGAGCGTCCTGGCTCTCGGCCCGCTTCTCGCCCGTTTCGCGCAGGCTAAAGTAAGCTTGCCAGGTGGTTGCGCTATTGGGACGAGGCCGATCGACCTGCACCTGAAAGCCTTTGAACAGCTCGGAGCAGAAGTTTCACTTGAATCAGGTGACGTTGTCGCTCGGGCGCCGAGGGGAAGACTGATCGGAGCGGAAATTGGGTTTGAAAAAGTCACTGTTACCGGAACCGAGAACGTAATGATGGCCGCCGCGCTTGCCGAGGGCAAGACAGTTATCCACAATGCGGCATGTGAGCCTGAGATCGAAGATCTGGCCGAGCTTTTGAACAGGATGGGCGCTCGGATCAAAGGAGCAGGAACCACTACCCTCGAAATTGAGGGCGTCGAAGGTCTCGGCGGTGCCGAGCACACTATCATTCCCGACAGGATAGAGACTGGCACGTTTATTGTCGCAGCCGCGATCACGCAAGGTGAGATCGAGATAAAACGATGTAATCCTGACCATCTACGAGCGGTTATTGCCAAATTGCGTGAGGCCGGTGTCGAGATCGAAGAACTCAATCAAAGTACTCTTTCCGTAAGGCAATCGGGGAGCGGGTTAAAGGCAAAAGACGTAACGACCGAACCGCATCCGCTTTTCCCGACCGACATGCAGGCCCAATACATGGCCTTAATGACGCAGGCCGTGGGAGATTCGGTCATCACGGAAACTATTTTTGAGAATCGTTTTATGCACGCCGCGGAGCTTGTTCGGATGGGCGCAAACATCCAAATTTCGGGTAATCGTGCGACGGTTCATGGGAAAACACCGCTAACTGGTGCACGAATCCTTGCATCCGATCTACGCGCTTCGGCATCACTTGTTTTGGCGGCCCTGTGCGCCTCGGGCGAAACACTAATTGATCGCGTTTATCACATCGATCGGGGCTATGAAACGATCGTTAAAAAGCTAAGTTCGATCGGTGCGAATATTGAAAGGATAACTGATAATCTGGCGGCGGGTGTCGATGGTTAGGATTTGGGCGGGTTTTTCGTTCCGGTTAACAATCGGCGACGACTGTGGTTTAATAACCACATAGAATATGAGCAGGGACGATTGTATTTTTTGCGGTATATCTTCGGGCAAAATTCCTTCGAACAGGGTTTTTGAGGACGACGTTTGCGTGGCCTTCAATGATATTTCACCCCAGGCACCGACCCATATTTTGATCGTTCCCCGCGAGCATTTCGATTCGCTGGACACAGCAGGACTGTCGCATAAGGAAACGCTCGGGCATTTGCTGTTGACTGCGGCCGATATTGCCCGAGAAAAAGGTATTGCCGAGGGCGGCTATCGAGTCGTCATCAATACGAATGCCGACGGCGGGCAGACCGTGTTTCATACCCATGTTCATCTTCTCGGCGGCCGTCCGTTCATTTTCCCTCCGGGTTAAGTCACGACGAATATTTTGACCGTTAATATGAGAGTGTTTTTGTTTCTAATTGTGTGTTCTGTTTTGATACTGCAAGCGGGCTGTTCGGGATCCACGCCCGACGCGAATGCGGTGCAAGTTGGAGGCGTTGAAGCCAATAATTCGCCGCCCGATCTTGGTCCCGTTGTATTCACTTCGGCCGCGGAGGCGCTCGCGGAAGGAAACAGGCTTTTCGATGACGGTGAAACGGTGAAAGCGATCGACGTGCTTTTGCAGGCCGTCAACCTTGATCCCAATCTTGCCGAGGCATATTTTAAGCTCGGTATTGCCTATGCATTGGTCGAGGCCAAGGACGACACCGTTGGCGGACCGGCCGAGACGTCGGCTTCTGATACGAAGGACAAGAAACAGCGGGAAGTAAAGACCAATTCCGAAAAGGCGTTTGAGAACGCCGTGAAAGCTTACAAGAAGATCATTGCGGCCAATGAGAACGACGATGCGGCCCATTTTAATCTCGGACTGGCGTACAACAAGCTAAATGAAGACGAAGACGCGGCAAAATCACTCAAAGAAGCTGTAAAGCTAAAGCCTGAAGACACGCAGTACCAGACAGAACTTGGCGCGATCCTTATCAAGCTCGCCAAATACCACGAGGCCGTCGGGGCACTGAAAAAGGCGATAGAGCTCGATCCAACAAACGTAAAGGCCGAAGAGTTGCTTGAAAAAGCCGATGCGGGACGTAAACGCATTGATTATAAGACCGTAGAGAAGGACGAAAAGAAGGCCGCTAACTCGAATGCCAACATAAAGAAGGATGGCGAGGACACTGAGTCGAATACGTCGACAAAGCCGGCGAATACTCAAGGCAACAAAATACCGAAGCCGGCGAATACAAGAGAGATCAAGGCTCCGAAGCCTCCAAAACCCTAAAGCAGCCTACCGATTTGAATCGTTATAACACACGCCGCTCCGTAACTGTGTCAACTTGACATTGCTCCGCCTGCGCTTCAAATTAATCTTAATAGCTGTACTTTATGAAGATAGAACTTGAAACCCATCAAACACTCTCGCTCGAGCGCAAAATTAAAATGCATGAGGCGCGGGAAGCGATCATCGATCGGCTAGCCCGGGATTTGCCTACTAATATTGATCTTGAGCGGTTTCTGACCGTCGTTGTTTCCGAGATCGGGCGGATGCTGCAGGCAGACCGTTGCGACGTTCTTCAAATGGTTGAGGGCAAAGAGCTACGGATCAGCCACGAATGGCGAAAAGACGAATCCATTCCTTCAAGCCAGGGGACTACGATCCCGATAGACGCCAAAAAGCTGAGCGAGCGATTCGACATAACCGAACCGATTCAGATCAACGACACGGCGAAGCACAAGGACCCGACATTAAAGTTTTTCACAAAAGCTCTTGAGACCCGCTCGCTTTTGATCATTCCAATTATGTTGAGCGGCAACGTCCTGGGCCTGCTCGGCCTGCACGACACAACGAAACCGCGCGAATGGCTGGACGAAGAAGTAGCGTTTTTGCAGTCGATCGCCCGCCAGCTTGCGATCGGCTACCAGTACACAAGCCTTTACGTCGCTCAGGAGCACGAGACGCGGCGGACGAACGCCCTGCTTGAGATCGCCAACAAGCTCAACTCCCATTCGAATTTTAACGAGGTCTCGGCAAGTGTGCTGGAGCGGGCGATCACTCTTGTCGGTGCGGATTACAGCGCGCTTGGCGTGCTCGATCAGACGGGCAAAAAGATCTCGCTCGTGTCATTCAAGGCGGCAGAGGGCATCAAGCCGAGCCGCGTGCTGCGGCTTGTCGAACAGCACGGCGGGTCGCTGAAAGTGGACACATTTCCGGCGATTAACGATCTTTTGCGGGATGGTAAAACGCTGCAATTAAACGATTCACAGCTTCCGTTTGCTATCAGGCTCATATTCAACACGCAGCTTGGCGGCAAGGCGGCTCTCGTCACGCCGGTGCGTGTCGGCGGACAGGTATTCGGCCTGCTCGGTTTTGTCTGGAGCAAGGAAAAGACCTTTGAAGATCACGATAAAGCCCTCGTTGAAGGCATTGCCGACCAGATCGGCACGGCGCTCGAGCGCGACCAGCTTTCCGCCGAGGTCATGCGTTTGAAAAGCGAACTGTCTCAGCGCAGCAGTGAAATTATCGGCCAGGCTCCACCAATTCGGCGGGCTATCGAGCTGGCGCTAACGGTGGCCGACGCCAATACGACCGTGCTTATACAGGGCGAATCCGGGACCGGCAAGGAACTGCTCGCCAATCTGATTCATTTCAATTCGGGCCGCGAGAACAAGCCGTACATCAAGATAAACTGCGGCGCGATCCCCGAAACCTTGCTCGAATCCGAGCTTTTCGGCCACGAAAAGGGAGCATTTACCGACGCCCGGGCACAGCGGCGCGGCCGTTTTGAAGAGGCGGACGGCGGCACGCTGTTTTTGGATGAGATCGGCGAAATGCCGCTGCAGGCACAAGTTAAGCTGCTTCGCGTGCTGCAGGACGGCGAGTTTACGCGTGTTGGCGGCGGCGATGTGATCAAGTCGGATGTGAGGGTGCTTGCGGCCAGCAATGTCGATCTTGAGCAGGCAATCGAGGACGGAAAGTTTCGGCTTGATCTTTACTACCGGCTGTCGGTTTTCCCGATCACACTACCGTCGCTTCGCGAGCGCATTGAGGACATCCACCCGCTCGTGTTTCACTTTCTGGAGCGATATAAGGAAAAGACGGGCCGGTTCGTCTCGGGCATATCCAAAGACGCGCTGCGGGCTTTAGTAAATTACGAATGGCCGGGCAATGTCCGCGAGTTGGAGAACGCCATCGAACGGGCAGTAATCATCGCGTCGGGCCGTCAGATTGAGCTTGACGACCTGCCCGAAACGATCAGCAAACGCTCGCTCGAAGCCAGCATGCAGATCGGGCACGAGCGGGCGAGGGCGGCCGGCGAAGGCCGTTCTATCGGCCTTGAGATCGAGCTTCCCGCATCGATGGACGAGATCGAGCGGATGGTCATAGACGCCACCCTCGACTACACCGAAGGCGACAAGTCCCGTGCCTCACGTCTCCTGAACATCGGCCGCAAAACGCTTTATCGCAAGCTTGAGCAGATGGATAATGGTGACGGTAAAATTTGACGCCGCTTTCTGCCGGCTATTCCAAAACCGATCTCGCAATTTTTGCCCCAAAAACAGGTCCTTCGCAGTTGTCAGCGTGCAAAATCGGGGGTGCGAACAACTGCTTCGGCGCGAGCGGCAATTGTGGACGAGGGCGTCCGCGTTCCGTTGGCGCGTTCCGACAGCTCAGCGTGTACACGGTACGTCAGCCTCGTTCGCGACAACCGGTATCGACGAAATTTCCCACGACCCGCTTGCGTTTTCGACGGCGATCACGCGGCGTTTCCCGGTATCGTTTCGCCTGGCCGGGATATCCGGTCTTGTTTCGAGTCCGACGCGGACCCAATAGAACTCTTTACAGTAAAAATAAGACGCATCCGTTACCGGCCGGTTTTCGGTATTCAGGAAATACGCATGGATAGCGTCCTTTAGGCCCGCTGGACCGCTTACCTCGTCGCCGATATCCGGAAGGCTGAAATAGATAACGATCACACCGATTAGCGACACGGCCAACGCGACCGGCAATATTGCCTTCAGGTAATTACCAAGGCTGCGCTTCGACCCTCCGAGAGTGTCGAACAAACGGCTTTTATCTTCGTCTTCGAACCGGGCCATAATCAATGAGATCGTTCCTGAATCAAGAAGATATCATTGAAATTCAACCGTTACAAACAATATTGGCGAAGGCTTATCAAGTAGTTCATCATAAAAGAACCACCCCGTCCGCTTCGCGTCCACCCCTCCTTCGTAAGGAGGGAGCTAAGAATCCACCACCCCGTCAGCGGAAGCCGCTGCCACCCCTCCTTAGACAAGGAAGGGAGCTAAAGAATCCACCCCTCCTCCGGCAGAGGTAAGCTTGGGAACATTTGCTTACTGGGCGGGAAGTTGTGTATCTTTAATCAAGTAGCTAAAAGGTTTGGATAACAATGAGTATTGCAGCCGTAGAAGTTCAACCGCTTGCCGTGGATGTTGCGTGCAGCCATGATGCGCTGAATGTCGATCTGGCCGATGGGCGCAAAATTTCGGTGCCGCTGCATTGGTTTCCACGGCTTGAAAGCGCATCGCATGGCGACCGTAAAAGCTGGGAGCTGATCGGCGGCGGGCTCGGTATTCATTGGGATGCGTTGGACGAGGATATTTCGGTTGAGAGCCTGCTTCGGCTGCGTTAGAGCTGATCAATTGGGATGTTAGAATCGGATAGTCCAGAAAATAGTTTCCCGCAAAGCCGCTAAGACGCAAAGAAATAAGCCAATGTCATCGACCACGTAGAATTGGCTAGCGGTCGTCCTGACCGTTTCGGTGCTGCCCATTCTCTTTTTTACCTATCAACATGAACATCATCGCCGGCACTGCGGGCCATATCGATCATGGCAAGACGGCCCTGATCAAGGCCCTGACTGGGACCGATACCGACCGTCTGCCTGAGGAGAAAAAACGCGGCATTACGATAGACCTTGGTTTTGCCGAGCTTGAGTTGGACGGGCATCGGATCGGGTTTGTCGATGTGCCGGGGCACGAGCGGTTTGTAAAGAACATGCTTGCCGGCGCGAGCGGCATCGATCTAGTGCTGCTGATTATAGCGGCGGATGAAGGCGTGATGCCGCAGACCCGCGAGCATTTCGACATCTGCCGGATGCTCGGTGTCGCGAATGGGCTGATCGTGCTGACAAAAACCGATCTTGTCGACGATGAGTTGCTCGATCTGGTCAGGCTCGAAGCGGCGGAATTGGCCGAGGGTTCGTTTCTTGAACATGCGCCGGTCATCGCGGTGAGTTCGAAAACTGGTGCGGGTGTCGATGAGCTTAAACAGGCGATCGTCGAGGCGGCGGGCGGCATAAGTGAACGAAGAGACGATCTGGTTACGCGGCTGCCGATCGACCGCAGCTTTGTTGTCAAAGGTTTTGGGATCGTCGTCACCGGCACCTTGGCGAGCGGTTCGATCCGCGAGGCGGACGAAATGGTTCTGATGCCCGCCGGCGAAAGCGCGCGTGTTCGTGGGCTGCAGACGCATGGAAAGGAAGTGAAGACGGCGAATGCCGGACAGCGGGTCGCGGTAAATCTTGCCGGTGTCGATCAAGGCGAAATAGAGCGCGGTATGGTGCTCTGCGAAAGCGGAACCCTGCGGCCGATCCAGATCTTTGACGCCGAGATCGAAGTCTTGGCGAGCGCAGCAAAGCCTCTGCGGTCGCGGCAGCGTGTTCGTGTGCATGTCGGCACTGCGGAAGTTTTGGCACGCGTTCACGTCATAAACGAGGGCGGCGAGATACCGCCGGGCGAAACCGATCTCGCCCAATTTCGGTTGGAGATGCCGGTTGTCGCGATCCCGGGCGAGCGGTTTATAGTTCGCAGCTATTCGCCGCAGACGACGATCGCGGGCGGCACTGTAATTGATAATTTTCCAAAGAAACATCGTAAACGTGAAACTGAGGCTTCGAGAAAGTTATTGAATGCCCTGACCGCAACGGGTGGTGACCGGAGAAAGATCGTTCGGTTGATCGTTGAAGCCTCCGACGAGCAAGGCATGAGGCTGAACGATCTCGAGGCCAGAACCGGTTGGAAGAAAAGGGTTATCCAAAACACGATCGTTAACAGAGATGACCAGATCGTCAATGCGTCGGGAGTTTACATTAGTACCGAATATTTCGGCGGGTTGAAGAAAAAAACGCTGGCCGAAATCGGCGAGCATCATAAACGCGAGCCTCTTTCGCACGGCATGGTTCGTGAGACGCTGCGCGAGAAGGTATTTGCACACAAACCGGCGGAGGTTTTCAAGGGGGTCATCGCCGGGCTTGAAGGCGAGGGGCTGATCCTTGTCGAGAACGATCTGGTCCGATCCGCGTCGCACTCACAATCATTCTCGGTTGAAGAAGCTCGCGTCATTGCCTCTTTGCGAGATATTTTCGCAAAGGCCGATCTTGAGGTGCCGAAGCTGGACGAAGCTTTAGACAAGTCGATCACAGGCACGAAATTACGGTCAGATCATGCCCGAAAGCTACTTCAGGTTTTGATAAACGGCGGCGAGATAATTAAGGTTACTAACGAGTTCTATTTTGGATCGGCCGCGATTGCGCGACTTATCGAAAAGCTTTGTGCGCATGCTGACGTAATGGCCGACCGGTCGATCGATGTGCCAAAATTCAAGGAGATTGCGGGAGTGTCTCGCAAATATGCTATACCATTGCTGGAGTATTTTGACAGCGAAAAAGTGACGGTGCGTTCGGGCGACCGCCGGGTCATTCGTTGACGCAAACCGACGGACGGGCGATGAAAAAATTCCTGACAGCAAAATGGCATGATCTGATAATGGCGAACTACGAGGTTGAACCTTCGTTGCTTACGGAGCGCGTTCCGCTCGGCACAGAGCTTGATCTGCATGACGGCAAATGCTTTGTCAGTCTGGTCGGGTTTATGTTTCTCGATACGCGCGTGATGGATTTTCTTGTGCCGTTTCATGTCAATTTCGAGGAGGTGAATCTGCGGTTTTACGTTCGCCGCGAAACGGACGGCGAGGTGCGGCGAGGCGTGGTTTTTATCAAAGAGATCGTACCGCGCTTTGCGATTGCAGCCGTCGCCCGCACGCTTTACGGCGAGCCGTACGAGCGTTGGAGGATGTCAAATTTTCGCAACGACGAGCGTGTTCGTTATGGCTGGGAAAAGGGCGGATGCTCGAACACGATCGGCGTCGAGCGGGGACAAAACCTCGGTGTGCCGGACGCGGGTTCGGAAGGCGAATTTATCATCGAACACTATTGGGGCTACACAAAGCGGGGCGAAAAACGGACTGACGAATACAAGGTCGAGCATCCGAAATGGGAGCTGTTTGGGGTAGAAAAACCGCATATTGATGTAGACTTTGGCAAGACATACGGCGAGGAGTTTGGGTTTTTGGCGGACACAAAGCCGCACTCGGTTTTGCTTGCAAAGGGTTCGGAGATCGCGGTTTACAAGGGTGAGAAGATTGTGGGATGAAGAAAGGAGGAAGTTTCCCGCAAAGTCGCAAAGGGTAGAGGTCGTGTGACCTTTAATCCAATAACGATGGTTCCTATTCCGTTTCTTATCTTCTTTGCTCCTTTGCGTCTTTGCGGGAAAATCTCTTATGACCGAAAACGAAATTTCACGCATTATTGTCGATTCCGCGTTTAAGATTCACACTACACTCGGTCCCGGGCTATTGGAATCTGTTTATGAAGCCGTACTTGGCTACGAACTTAAGAGCCGAGGATGCGAGATTATTTCTCAACAGGCCATACCGGTGATTTACGAGGACGTGAAACTTGATCTGGGTTTTCGTGCCGATCTAATCGTAAACCGTAAGGTCGTCATCGAGGTCAAGTCTATTTAAGCAATTGCACCGGTTCATTCCAAGCAGCTTCGGACCTATCTGCGGCTCATGGACCTTCGATTGGGTTTGCTGATTAATTTCAATGTAAATTTGATCAAGGATGGGATACAGAGAGTAGTGAATAATCTTTAGAAGAGTCTCCCGCGAAGTCGCAAAGACGCAAAGAAGAAGAAGCAAAGTAAAGCAAAAAGTGGGAAAAAGCATTTGACCGCAACAATCGTTGAAAACCCACCTTCGCGACTTTGCGGGAAAATTAAATTATGATCATTGGCATCGTAGCGGTCGGGAAAAACAACGCCATCGGCAAGGACGGCAAGTTGCCGTGGCACTATTCGGCAGACCTGAAGTTTTTTAAGGAAACGACAACCGGGCACGCGGTCGTGATGGGTTTCAATACCTGGCGGGCGATCGGGAAACCGCTTCCGAACAGGCTGAATATTGTTTTGAGCCGTTCGGCACAGCTCGATGATGATGCGAATCTGCTCTTTATGCGGAGTAAGGAGCAGGTCATAAAGCTTTCGGAATTTCNNTGTTCATTATCGGCGGTGCTAAAACCTACGCCGAGTTTGCCGACGTGATCGACAAATGGATCGTGACACAGGTGCCAATCGAGGTTGAGAAAGCTGACGCATTCATGCCGGCAGATTTTCTTGATCGGTTCTCGGTCGTTGATACGCTAGAACTTGCCGACGGATTGGTTGTCGAATATTTCGCCGCGAGAGGGTTTTAGTATAGAATCTTCCCAAAACAACTATAGGAGAAAACGCATATGATGGGCGGAAGATCTTGGGACGATTGGATCGAAGAATATGCCGAAGGGCACCAGCATCCGATAAACAAGTTGATGCACAGTTTCGGCATTCCGATGATCGCGTTGTCGCTGCTGTCGGTACCCGTATGTTTTTTTGTTGCCGGATTCTGGCGTATTTCGCTCGCGCTTTTTGTCGTCGGGTGGATACTCCAGTTTATCGGGCATTATTTCGAAGGCAAGCCGCCGGAGTTTTTTAAGGATTACAGGTTTTTGTTCGTCGGCTTGCGGTGGTGGTTTAAGAAGGTTGTTGGTGTGAAATAGATTTCTCGGAAGCTTCTTATAGTGGCTGATAGCCGTTGGCTGATGGCTATTGGCTATTTTTCTTTTGACCCTCATACCGCGCAGTGAACAAAGAACTCATTCTTGCATTAGACATCGGCACATCGAGCGTTCGTGCGGCGTTGTATGACGACGCGGGGAACGTTCTGCCGCGGACGATGGTCAAGAATGAGCGCTCACTGACGGCGACCGTCGACGGCGGTGCGGAGATAGATGCCGACGAAGCGTTCGATCAGATTGTCGCCGCGATCGACGAAGTTCTGCGGAAATCGGGAAAAATTAAAGGTAGCATCAGCCACGTCGCGGCGAGTTCGTTTTGGCACAGCCTTGTCGGAATTGATGCAAAAGGTAAGGCGACGACAAAGGTTTATGGCTGGGCCGACACGCGGAGCCGGGATCATATCAGAAGCTTGCGGAAAAAGTTTGACGAAACGCAGGTTCATAACCGAACCGGTGCGAGGTTTCATTCAAGCTTTTGGCCGGCGAAGCTTTTGTGGTTGCGGAATGAGTTTCCCGAGGTTTGGCGGAAGACGGCGCGGTGGCTGTCTCTAAGCGATTTCATTGCGCTGAAGCTGTTTGACGAAGCCAAAACAAGCGTTTCGATGGTGTCGGCGACGGGCATTTTTGATATTAGAAAATGCGGTTGGGACCTGGAGCTTTTGAGGTTTCTGAAAATAAAATCCACTAATTTGCCCGAGGTCGTTTCGGACGATTCGCAGACATTTCAACTTAATTCAAAATTCGCAAAACGCTGGCCGCGGTTAAAAGCAGCACGGTGGTTTCCGGCGATCGGCGACGGCGCCGCCAATAATATCGGGGCAGGGTGTGTCACCAAAAACAAGGCCGCGCTGATGATCGGCACGTCGGGTGCGATGCGTGTTGCTTACAGGGGCGATCCGCCGGACAAGATCCCGGACGGCCTTTGGTGTTATCGGATCGACCGCCAAACGGTCATTATGGGTGGCGCTTTGAGCGACGGCGGCGGGCTGTACCGTTGGCTGAAGGAAAATCTGCGGCTTGGCAAGGACAATGATGTCGAGGCAGAGATCGCCAAACGCGAACCTGCCGCTCACTGCCTCGTTTTTTTGCCGTTCCTGGCTGGTGAGCGGAGCACCGGCTATCACGAAGCGGCGGCTGGCTCGGTGATCGGCTTGCGGACGGCGACCGATACGATAGACATTGTCCAGGCCGCTCTTGAATCTGTCGCATACCGTTTTGCCGATATCTTCGACCAGCTAAACAGCGTTTGCAGCATCCGCGAGATCATCGCCTCCGGCGGCGCGTTGCGCGAATCGCCCGTCTGGACGCAGATCATCGCCGACGTCCTCGGCCGAAACATGACGCTGCCCGACACCCGCGAAGCATCTTCCCGCGGCGCCGTTTTGCTTGCTCTCGCAACAATTGGCAAAATAGAGAATATTGAGGAAATCCCGACGCCTGAAGGACGGGAATTTAGGTTTGATAAGGGCAAATACAGAATTTACAAGGCGGCAAGGTCGGGGAGCGAAAAATATTACGGGTTGATGTTTGACCGCGAGGAGCAAAAGCTTGAGAAACTGCTCTTGGAACGTCTTCACTCGGGCACGGAGGTCAAATTTGACATCGAGGTTGTCCGGGCAGAACTCGTGAAGCGATTGAGTCGGAAGAAATGAAAGCCGCCCTAGCGCTGTTCATCTCTATTTTTGTATTGGCGCCTGTAGCGTTGTTGGCTCAGACTGTCGAGTCACCGTGCGCAAAGCTGACCCTCAAAGGGCCAACGGGCATTTCGAATCCTGGCGACTCCGTAGAATTTTATGTGGAGGCGAAAGACCCGAAAGATCTTGACGGAGTTACTTTCGACTGGAAAATCGTGGGCCGCAGTTTCAAAGGACAAGGAACGCCGCGAATTCAGGTCTCGACAACTAGGGAAGACGGTAACTCCAGTATTACGGCTTTCGTAAAGATAGTAGATAAGGCGAGTGGATGTTCATTTCTTTTATCCGAATCTGCGGGGGTTGATTCGGCCGGGCCTGGGCCCGATCATTTTTGGTTCGACTTAGGTAGCTTGAAGACGAGCGATCTGAAGAACCAACTGGATGTATTTTTTGCCGAATTGGCAAATAACCCAAACAACGAAGGAGTCATCGAGATTACTTTTACGAAGGACACGAGCCGACAAAGAAAAGTCGCGCGACTCAATGTGATTGATAGACATATCTTATTTCGACGATTCAGTCCTATACGAATTTCGTACTACCTTAGAACTGGCGATTATGAAAGGATTCGAACAATTCGGATGCCACCCGGCTCTGACTATGGCTACTTCGGAATAGACCGATCAATACTAATTAAGGCAGAAGAGTATAAGTCAAAGGTTAGGACGATCTTTTGAATACAAATTAATGACAACAGCAGCAAAACCAACAAAATCAACGGACATCGACCAGCTTTGTATCAACACGATCCGCACGCTTTCGCTTGATGCGGTGCAGAAGGCGAATTCGGGGCATCCGGGACTGCCGCTTGGGATGGCACCGGCGGCTTATGTGCTTTGGACGAAATTTCTGCGGCACAATCCAAAAAATCCGAAGTGGTTCAACCGCGACAGGTTCTTGCTTTCGGCGGGGCATGGGTCGATGCTGATCTACAGTCTGTTGCATCTTACGGGCTATGATCTGCCGCTTGATGAACTGAAGAATTTTCGCCAGCTTCATTCAAGAACGCCGGGACACCCGGAGAATATTTTGACGCCCGGCGTCGAGATAACGACCGGGCCGCTTGGACAGGGTTTTGCGAACGGCGTCGGCATGGGCATCGCTGAGGCTCATCTTGCAGCGAAGTTCAATAGGAAAGGTTTTCCGGTCGTCGCCAACTACATTTACTGCATTTGTTCGGACGGCGATTTGATGGAAGGCGTCAGTTACGAGGCGGCAAGTTTGGCCGGACATCTTAAGCTTGCGAATCTAATTTATCTGTACGACGACAACCAGATTACGATCGACGGTTCGACCGATCTGGCGTTTACCGAAGACCGGACAAAGCGTTTTGAAGCTGCGGGCTGGCATGTGTCCGAGGTCGCAGACGGAACCGATCTGGCGGCGATCGAAAGGGCGATCAAGGATGCTCAAAAGATAAAGGACAAGCCGAAGCTCATCCGCATAAAAACTATAATCGGTTTCGGAATGCCGAAACAGGGCACGTCAAAAGCGCATTCGGACGCGCCGGGTGCCGATGCCGTGAAAGAGACAAAACGAAATCTCGGCTGGCCCGAAGATAAAAGCTTCTACATTCCGAAAGAGGTCCTGTCGCATTTTCGGCAAGCAGTGAAGGCCGGAGCGAAGCTTGAAAAAGACTGGGACGCGTTGGTCAAGAAATATGAAAAGGCCAATCCCGAGATCGCGGCTGCGTTCAATGCTATCCGCGGCGGGCTTCCCGATGGCTGGGAAAAATCGCTGCCAAAATTCGACGGTGTCGAGGCGAAGGCCACGCGTGCCTATAGCGGCGAGGTTATTAACGCGATCGCCGACGCTGTGCCGCACTTGATCGGCGGTTCGGCCGATCTGAAGCCATCGAACAATACTTACATCAATANNCGGCATCCGCGAACATGCGATGGGCTCGGCGATGAACGGTATGGCTCTGTACGGTTGCGTGATACCGTTTGGCGGGACGTTTCAGACATTTTCGGATTATATGCGGCCCGCGATCAGATTGGCGGCACTTTCGCATATACAGACAATATTTTTGTTTACGCATGATTCGATCGGCCTTGGCGAAGACGGTCCGACACATCAATCGGTCGAACACCTAGCCGCTTTGCGTGCGATCCCTAACCTTGCCGTCATCCGCCCATGCGACGCCCACGAAATGCGCGAGGCTTGGCGAGCTGCATTGAAACGTACCGACGCCCCGACCGCCTTCGCGTTTTCAAGGCAAAAAGTCGCGTTGATCGACCGCAAAAAATTCGCCGATGCTCGCGGCTTGCATAAAGGCGCTTACGTATTGGCCGAGGCCGAAACAAAGGCCGGAAAATCGACCACGCCGAAACTGATCCTGATCGCAACCGGCTCCGAAGTCGGCCTGGCGATGGAAGCCCGCGAAAAACTCAACGCCGAAGGCACACCGACCCGTGTCGTCTCAATGCCGTGCTGGGAATTCTTTGACGAGCAATCCGCAAAATATAAAGAGTCAGTACTTCCCTCGAAGGTTAAAGCCCGTCTGGCTATCGAAGCCGGCGTCAGCCTGGGCTGGCATAAATATGTTGGCGACGCGGGCGACACGCTCACCGTTGACCGCTTCGGCGCATCAGCCCCGGCTGAAGATGTGTTCAGGGATTATGGTTTTACCATCGAGAACGTTCTTAAAAAAGCCAGGAAATTAGGGTCTTGAAGCATGAGATTGCATTCGGACTTTCATGATTATTACGACAATGCCATCGGTTATGGCATCGACGATAAGGTACATTACAATCGTTACACGAAATCAGTTGCGATTGATTTACAATCGCATCTAACTAGGCCTTTCCACAGAAACTCAGGTTTAATCGGTTTTTGTGGACAGAGCTATCCTTTTATCGAGCTCCATAAGTACGATCGTAACTTTCAAGAGGAAGATGAGTGGGGCGACTATAACATTGTAGAAACACGATTTGCCTTCGATATAGGGGAATATCAACAGATCGAGAAGGAGTGGAGCAATTTCAGTGTCGACTTTCATACCTACTTTCAGTCCACTGACCTAAAGATCAAACAATTTTACCTTGACTGGGCTATCAACAGTGATGCGATTTTTCTCCGGCATAAAGTTCCTGTTTGGGCCATGAAGTTTTACACGGAAGAAACGAACGGTATTTTAAACCCACGTTTGAAGGATTACGGTTTTGATAAGATCAGAGACTCTTTTACGACATTTCAGGAGATTTCAATGTATCTCTCGAATATCCTTGTCGAACAGAAGGAGATCATTATAATGGACGATAAACTCAAAATTGCACAGCACGGGTTCGACCCAAAGATAAGTTTTCGCAATACAAAGAAAAAGTAGTATTGCACATTTATTAGGTTCTTTTCGTCACTCCGAGTATGGACACACAGACAATCCCTACTCCGTCTCTCATGCTCGACGTCAATCGTGTAAAACGGAACGCCGAGCGGGTCAGCGACATCGCAAACCGGAACGGCGTTCGGCTGCGGCCGCACATAAAGACGCACAAGTGTATTGAGGTTGCGCGGATACAGACCTCGGGGCACGATGGGGCGATCACGGTTTCGACCTTGGCGGAGGCACGGGCGTTTTCGAAGCATGGGTTTTCGGATATTACTTATGCGGTTCCGATCGAACGGGGAAAATTTGCCGAGGCGATCGAGATCCAGAATGGCGGGGTGAAGCTGAATCTGCTGACCGACGATGCAGATACGGCAAAGCAGTTGGATGAAGCGGCGGGAAAGGCCGGGGTCAGATTCGATGTTTTCGTGAAGATCGACTGCGGCACGCATCGCGTTGGTGTCGAACCGCATACGGCGGAAGCGGTCGCAATTCCACGCCAGATATCGGACGCGGCTAACCTGCATTTTGCCGGGATCCTGACCCACGCCGGGCACTCCTATAACGTGCATTCAAAAGAGGAAATTCTGGCGGTCGCCCGGCATGAACGTGATTCGATGGTCGAATTGGCCGAAAGGCTGCTCGGGCAGAGCATCGATGTGCCGACTGTCAGTATAGGTTCCACGCCGACGATAAGCGGCGTCGATCATCTCGATGGCATAGACGAGATCCGGCCCGGAAACTACATTTTCTTCGATGCGTTTCAGGCGACGCTTGGAAGCTGCGGTTTTGAAGATACTGCGTTGACCGTGCTGGCCGCCGTTGTGCATCGAAACCCGACGCGGAGGCGAATCGTTGTCGATGCCGGTGCGATCGCTATATCGAAAGATCGCGGCCCCGTCGGGATCGATCCCGCGTGCGGCTACGGCCATGTGCTTGATCTTGAAGGAAACGAGACCGGAATGCGAGTCACATCGCTGTCGCAGGAGCATGGCGAGATCGAAGCGGGTGAAATGTTCGAGCGATTCGCGGTTGGCGACAGGGTTCGAATTCTTGCTAACCATTCGTGCCTGACGGCGGCTCAGCACTCGCATTATAATGTTATCGAAAACAACGAGATCGTTGACCGGTGGGAGATCCATGGTGGGTGGTAGATATGAACAGGGAAACGTTGCTTGAACAATTTACCGAATGTTATGACGAGAACGGCTGGTTTGTCGCGGTGCGAAATGCGATTGAAGGCGTTACGGCGGAGCAGGCGGCATGGAAGCCCGACGGCTCGGACAATTCAATTTGGGAATGCCTAAGCCATTTGACGTATTACAATTACGCCTACGTGCAGCGGTTTAAGGGCATCGATTACGAGTACGATGTTGCCGATAACGACGAGACGTTTGAAAGCGGCGAAGATGCATCGGAAGCGGATTGGCAAGCGGAAGTGGCGAAATTTGACGCGACTATGAACGAGTTTCGCGAACTGCTTGCCGCAGCGGATGACGCAAAGTTGGACACACAGGTTTCGGCGACCAATACGTCATCGTGGGCTTCGTTGATCGCACGTATCAACGCGCACAATGCTTATCACGGAGGTCAGATCCTTTTGCTCAGAAAGCTGCAGGGAAGCTGGAATCCGGAGAAAGGCGTTTCATGATCTTTCACCGCGTAGCCGCAAAAGTAAGGACACTTTCAATACAATGCTCGGATAGCATTTCGCAATTTGCTCACCACGTCTTTTTCAGGCGGGGTATTCGTCGGATAGATCACGTTCGTGTTCATTACGATGATCGATGCCTGGCGGCTTGCTGGTTCGAAATCGATGTAGCTGATAAAGCCGTTTTGATCGCCGCCGTGGCCAAGGAATGTGCGGCCGTCGCGTTTATTGAGGAAATAGATCAAGCCGATGTCGGTGGTGAAGCCGCTGTTTCCGTTCGCATCGACCGGGGTCGGCAATTGCGGCTGCCACATTTCTTCAAGGGATGAGCGTTTTAGTACTGTGGCGTAACGAACCCGGTTGCCTCCCACCACCCCGTCAGCCGACCACCCCGCCGATGAAGCATCGGCACCCCTCCTCAAACCAGGAGGGGAGTTAAATCCTGCCACCCCTCCTCGGGCAGTATGGGAGCCTGATCCTCCGATCAGAAAGTTGAGATATTTGACCATGTCGGTCAGGGGCGCATTGAGGCCGCTGTTCGAAACGGTGATGCCCGTGTTTACGTCAAAGCGTCCTTCGGTCCGTTTGCCGTTTTCGATGTAATAAGAGTGTGAGCGGTGTTTAAGCAAGTGGTTCGGCGTCGAGTCAAAATAGCTGTGATACATTTCGAGCGGCTTCAAAATATTCTTGTCGATGTAAACTTCGTAATCTTCGCCGCTTAGCTTTTCGATTATCCGGCCGAGAAAGATTATTCCGGGATTCGAATAGCTGAATTTGCTGCCGGGTTTGAAAAGGATCTCGGTAAACGGGACCATCGCGACAAGCTGTGAATATTCGGTCGGCTCAAACGGCTCCCAATCCTGGCCCTTGTCCCACGGCCAGGTTGAATTTCGGAAACCGGCGGAATGCGTCATCAGGTGGCGGATCGTGAGGTCGTCCATCGAACCGAATTTGTTGTGAACGGCACGAAGTTCTGGTAAATATTTGGTAACCGGATCGTCAAGCTTGAGCAAGCCGCGGTCGCGCATCTGCATTATCGCGATGCCGGTGAAGGGCTTTGTATTCGACGCCCAATGGTAGATCGTGTCCGCATCGACGGGTTGCTTTTTCTCGATGTTCGCGTAGCCATAGTGCTTTTCGGCAACCACTTTGTTGTCCTTCAAAAACACAAAGCTGCTTCCGACAATGCCGGCATCCTTCAGCTCTCTTTCATAGAGCACCTTGAAGCTTTTATAGGCGTCGGAGAACGCCGCGGGCTTTGTAGCGGTTTGTGCGCTCATTGTAATTACAAGACAAAAAAGCAAACTAATAGCCGCCGCCAGCCGGAGGATAAATACAGTCATAATTATTTGATAACTGTCAGGCAATACGAAAGATCTCTCGGTATCCGCCATCGACCATGTCCATATAGCCGGCCATCGCTTCCTGCACGTCTGCCCGCGAGCCATATTCCTGCATGCTCTCGGTGAATTTTGCCATGTCCTCGACCTCGGTTTCTATGACGACGGTCCAGAATGCGGCGACCTCGTCCACGAGAACACGTTCGTTGATGACGGCACCCGCTCCCTTCATCAGAGCATTGGCCGACTTGAGCTTTTCGATGAGATTCTTTGCTTTCCCCGGCTTGCACTTGAAGACATTGCGAACTACGAACATAGATTAATACCTCCGAATTGATCTATCATTTTTTGTTTCGACAATTTTGTGCCTGTTGCCGTGTTATGTCAATGCCGAAGCCCGCGCGTTAGCAAGGGCGTAATGCTCAACTTGAATGTTACGCCCTCGTTGATTGCGCGGGCTTCCGCAAACAGCATGGTTCGTGGCAAAATTTTGCAGTTATGACTGTTAAATGGTTTCACCTGATCATCGGGATAGTTTTGTTCTTCGTTTTTACAACGACGGGCCGCTATATGCGTATCGATTTTCCGGACAAGGACGCGATACCGCAGGAACTAAGGCTGCTGATGCGGTCGCGGCATATTTATATCCTGTTTTCGGCGTTGTTACATCTGGCTCTTGGCGTTTATTTTCAGTTGCGGCCGCAGGTTTGGAGAAAGGTTTTGCAGTTCGGTGGGTCGGCGGTTTTGGTATTCTCCAGCGTACTTTTGGTTTGGGCATTTGTGGTTGAAACTTACAGCTTGCAGCATTTTTCAGGTCTTAGCCGGAATGGGATATATCTTTCGCTTGCGGGTATCGGTTTGCATTTGATCGGTGGACTTACGAGGCGGAAACACGAGCAGTAGCGAGTGTGTTCCGTTCATGGCCACAAACCACACACTCCCTACCGGTCGTGTTTCCGCCACTTTTCCTGTTATATTACTTAGATAATGAGCGTTTACGAAACTTTGTCTGAAACTCAACAATTTGCCTGCCGCGTGATCGCCGATCATGCGAGGGCGACGGCATTTGCCATCGCGGACGGCATCCTGCCTAGCAACGAAGGCCGTAACTATGTGCTGCGCAAGATAATGCGCCGTGCGATCTATCACGGCCGCGAACACCTCGGCTACAACGATCCTTTTTTCTTTAAAGTCTGCGATTTTGTCGTCGAGCAAATGCGCGAGGCTTATCCGGAACTTGAGGTTCAGAGGGATTTTATCGGCAAGATGGTGCGGCTGGAGGAGGAACGATTCGGAAATACAATCACCGTCGGGCTAGGAAAACTGAATGAGCTATTAAAGCAAAGCGACTATGTTCTCGATCCCGAATTACCATTGCCAGGAGTTATAGAAATTTCCGATCTCGCCAAGCTTTATGATACTTATGGCACTCCTGTTGATTTGATGTACGTAGTTCTATCTACAACATATCCGAAAATCGCATCGCAGTACGGTGATGAATTTAGTTACTGGCGTCTTCGCCGATCATTTCAAAAATCGGGAAAAGAATTTGTCGAATCTTTTACCCTTGAAGTTCCGATGGTACCCGAATACGACGAGGAAGAAACGATTATCGACGAATCGCGTCCTGTATTCTTAGGCGAGAGTGTTATAGGCGAGCGTGATTTTGTTCGAATCGTTGAAGAGGATTTCCGACGTTTGGTCGAGGAGGAGCTTAGGAAACTACAGAAGAATGCGGGAATTGGCCAGACTGAACGAAAATCGCAAATAAACCCGAAGTATCAAGCGGTTCTAGACGAGGCTGGACCAAGCCGATTCATGGGCTACGAGACGACTCACGTCGAAGGTGCCCGAGTCAAGGCTTTACTGAAAGGGAACGAAGAAGTTTCAAAACTGGTCGAAAATGAAAATGGAGAAGTTGTCCTCGACAAGACTCCATTTTATGCTGAATCTGGAGGGCAAGTAGGTGATACTGGCACGCTTCTAACCAATCATGGGGCGGTAATGAGAGTGGTAGACACTTTCGCTCCGTTGACCGGCTTAATAATTCATAAGGTTGTTGTGGAAAAAGGTGTGGTTAATCACGTCGACTATGAATTGTTTATCGGTGGTACAGCGGCAGTAGATAGTAGCGTAATACACCTAGAAGAGATTGCTGAGAAGCGAGAACGAATAACGGCGACTGTCGATGTCCAAAAACGCGATGCGACGCGGCGGAATCATACGGCGACGCATCTGGTGCACGCGGCTTTGCGGGAGGTTTTGGGGACGCATGTGAAGCAGGCCGGGTCTGTGGTCGCACCGAGTTATCTGCGGTTCGATTTTACGCATTACCAGCCGATTACCGAGGCGGAGATCACGGAGATCGAAGATCTGGTCAACCGGTATATTCTTGAAAATCACCCGGTCAACACGAACGTGATGGCTATCGAGGAGGCGATGCGCGGTGGGGCGATGGCATTGTTTGGCGAGAAATATGGATCGGACGTGCGGGTGCTCAGCGTCGGCGACGGCGTGTTTTCGAAGGAGCTTTGCGGCGGCACGCATGTGAAAGCGACCGGCGACATCGGCGCTTTCAAGATCACTTCGGACGAGGCGATCGCTTCGGGCGTGCGGCGTATCCGTGCGATCACAGGCTTCGATGCATTCGAGCGTTTTCGTGAGGATGAAAAGCTGATCGACCGCGCGCTAGGAGCTTTGAAAACTCAGCGTGATAACTTGCCGAGTGCGATTGAAAAATTGCAGGAGGAATTGAAGCGGACTCGTAAAGAAATTGACGAGCTGAAGCTGAAAATTGCAACCGGAACGATCGGCGAAGCGTCGTCTAACGGAGACGAAGCCAGGGACATCGCCGGAATTAAGGTTCTCGGCAAGATTGTCGAAGGGCTTGACGCAAACGGCACGCGGCAGCTTTCGGACACCCTGCTGTCGAGGATGAAATCGGGTGTTGTCGTGCTGGGGCGAAAAGATGAAGGGAAGGTGAGCATCATCGTCCGCGTGTCGGACGATCTGACGGACAAGATAAAGGCGGGCAACGTGATCAAAGAGATCATTCCGATTGTCGCAGGGAAAGGCGGCGGAAAGCCCGATATGGCTGAGGGCGGCGGCAGCGAGCCGGACAAACTCGGCGAAGCGATCGATGCAAGCTACGGTGTGATCGAGAAAATGCTGGTGTAAGACTTAGCCACAAATGGACACAGATAAACACGGATAAAGCAAAAAAATATCTGTGTGAATCCGTGTTAATCAGTGGATAATTTGGTCTGAGGTTTATTATGAGCGCAGTTATTTCCATTCCAACAACGAACGAAGAAATTGTCTCCTACAATCCCGCGACCGGAGCCGAGATCGGCCGAGCGCCGCAAACGTCAGCAGACGAAGTGAAAGCCGCCGTCGAGCGCGCTCGAACCGCATTTCAAGGCTGGAGAAAAACATCATTCAGCGAACGTCGTCGGCTGGTTATGAAAGCCCGCGAAGTGATTTTGTCGGAAATGGACGAGATCGCCCATCTCATCTCGGCGGAATCGGGTAAGCCGTTTGGCGAAGCTATCGCGATGGAGATCGCACCGGTGCTCGACCTGATGCAGTATTTTGCGCGGAACGCGGAAAAAATGCTGCGGCCCGCGAAGATAGGCATCGGCTTGTATGCACTGTTGGGACGCGTCTCGAAGATCGTTTATCATCCGCTTGGCGTTGTCGGGATAATCCCGGCGTGGAATTATCCGTTTTCGATTCCGCTGGGCGAGGCGGTGATGGCATTGATGGCCGGAAATACCGTTATCATAAAGCCCTCGGAGCTGACGCCGATGGTTGGTTTGAAGATTGGTGAGATTTTTGATAAGGCCGGGTTCCCGCATGACGCGGTTCAGATCGTTACCGGGACGGGCGAAACTGGAGCCGCATTGGTCGAGGCGGCACCGGACAAGATAATGTTTACGGGCTCAGTCGCGACGGGTAAGAAAATTGCTGCTGCCGCGGCGAAGAATTTAACATCATGCGTTTTTGAGCTAGGCGGCAAAGACCCGATGATCGTTTTCGAGGACGCAAATCTGGAACTCGCCGCCGGAGCCGCCGTTTGGGGCGCGTTTTGCAATTCCGGCCAGTCGTGCTCATCTGTCGAACGGCTTTATGTGCACGAATCGGTCGCAAACGAGCTGACGCGAAAGATCGTCGGAAAAACGCGCGAACTGAAGCAAGGCTCGGGTGATAACGAGGATGTTTCGATCGGAGCAATGTCTTCGGAAAAACAAATTAAGATCGTCGAGGACCACGTCGAAGATTTCGTCGCGAGCGGCGCGAAGATCGAGATCGGCGGACGGCGGAGCGGGGACACTCTTGTCCCCATGAGTGCGAAGCGCGAAGACGGTCTCGCCGGAGGAACCGGCGATGGGGACAGGAGTGTCCCCGCTCCGTTATTTTACGAACTAACCGTAATCTCCGGTGCAACAAACGACATGCGTGCGATGCGGGAAGAAACGTTCGGCCCGACTCTGCCAATAGCAACATTCCGCACCGAGGACGAAGCAATCAAATTAGCGAACGATTCCGAATTCGGCCTGACGGCTAGCGTCTGGACGCGTGATTACGTTCGTGGCCGCCGCGTCGCCGAGCAAATCGAGGCCGGCTCGGTCTGCATAAACGAGGTCCTTTACACGCACGGCATCGGCCAGACGCCTTGGGGCGGATTTAAGAATAGCGGCCGCGGCCGCACGCATGGCCGCGAGGGCCTGATGGAACTCGTCCAGCCGCAGCACATTCACACAAACCGCCTCACCATTCTGCCCGACGCGTGGTGGATGCCCTACAGCGCGAACGCCGTCACGACCTTTCGCGAAATGGCGCGCAAATTTGCCAGCGGTTCACTGATCAAGACGACGGCCATGCTGCCGCAGTTCGCAAAAAGAATTAGAGAATTGATAAAAAAGCGGAGCGGAGACTAGGCTTCGTCAGCCTGCGATAAGGTGTTTTCGACGGTAGCTTCGGGGCGATAGGTTTTAAGCCATAACAGATGCACGGTAACGCCGATGGCAACCGCGACTAGAAGCAAAGTCAGCCAAAACGAGCCGCCGACAAACCAGACGCTCAACCCAATCGACGCCCAGAGGATCGCGATCGTCGATATTTTTTGTCTGAGCGAGATGCCCTTGCCCGATTTGTAATCGCTGATGTACTTGCCAAACAGCTTGTTTGTCATCAGCCAATTATGAAATCGCTCGGAGCTATGCGAATAGCAATACGCTGCCATCAGCAAAAAGACCGTCGTCGGCATCAGCGGCAGAAATATGCCCATCACACCGAGCCCAACACAAACCGTGCCGAGGAAGATCAAAATTGCCTTGCGAACGTCCATAAAAAAGTGCAAATGACAGTTTAATCGCGCAAACCACGTTATGTCCAACCGAATCTCAGTGTAGAATCATATAATGTCGACACAAATGCCCGCCATTTTTTTCGGCCACGGCAATCCGATGAATGCGGTTCAGCGGAATCAATATACCGAGGCGTGGGCGGAGATCGGAAGGTCGATACCAAAGCCTAAGGCGGTGCTTTGCATTTCAGCCCATTGGTATCTTCCACAAGTTGCAGTTACGGCGATGGAGCGGCCTCGAACGATCCATGATTTTGGCGGATTCCCGCGAGAGCTCTTTGAGGTTGAGTATTCGGCACCAGGCTCGCCCGAATTGGCGAATCGCATAAATGGACTGCTCGGTGGCGGAGTCAACGTGGACACCGGCCGATGGGGACTCGATCACGGCACGTGGTCGGTTTTGTGTCATGTGTTTCCAGAAGCAGACATTCCGGTCGTGCAGCTTTCGATCAATGAAAACAAGCCCGCCGAGTGGCATTACGAGTCTGCAAAGAACCTGGCGCCGCTCCGCGAAGAAGGCGTGCTCATCATCGGCAGCGGCAATCTTGTTCATAACCTTCACGCTTATGCGTGGGGCCGGCATGATGTCGAGCCATTTGATTGGGCTATCAGATTTGAACAAAAGGCGCGTGAATTGATCTTATCGGATAATCACGAACCGCTCGTCCACTACGAGTCGCTCGGCAAAGACGCAGTGCTTTCGGCCCCGACGCCCGATCATTATCTCCCGCTCTTGTATATACTTGCATTAAAACGCGGCGGCGACGCAGTGACTTTCCCGGTCGAAGGCTTTGACGGCGGTTCGATCTCGATGACTACAGTTCAGATCGGTTAGTTCAGCGAATTAGTATTATGGCTTTCGCGGTAATTGCCCGAGCTTGTATCAAGTAATATGGTAGGAGGAATCATGGACAAAATTTTGTTACCGAAATTACCGCTTGCCGAGTGGCATGACACGCATGCGACGCTGCACATGTGGACGCAGATCGTCGGCAAGATCGCCAACGCCGCTTCGCCGCTTGTAAATNNTTCGCGTAACGCCGCGCGGTCTCACGACCTTGCAGCTACACGACGGTGCAACTAGTTTCGCAATCGAGTTCGACTTTATTTCGCACGAGCTTACCATCAAATGCGAGACGGGCGAAACGCGGAGCGTTAAATTATTAGCACAAACCGTCGCGGACTTTTATTCTGCCGTGATGTCTGCGCTAGGCGAGCTAAAAGTCGATACAAAAATCTGGACAATGCCCGTCGAACTGGAAAACCCGATCCGCTTTACCGATGACACGCAGCATAACTCGTACGACACGGAGTACGTCGAGCGGTTTCACACCATCATCAGTTGGGTGAACGGCGTGTTTAGTGAATTTCGTTCGCGCTTTATAGGCAAATCAAGCCCGGTGCATTTTTTCTGGGGCAGTTTTGATCTGGCCGTGACGCGGTTTAACGGAGAAAAAGCGCCGCCACGCGAAGGCGCCGATTACATCACGCGCGAAGCGTATTCGCACGCCTGTATCAGCCACGGTTTCTGGTGCGGCGGCGGACTCGTGCTAGAACCCGCGTTTTATGCCTATGCCGCGCCCGAACCTGACGGTCTAAAAGAAGCGAAAATTTTGCCCGTCGCAGGTTTTTATCACAAAGAGCTGAACGAATTTGTGTTGCCGTACGAAGCCGTTCGCTCATCCGACGCGCCGGAGAAAACGCTGCTCGATTTTATGCAGAGCACATACGAAGCGGCCGCAAACCTCGCCGGTTGGAAACGCGATGAGCTGGAACGACCACAGNNAACGACCAAAGGCAAAGGCCGTGTCGTAAACTGGAATTCAGCATGGACAGACTCGAACAAAACAAACAAACCGTGACGGCGTTTTACGATCTGATGTTCAATCAACAGAAACCGCGTTGGGCGATCGAAAAATACGCTGGCGACGTTTATATTCAACACAACCCGATGGTTGCCGACGGCAAAGAGGCGTTTATCGAATATTTTGAGCGGATGCATCGCGAATATCCGGTCAAACACGTTGAATTCAAGCGGGTGATCGCCGAGGGAAATTACGTCGTCCTGCACTGTTATCAGTCATGGCAAGGCTCAGGCGAATGGGCCGGCATCGATATTTTTCGCCTCGATGACAACGGCAAGATCGTCGAACACTGGGACGTGCTGCAAGAGATTCCGGCGACATCGGCGAATGCTAACACGATGTTTTAGTATGCCCGCTATATGGTCGTCTATAAAGAACTTTAGCTGCGCGAACCGCTTGACGAATTTATCAAGTGTTTCTGTGTGCTACGGTGAGATCGCTTCAGAGCCAGCCCACCAATTGCCACGGCGATCAGCCCCACAACCAGGGCCACGATAGCCCCGGCTAGCCCACCGCCGGTGCCGATACGACCGCCGGATGCGGCCGCAACCAATCCACCGAGGGCCATGGCGATCAGTCCCGCCGCCAGAGCAACGAAGGCTCCGAGTCGCCCCGAGGCGGTGCCGAAACGACCGGCGGGGCGGACCAGAGCCAATATACCAGTGCCTATGCCGATCAGCCCGAGCACGGCGCCCACGGTGGCCCCGAGTCGCCCCGAGGTCATCCCATAAGAACTGGGATCGACCGGTTGGCCGGTTTGGCCGGAGATACTAATTTGGCCGAGTACCGTAAATGCCGGTATTGCGACCAGCATAATGATATTGGGGTTTAAAAAGCTCGCTCTTTCGTTTGTTTTCATTACTTTTCCTCCATCGGGAGACTAAATTCGCCATCTACCAGGCTCACTGCCGCGCATGGTTAGGCGGCGTTGTCATACTGTCGNNAGCGAACCAGAAGGTAAGCCGGTCCGGCGGCGTGACCGCCGAAATCAACTCGCTGCCACGCGGCGTAAATGTTTGAGGGAACAATCAACACTAAAAAGACGCACAACGCCAAGCCGACGTACCGTGACAGCGGCGTGACGAGAATGGCCGCTGCCGAGAGCAACTCAATGACCCCTGTGACGTAAATCAACTGGAGTCGCATGGGCACCCAAGGTGGAAGCATCTCGGTCATCGCTGAGGTCTTGATAAAATGCCCGACGCCTGTAAACGCGAAAACGAGCGCGATCCCCACTCGCCCTCTCAGCCCTTCGGGGACGTGTGCGAACGTCAAGAGCCAATAGGGTAGCAGGAGCAGCGTGAGAATAATGACAATATTCTGCATGTTCAACCTCCGTCCTCACCTTTAGACCCTTTTAAGAGCGCTACAATTGCCATAGTGTGTCCGTGACCTAATTTAAAATCCGCTTTTAACCAGTCGACGATCGTGCTCACCTTAACACCTGTGGCTAACTGTCCATTCTGCGTAAATCCCTTTTCCTCGGCGAACTTCCGAAAATCAGCAGCGCTTTTCCCGGTTTTCGCCTCGATGTTGGCAATATAGGTTTGAAATGACATATCCGTTAATCCTCCGATAATGCTGAAGTTTGTTGCGATGTGCCTGACCAGTTATGCAGCAGGATCAACTGGAATAGGCGCGGTTCGCGAAGGACAACGGCTACCCATGCAAGCACGGCGAACGCACACGAGAAAATAATGGGAAAAACTCCGTTCTCTGGCTCGGACTTGGATGGCCATAGCCCCGCCCATGTAACCCGTCAGCAGGATCGCGCCAACGATCCTCGTTGTCGGGATGACGTAGATAGCCGTACAAATGAGCAGAACAACTCCGATGACTGGAGCCACGTTTACGGGGAGTCCTAATTGTTCTGATGCCCTAACCACGGCATCAATTTGAATCACCTTTGTAATTCCGTCAAAGATCAGGAATGCCGCGACCAGGGCCGCAATGATCGCTCCCGCCCAAAGTCTTGGCTTGGAAACATCGTTTAGTCTTGAAATTGATTTATTTGGCATAATCGACTCCTTTATATAAGTCTATGATCACACCGTAGCAGCTTAGACCGGGTCTGTATTGTATAAAAACGACAACTGCCGGTCACCGCGAGCGATCTGCACGGGCGTAAGGCCAATGAAGTGTTTCAGCGAACGGGTAAGATGGGCTTGATCGTAGTATCCGGTTTCAAAGACAACATCCAGAATAGAGTTTCCCTGTCTCAGTAGAAGCGTCGCACGCCTAGCACGCTCGATCTGATCGGCCGTGGAACGGGTCACGCCCGTTGTTCGAAGAAATCGCCGCTGGGCAGTGCGGAGCGACAATTCCCGATTCTGACCGCTAACAACAGAACTTACCAACGGGTCAGCGGTTAGCAGTCCGCAATGCACGAGCCGCTTCACAAAGGTTTCCGCATTTTCGAAATTTGGATATTCCCACGCTGAACCGTTAAGCCAAAACGACCGGCTCGTTGCATTGGGTAGAATGACGTCGTTTAGGTCGCGTCGTTCGCCGGTCGGAAAAAGGGGCATGAATGTTCCGAGTTTGAAGCGGATGGCAAACCATTCGCCGTCGGAAGGGCACTCTACTGTGGTGGCCATGGTCTCGGGGCCACGCACGATAAACGAGTTCTTCCCCAGATGCTTTGAAACGACCATCTCCCAATGACACGTCGCTACCGAGCAAAATACATCTGAGCATTCGCTGTGGCTGCGCCAAATCCTTTCAACAAAAGGCGAATCCGATGGTCGATCCTCGAAGATGATGAACATTTTTAGCGTTACGATTCTGCTCCCATGAGTAAATATCGTCGGCAATCAAAACTAAATTTATGTCGCGACGAGCTCAACACGATCATAAATACGCATCCCTCAATCGCCTCAAACAAACCCGGCCCGTTAAAATCAATTCGATAATCTTCTTGCCTGGTCATTTTGCTTGGTTATTGGATTCGACGGGGTAGCTATTAGTTCGCCGCCGTCTGTGCTGCCGGAGACGTGAATCCGCTTCTCAGTTACTGGTTTCGAATCCATTTCAGTTATATTGTGATTTGTGAGTAATACGCCGCCAAGTTTTATCCCACTTGATTTTACTGAAGTTCCCGCTGACAAACAGCGTGAGCGAGCAAATGATTTTTTTGAATTGCTTAAACGTCGGCGGACAGTGCGCGAATATTCGGACCGCGATGTGCCGTTTGAGTTGATCGAAAAGGCCATCGCGACCGCCGGCACGGCTCCGTCGGGTGCGAACATGCAGCCGTGGCGGTTTG
>DLHV01000263.1 GCA_002483395.1 Chloracidobacterium sp. UBA7659 | reverse complement strand
CGGGACGGTGCTAAATGCTTATGTTTCTGAGTCAAAAGATTTACGTTTTGGTCTTATTCGCCGCTATTTTCACAGCGTGTGGGACCACACCAAAACCCGAGGCTGAGGAAGAAACTCTTTCGCGGACCGAGTTTACGACGCGCATTGAGAACTTTTTCGAATATGCGGCGCTCAAGACCGGTAAGCCCAGCCAGTTTCTAATCCATTTGACGAATCTTTCCGATGGGACGCCCGTTGAGAAGGCTGATGTTACTTTGACAATCCGCAAAGCCGAAGGCGGCCAAGCAAGCGAAGTCAAAGCAAAGGTTGGGCGCGTAACCGGGATCTACGTTGCTGAGGTCGAATTGCCGGAAAAAGGCAAGTATGACATTGATTTTCGAGTCAAAAACGAAAAGCTCGACGAGCNNTTGAATGAACAAGAAATGGTTGAAAAAGAAATCGTTGAAAGAAAGGAACAAACACCCGCGGATAAAATAGAGGACAGTCCTGCGACGAGGGCCATTTCTTCTAAGAGTTTGCTTATCGGCGGTGCGCTCCTGTTAGTCGTTGTCGCACTCGCGCTCTTCGCTGCGTGGTGGCGCGGCGTAGGTTCGAACGAACCACCCGCCGTGGAAAATGAAAAGAATTACATGGGGACGGTCAAGTTTCTTATGGAGCAGCAATGGCTGATCCGTATGAAGCTCGCGCAGGCCGAGGAACAAACCGTCTCACGACAGATCACGAGCATTGGGCGTGTCGTTCCCGCCGCTAACAGCCAGGCGCTCGTTTCGACGCCGGTTGGGGGGATTTTAAGTAATCGCCCGCTTCCGCAGATCGGTCAGTTTGTGTCGCGCGGTCAGCCGATTGCGGTTGTTCAACAAACGGCGACCGCTGCGGAAGAAGCACAAACACGCGCTGCAATCGCGCAAGCCGATTCTCAGCGAATACAAACGCAGGCGCAGAATTCTCAGGTCGCAATTGAGAACGCTCGCCTCGAAGCGGACCGCCGGGACGGCGCAGGTGATGTTGAAACTGCGCGCGTTCGTCTCGAAGCCGCTAGACGTGAAGCTGCTCGTGACCGCAAGCTTTACGAATCCGGCGTGGTTTCTCAAAAGGAAATGCAGACCTCGCAAACCGAAGCCGATTCGGCGCAAGGCTCATATGACGCGGCGGTCAAACGCCTGGCGGCATTAAACGCGGCGCGTCCGATTCCGCCAGCAAGGATCGATCCGTCTCTAGCACAAGGCGCATTGCGTACGTCAAGTACTTTTACAGTCGCCGCACCGTTTAGCGGATATATCACAAAAGTAAATAAATCAATTGGCGAACAAGTGTCGCCCGGGGATGCGATCATTGAAGTGAGCAATCTGGACACGGTTTATGTCGAAGCACCGATTTTCGAGCGTGACCTCAGTGTGCTTGGTGGAAGCCGGACGGCCACATTCACAACATCCGCTTATCCGCAACAATTCAATGGTTCGGTGCTCGATATCGGCGCAACGATCAACGAACAGACCCGCGCCGCTAACGTGATATTTGTAGTAGAAAATGCGGGCCGCGCTCTGCGCCTCGGTATGCAGGCGAATGTGCAACTCGACGCCGAACAGACTGTAACCGCAATGATGGTGCCGAAAGAAGCGGTGCTCGAACACGAAGGCAAGCGCATTGTTTACGTGCTCCTTTCGGGCGAGGAATTTCACCGCCGCGAGGTAACTGTCGGCGACGAATATGGTGACAAGATCGCGGTTCTTACCGGCCTGGAGAAAGGTGAGCGAGTCGTTACTCAAGGTGCATATCAGTTAAAGCTTCAGGAGCTTCGCCCGGCGGAGCCTGGCGCGCACTCGCACGAAACGTAAAAAGATGCTGAATCGTATAATCGCATTTTCGCTGAAACACCGGCTTCTGGTTCTTGTCGCCGCGAGTGCACTGCTTATCTATGGCGGCTTCGTTGCCTTCAGGACACCGGTTGATGTTTTCCCCGATCTAACGGCGCCGACCGTAACTGTTCTTACCGAATCGCACGGACTTGCGCCGGAAGAGGTCGAGTCGCTGGTAACGCTTCCGATCGAATCCGCGATGAATGGGACGGCGGGCGTTTTTCGTGTGCGTTCGAATTCGGCTATCGGTATTTCCATCGTATTTGTCGAGTTCGAATTTTCGACCGACATCTATCGGGCACGTCAACTTGTTACAGAAAAACTGCAGCAAGTGCGGCTTCCGGCCGGTGTTTCGCCTCCGGTTCTCGGCCCGATCTCATCGACGATGGGCGAGATCATGGAAATCTCCATTACCAGCACCGAGACAAAGCCGATGGAGCTTCGTTCGCTGGCGGATTGGATAGTTCGGCCTCGATTACTCGGTGTTTCAGGCGTTTCGCAGGTGATGGTGATCGGCGGCGAGCTGAAACAATTTCAAATTCTTATCGATCCCGCGAAGTTGACGGATCACCGATTGACCCTTGAGGAGGTTGTAGAGGCGGTTAGCGAATCAAACTCGAACGCATCCGGCGGATTTATGGAGCGGCCTAATGAGGAATACCTTATCCGAATCCGCGCTCGTGCCTACTCTGTCGAAGACCTCGGAAACTCGGTCATCACGGTTCGCGACAATGTTCCGATACTTGTAAAAAATATTGCGACCGTTCAGGAAGCACCGGCGTTAAAACGCGGCGACGGCAGTTTCAACGGACAACCTTCTGTTGTTGCGACAATTCAAAAGCAGCCGAACGCTAATACGCTCGAACTGACGGAAAACATCGAGACGACACTTGCATCGCTCAAACCTTCGCTTCCCGCCGATGTTAAGATCGATACCAAAGCTTTTCGTCAGGCCGATTTTATCGAACGCGCAGTCGGCAATATTAAAGCGTCGATCATCGAAGGCGGAATAATGGTGACCATTGTTCTTTTTTTATTTCTCTGGAATTTCCGAACGACGTTCATCAGCCTGACGGCAATCCCGCTCTCGCTTGTTTCGGCGATACTTGTGATGAGCTATTTCGACATCACGATAAATACGATGACGCTCGGCGGCATGGCGATCGCGATCGGCGCGCTCGTCGATGACGCCATAATCGGCGTCGAAAATGCGTTTCGCCGTTTGAAACAAAACGCTCAGCGAGATACGCCAGAGCCCGTCCTGACCGTGATCTATAACGCCTCGGTCGAGATCCGCAGCTCGATCTTTTTTGCGACGTTGATCATCGTCCTTGTCTTTCTGCCGCTCTTTAGCCTCGGCGGTTTCGAGGGACGAATGTTCGCGCCGCTGTCCTTTGCCTATGTGATCTCGATAACGGCTTCGCTTCTCGTCGCTCTGACCGTCACGCCGGCGCTGTGTTATTACCTGCTCGGCCATTCGCGTCTTATACACGACGAAGCCGATTCGCGCCTGGTTGCGCTCCTGAAAAGACGTTATGCAAAGGACCTCGCATGGACGCTTCGAAATCCTTTCAAGATCATCGGCGTTTCCGCTGCCATGTTGGTCGTCGCGATCTCGCTATTCTTCCTGATGGGACGCGAATTCCTGCCGCCGTTCAACGAGGGAACTTTTAACATCAACGCAAGTTTGCCGCCGGGAACATCGCTTAAAGAATCGAACCGCATGGGCCAAGTCGTCGAGAATGTTCTGCTGAGTGTTCCCGAGGTCGTTTCGACTACGCGCCGAACGGGGCGCGCCGAACTCGACGAACACGCCGCCGGCGTCAATATGAGCGAGATCGAGGTTGTAACAAAAGAAGGGAAGCGCTCGCACGACGAAGTTACCGAGGAAGTGAGGCAAAAGCTCGCGCAGATTCCCGGCGTCGAAGCCGAAGTCGGCCAGCCGATCTCGCACCGCATCGACCATCTTCTCTCGGGCACGCGCGCGCAGATAGCGATCAAACTCTTCGGTCCCGATCTTGCGACGCTTCGCACAAAAGCAGGCGAGATCCGCGAACAGATGTCCCAGATTGACGGCGTGGTCGATCTGCTCGTCGAGCCGCAAGTCGGCGTTCCGCAAGTTCAAATAACGCTGAACCGCGAACAAGCCGCCGCTCTCGGCATCAAGGCCGAAGACCTTGCCGAAACCGTCGATACCGCGTTTAACGGCCACGTCGCTTCGCAAGTGTTGGAAGATCAGCGCACTTACGACGTGCTGATCCGTTTTGAGGATGCGTCGCGTGCGTCTCTCGACGCCATAGGCCGAACGCTTATCGACACGCCTTCTGGTGCAAAAGTTCCGATCGCACAGGTCGCCGAAGTTCGCACGGATCAGGGGCCGAACACGATCAATCGCGAGAACGTCCAGCGAAGGATAATCATTCAGGCGAATGTCGCCGACCGCGATCTCGGAAGTGTCATAAACGATGTGCGAAACAGCATCGGCAACAATGTCGCGCTTCCTCAGGGGTACTTTGTTCAATATGGCGGCCAGTTCGAGGCACAGGAAAAAGCTTCGACGCAGATACTCCTTCTCTCGGTCGTCGCCATCGCAGGAATTTTTCTACTGCTCTTCATCGCGCTCGATTCGGCCCGTGCTGCGGTCCTCGTAATGGCAAACCTTCCTCTTGCTCTGATCGGCGGTGTCGTTATGGTGTTTTTGTCGGGCGGCACATTGTCGATTGCTTCGCTCGTCGGGTTCATTACGCTCTTCGGCATCGCCACGCGAAACGGTATTATGCTCATTTCGCACTATCAACACCTCATTCAGTTTGAAGGGAAAACATTCAAAGAAGCCATTGTCCAGGGCTCAATGGAACGCCTTTCGCCAATCCTCATGACCGCACTTGTCACAGGCATCGGCCTCGTCCCGTTAGCCCTCGGCGCCGGCGAACCGGGCAAGGAAATTCAACAACCAATGGCCGTCGTCATCCTCGGCGGCATTGTAACATCGACATTTCTGAACATGATCGTAATCCCCGCTCTCTATCTGAAATACGGACGGTCGGATCAGCTAGCGTCTGGTACGTAACTCGATTCTCTAAGAAGGCTTGGCAGGAAAACGGCGTTATTCGACTGTGACAAGCTCCTTTTTTTTTCAAAGGCAGTACCAGCTACGAACTCTAAACATCGCAACGTCACACGAGGACATCGCTGTTTACCTTGAGTTTTTTCAAAAGTTGCAATTAATATCTGAATTCACGGTGATGGGTGTTCCATCAATAACACATCTTGACATCGGTGCAACGTTATGATACAGTTTATATTAATTCGGCAAGAGCCGGATGATCTTTGAAAAGACACTTTTTTTCCTTAAAAACGCTCGGGAAAAAGTTTTTTTAAAAAAGAGAAAAATCGCGTGACAAAATCGATTAAAGACTGTGGTTTCAAGTATTTACATGTCCCAAAGCACTCTGGGACAAGACCGGGACAACCCTGGGACAACTTTTGACCAGTGTGCCGCTAAATGCCTTAGAATCAATAAAGTAGCGTAAAATCTCGGTTGCGCGTGTCCCGGCTACTCGACCGTGACAAGCTCCTCTTTTCTCCAAAGGCGATACCAGCTAAGGACTCCGAGGACGGCGAGGGCGAGGAAGATGACGTACTCGACGGCGATGAGTTTTACGCCTTTTACCGAATACAAACCGATGCTGGTGATATCGACGAGTATCCAAAGGACCCACGTTTCGAATATGCGGCGGGCGAGGAGGATGACCGCGAGCACGCTTGAANNGAAACCGCGATGAACGTGTCGATGAATGGGTAAGAGGCGGGCTTTTCGAATATTTGGGGCAGTATCAAATGTATCCTCGCTATCAGAGTGCCGATGATGAGCGTTACCGCCGCGATGAACGCCGCAAGCCGCAGCCTGTTCGTATTGCTCAGCGTCCGGATAGCGCTTTGTGTGTGCCCGGCCATGTACTTCCATGTAAACCACCCGTAAACGCCCATTCCGCAAAAATAAAATTGCAGGAACATATCGGAATAAAGATGTATCTGGTAAAAGATAACCAGAAAAAATATCGCGTTTAAAATTCCGGTGGGCCATGTAAAAATATTTGCCCTTGCCGCCAGGAAAACCGAGATCAGCCCGAGGACCGTGCCGATAAATTCGACGTAGCTGATGGGGTGTTCAAAAACTGTAAAGAAAGTCTCTTTGACATCAAAGAGCGCGGAAAAGGACGAAAGATCGGGCATGTGATTATTGATATCTGTTTATCCGGAACGAATGGTTAAAGTAACCTTAACATATCAGGCTATTCGGGCATGCAAAAAGACTAAATTACGTGATTTAGTTCGCGCAGTTGCCGGAATGTCAGACAGCCTCGTCTACGAGGCTTCCCCGTTCCTCTTTTTTACCACAGAAGAAGATGAACAAGCAGGAACAAGCGGAAGAAAAACCGGAAGTGCTCATTTCACGAACATTTTTGTCCACCTACCCGTTGTGAACGGCGGCGAGGCTTTTGGCGATGTTGCGAGCGAGGTTTTCGGCAAGCGATCCCCATGAAGTCGTTTCGCCCGCGCCTATCACGGCTCCGCTGCGGCGGTCATAGATGCGATAAATGTATCGGTGTGTTATCAGCGAACCGTGAACGAAACCGATCTCGACGTAGAGGTCGGCCGAGTCTTTATAACGAGTGATCGTCAGGTTCAGCGATTTGAATTCCGGGCGTTTCATCAGCTCCTTCTCAAGTGCCTGCCGCGATGGCTGGAGCGAAGACTTTTCAAACGCGATCGTCTTTGCCGTTGCAAGCACGTCCTTTTTTGCCGGCGGGGCGTCGGGCGTCGATGTAAACGTGTTCGGGGTGGAACCGCTCTCGGAATAGGCGGGCACACTGCCGGGCTTTTCGTTCGCCGGCAACAGTTCTTGCCGGTCGATCATTGCCGTTATTACATCGTCGGCAATGCTCGCCTTTTTCAACCCAATCAGGCCGGCGGCCGATACGTCGAACTTCGTATTAGACGTGCGGATCTTACGCAAAACAACCTCGGTTGAGAGCCCGACCTTTGTCATCTCGACAATGTCGCCATTCGTCAGCGTTTCAGACTGGGCAAACACTCCGATGGCGACACATATAATAATAATAAAGAGTAGAGGTTTGTACATAAGCTTCCTTCTTTTCATCCAGCCGCACGTGGTGCGGGCAAATCATTTATCGTTTCCGAGCGCAGTGATTTTTACCGAAGTGTGAGTTTCAAAGGACGGAATAAACAATTTCCTAATGCTTTTGCTGACCTTCAGCACGGCAAAGTCGTTGCCGGTACGGACCGTTACCCAATGACGCCGGTGTTTCGTAAAACCGAGCGGGATCGCGACGAACAGTATCGGAAAAAAAACTACCGCAGCAGCGCCAAGCGCCAATCCCGTCTTCCACCGCGGTTTTTTGGTGTATGAATATTCGGCTTCGGTGATGTCGGTGTAATTCCATTTTTTCAGGACTGCACCTGTTNNGTTTTGGTGGACTCGATCTCGAGCGTGTCCACGTTAAACCGGATTCGGACATCCGTTTCGTGAATAATTTTGCCGTCCGGCTGCAGCAGCTCGATCTTCTCGAATACTTCGACATTCTGCTGCGCTGCCGTAGNNTGAGGGTATTACAATAAGAGACGCAGTAAAAATCAAAACGGATACCTTAACAAAGTTTTTCATCCCGGTGGTATTCGACTGTAAACACTTATCTATCATCTTTCCGTTGCTGGAACAATAAGATTTTATACGGCTCGATTAGAGCACACATCGACGGGGCGTTGCGGCGGAGTGTGACACTAATTGAACTGTCACAATCGTGAGCTGGGGAGGCTGCACGATTTATCAACTACGCAAAGATCGATTCGAAGGCGGCGCGGATGTTCAGGNNATGTTAGGCGTTCGAGGAGTTCGGCGGCCGAACCGGCGTTCATCCGGGCTGCGATGCGTTCGAGTGCGGGCTGATTTGCACGCGGAAGTCGCGACATGCGGCCGATCATCAAGCGGATGTTATGGTCAAGCTCGGACAGGAATGCGTAGCCTTCGTTGAGACCGTTGAAATCGTCGGCAGAAAGCAAACCGTTGGCTAGAAATTCTTCGAGCTTAGCTACCGTCGAGCGATTGCCTGAGCCGTTTTTAGTTTTGTTGAGCAGATGCAGATAACGGACGACGAAATAAACGTCGAGCAGGCCGCCTGCACCGAATTTAATATCGATATTTTTGCTGCCGCGGGCTGTTCCATGCTGAGCTTCAAGCATTAGCCGGATGCGTCTTGATTCAAAACGAAGCTCGCCCTCGTTTTCATTCGCGGCACGGGAGCGTATAGCCTCGCCTATCTCTATCTCCGCCGTCTTTGCAAGGTCAATGTCTCCAGAAATTGCCCGGATCTGAACGTATGCGAGCAATTCCCAGATGGAAGCTTCGCGGTCTATGTATTCGACAAACGAGCCTTTTGTGGAAAT
>DLHV01000095.1:19384-23907 GCA_002483395.1 Chloracidobacterium sp. UBA7659 | reverse complement strand
ACCTGCTCATTCTCGACGTGATGCTTCCGAAAAAGAATGGCTACGACATTTGCCGCGATCTTCGGCAGAAGGGAATTGAGACGCCTGTACTCATGCTGACGGCAAAGGGCGAGACGATCGACAAGGTTCTTGGGTTAAAACTCGGGGCGGACGATTATCTGACGAAACCGTTNNGATGCCGGCGCCGACGATTATCTGACCAAACCGTTCGAGATGATCGAGCTATTAGCACGTGTCGAAGCACTCTTACGAAGGTCGCCGGCACAGCACAGCAATGGCAGAGCTCTCGACTCGTTTAGGTTCGGCGAGGTGTCGATCGATTTCAAGCGTGCCGAGGTAATGAAGAACAGCGGCCCGATCGAGCTTTCGGCGATGGAATTTAAATTATTGCAGTTCTTGATCGAGAACCGCGGGCTGGTCCATTCGCGGGATCATTTGCTGGACGCGGTTTGGGGTTACGATGCGACGCCGTCGACGCGGACAGTCGATGTTCACATAGCGTGGCTGCGGCAAAAACTCGAAGAAAACCCGCGACACCCGCATTTTATCCAGACCGTTCACGGAATGGGATATAAGTTTGCTGACTAGGGAACGACGTATAGCACGACCGCGATGTAGTGAAAAATACTGCCGGCTAGCACGAAGACGTGGAATATAGCGTGGTGATGGCGAATACTTTTCAAGGGGAAAAATATGACGCCGAGTGAATAGGCAACGCCTCCGGCGATCGCCAGGGCGACTGGCATAATTCCAAGTGCATTCAACAGCGGCTGCACGGCGAACACTCCGAGCCAGCCCATTGCGAGGTACGAGATCACATTTATCGCGGGATAGCGGTCGCGGACGATCAGCTTTATCAAGATGCCGGCAAACGCGATTGCCCAAAACGCCGCAAGCAGGCCACGGCCGAACAAGTCACCGGCGATGACGATCCCGAACGGTGTATAGCTTCCGGCGATCAGAAGATATATGCAGCAATGATCGAGTATCTGAAGTGTCTTTTTATAACGAGGCAGCGTTGCGCTGTGATACATCGTCGAGGCCGTGTAGAGGATAACGAGCGAGAGCCCGTAAACGACACAGCCTATCATAGAGAGCCGGTCGCCGTTCAGACCGGCTAAAACCACAAGTACGGCGAAGCCGATCACGCTCAGAAACAGGCCAAAACCGTGAGTGATGGTATTTGCCAACTCTTCAATCGATAGTTTGCTGAGTCTTTTTCTTATCATTGCGGTGCCGCCGAATCTCCCTTCCACAGCATACACCGAATACGATGAGATGGGCTAGAAGTTTCGTATCTTAGGTTGTGGATAGGTTTGGAGCCGACGATCTCGGTGTACTGATCGGCGGGGCTAAAACTCTGAATCGGAAGTGGCACGCTGGCGGCGGGCGACACCTGACTTGTAGGCGGCCTCTTCAACCTTGGCGGCGACGGCTTCGCCGACGCGGCGGTCGAAAACGGACGGGATGATGTAGTCAGGGTGAAGTTCTTCGGGCCCGATGATGTCGGCGATGGCGTTTGCCGCGGCTAGTTTCATCTGTTCATTTATGCGCGAGGCGCGGCAGTTCAAAGCGCCGCGGAAAATACCGGGAAAACACAGCACGTTGTTGATCTGGTTNNTGGTTCGGATAATCCGAGCGTCCGGTCGCCATAACGGCCACGTGTCCGGCCGCATCCTCGGGCATAATCTCCGGCGTAGGGTTTGCCATGGCGAAGACGATCGGGTCCTTGGCCATATTCGCGAGGTCGGTCTCGCCTATGACGCCTGGTGCCGAGAGGCCAAAGAAAACGTCGGCGCCCTTGATTACTTCATGGATCGTGCCTTCTTCTTTCCCGGGATTTGTGTTGCGGGCGTACCAATCCTTGACCCAGTTCATGTTTTCCTGGCGGCCTTCGTAGATCGCTCCCGTTGTGTCGCACCCGATAATGTTTTTAACACCGGCGGCCATGACGATCTTCGAGCACGCGACACCGGCGGCGCCGATGCCATTGACGACGAGTTTTACGTCTTCCATCCGCTTGCCGACGATTTTGAGGGCGTTGATGAGAGCGGCGAGCACGACGACTGCCGTTCCGTGCTGGTCATCATGAAAGACTGGAATATCGAGTTCTTCTTTAAGGCGTTCTTCGATCTCGAAGCAGCGCGGCGCCGAGATGTCTTCGAGATTGATACCGCCAAAAGCGACCGAAATATTCTTGATCGTTTGAACGATCTCGTGCGGGTCTTTTGTGCTGAGGCAGATCGGGAACGCGTCGACACCGCCGAATTCTTTGAAAAGCTGGGCCTTACCTTCCATCACCGGCATCGCGGCGGCGGGCCCAATGTCGCCGAGGCCGAGAACAGCCGTGCCGTCGGAGATGATGGCAACAGTGTTCTTTTTTATCGTCAGGTTGAAGACCTTTTCCGGGTCCTTCGCGATTGCCTGGCAAACGCGGGCAACACCCGGTGTATACGCCATCGAAAGATCGCTGCGCGTTTTAAGCTGCATTTTCGACACGACCTCAATCTTTCCGCCGAGGTGCATTAGAAATGTGCGGTCCGAGACGTTTATTACCTCGACGCCGTCGATATCGTTGGCGGCGGCGACGATCTCCTGGTCATGTTTTTCGGAAGACGCGTTTACCGTAATGTCGCGGATGAGGAAATCCTTGCCGACACTGACGATATCGATGCCCTCGATGTCACCGCCCGCCCTGCCAATGGCGGTTGTGATCTCTCCAAGTTTTCCCGGTTGATTATGAATGCGGATGCGAAGGGTCAGGCTGTAGCTCGCATTTGGCGTCGGTTTATTGGACATAGGAGAAGGTTAACTTTCTCAACATTTATTGGCAAATCCGTGCAAGGGCAAAGAAATTAAGCGAATCCCGAATTTACGAAGAAGTGAACGGTCGGGTCGGCATCGGCGTCTTGCTCGTGCCGGACGAATCCCAAATCCTTTATCACGGGCAATATCTCGTCCCCCCGCCTTCCATTGCGTTCATGGATCTCCATAATTACGTAACGGCATTGCTTCAAACTTTTGTGATCCGGTTCGAGAAAAACCTCGAACTCTGCTCCTTCGACATCGATCTTGCAGATATCGATCACTTCATTCTCGAAATGGTTTTTGTAGAAATCGTCGAGCGACAGACCCTGTATCTTATATTGCTTTGCGTCGGGATTTGAAACGTTTTCATAAATGCTGTCCGACACATCGCCGTTGCCCAACGTGGCTTCGATCATTCGAGTTTTACCGCAGAGAGCGGCGTTGACCGGAACAACGTCTCCCGGCAGATTACGAGTCAGATTGAAATGGAGGCGTGTAAAAGTTCTCGGATTAAATTCAACACTGACGACCTTTTTAAGCTTGATGCCGCTTGTGTGCAGAAGGAGCGGAAATCCGCCGTTATTTGCGCCGAGATCGAGAACGTTTACGGGCCCGTCGATTTTCATTTGCGGCAGAAAACGGCTGTACATCGGAGACGTTAACACTTCGCGAGCACCGTTCGAATCGCCACCCGCGTGGTCGACAAGAATCTCGGCTCCCTTATAGCGATAGATATGCAGATTCTCATTTCGAAAAAAAGTCTTTGTAAATGCCAGCCACAGCCGGTTATCGAACGCCCAAACTTCCTTGAAACCCCTTATCTTATTTCCCAAACTCATTCTTTATTTGATGCAACTTAAACGGAAACGACCTGTGTCCGCGAATCGTCGTAATCTTGACCGAGGAACGCTTTCAAATTAAGCCAGGCGGATTCGAGCGAAATTTCAGTCATGCACGGATGATCAGGCAGCGGACAATCCTGGAGACGGCAACCAGCGCATTTGACCGCATGAAACAAGACTGTATGTCCGGCGCCGAGCGGGAACCAATGCCCTTGATTGTTCCGCTCGCCATAGATCGCGAAGCACCTAGTGCCGGCGACCGCCGCAAGATGCGTCGTGCCCGTGTCCAGACCGAGATAGTAATCGCATTTCGAAAGCAGAGCACCCGATTCTCGAACTGAAAACTCTCCGGCCGAATTGATGCCACAGCCCCAAGCCGCGATCATCCGGTCGCCCATCTCGCGTTCCGCATTTCCACCTACGACTATTATCTCACAGTTCTCTTCGGCCATCATGCGGCTGCCGAGCTGAATGAAGTTCTCGAGCGGCCACTCGTTAGTAGGCGTTTTGCAGCCGGGAGCGATCGCAATCAGCGGACCGGTCGGGTTTTGCCTCCGCGATTCCAGCCATCGACCGATCTGTTCGAGTTCCGATTGCGAAAAATCTAGAAGTGGTATCCGAAGATCGTTCGGCAGGAATTCGATCCCGTCGTCGGCGAGCCGTCTCAGCTTGCGGACGGCTTCGTGTTCGGTCATCGCCGGACGGCCATCGACATCCACCGGATAAAGCTCTTCGTCTGAAAACGGGTGAAAGCCGAACAGCTTTGGAATGCCGCATGACCGGAAGAAAAACCTGTCACGCAGCACGGCCTTTCTCGGCCGCTCACTGATCACGAGATAGACGGCCGCATCAAAGTGCTCGCGGCGCAGGGTG
>DLHV01000095.1:12924-19367 GCA_002483395.1 Chloracidobacterium sp. UBA7659 | reverse complement strand
AGAGACTACGGTTGACGAGGTTGTCGGGTATTACTTCTGACGCCTTTACCAGGTTCGCGCTTAGGAAGTTTTGAAGCAGCACTATCTCGCCGCCGGGAAAGTGTCGCCGTACTGCTCGCAACGCCGGAATCGCTACGAGCGAATCGCCCAGCGAACCAAAAAGGTAAACCAATATTTTTTGCTTTTCTTTCAAGTTATCGGACAGGGAAGGCGGCATAAGGAAATTCGACATTTAAAGATCCTGGGCGGCGATCGGACGGAGCATTCCACGCATGATACCCTGGACAACAACTCTGTCGGCCCGGAAAATCACGGTTTCATAGTCCGGGTTAGCCGGGCGAATCTCGGTTTCGGTTCCTTGCTGAAAAAACTGGCCAAGCAGCATCCGGTTGTTGTCGGCCATTACGACCACGATCTCGCCCCGGCGGGCGTATGAACGCCGTTCCAGCAGAACTATGTCGTCTTCGCAAATGTGTTTATCGGCCATCGAATCGTCCGGGGTTTTAAAAGCAAACACGTCATCCGGCGACAATGCGCCGAGCATAAATGTCGGGATCGCGAGTTCCGACCGCTGCCACATTCCCCCCGCCCTACAGTCCGGCGGAAGATCAAAAAATTCGATCTTGCAGACGGCATCGGAGCTGACGTTTTGCATATGGAGTTCAAGGCCGAAGCTCCCGTTTTCACGCCGGCGGGAGATCAAACCCTGAGTTTCGAGAGCCTCGATATGCCTCGCAATTCCGGCTTTTGACGAAACGCCCAACTGCCGCGCGATCTGCTGGTATGACGGCTCATAACCGTTTCGCGTAACATACCTCGTTATGAAGTCGAGGACGTCCTTTTGGCGTTTGGTGCGCGGTTGCATCATTTGATTGTATCCACTTATGTTCTGAGTTCAAGCTTCAGCTTGCTGATTCTTCGGCTTAGTAGACAAGCTGAAGCTTGAACTCTGAACTTTTTGGTATAATTCGATTTCAAAGCAGTTTTTGGAGGCTTATTTTATTAACGGCATTTACGGATTTACGCAGGGGCTGAAACACAACCAGATTCGCCGCATCGAGAAGCTGGCGACGAGACGTGTAGCCGCGAATCAAATAATTTCGCAGGAGCTTGCCAGGCAGATGTCGGANNGTCGGCGTTCTTCTTAATCGCAAAGGAAAGGTTGAATATGTGATGGTCGGGACCGCAAAGCAGCTCGAAATGCCAGATTTCGGCCGATCGCGTGTTTCTACGGACCGATTTCGGGGGCTTCGCTGCGTGCATACGCATTTGCTCGGTGAAAAACTTACGCAGGACGATCTTACTGACCTGGCGCTTCTGCGGCTCGATCTCATGTCGGCTATACAGATCGATGAATCTTCGGGCCTACCCGGACTTGTATATTCCGCACACCTTTTGCCGACAACGGGTCAGAATATGGGCAGAAACGCGAGTGTGAACNNACGCTCCCTAACGGTCGCGTCTCCGCCCGGTGATTCACTGTCTTACGCATTCCTGGAGCCGGAAATTCCGTCGCAGCTAAGCACGGATTTTACCGAGCTGATTACATCGCTCGAAAGCGAGATGGCTCGTATCCGGCTGACGGCCAAGACGCGCGATGCAAAAGGCGACCGGGCGATCCTTGTCAGTGTGACCACCGGATATGCGGATGAGTCCGAGGAGTCGCTCACCGAGTTGGAAGAACTTGCCACATCGGCGGATGTCGCGGTGCTGGACAAGATTATCCAGCGACGGCCGAAGATCGATCCGAAAACCTTGCTTGGCCGAGGCAAGCTGGAAGAACTTTTGATTCGCTCGATGCGACTTGGCGCCGATCTTATTATTTTCGATTCGGAGCTAACGCCGACGCAGATTCGCATTTTGTCGGAAGCGACAGATCTGAAGGTGATCGACCGTCCGCAGCTCATTCTCGATATTTTCGCCCAGCGCGCTCAATCGCGGGAAGGTAAACTGCAGGTTGAACTGGCTCAACTTAAATATTTGCTGCCGCGATTGGTTATGGGTCAGAATTCTGCCTTTTCGAGACTGGCTGGCGGAATCGGCGGGCGAGGGCCGGGCGAAACTAAGCTCGAGACCGACCGCCGCCGTGTTCGTGATAAAGTTGCGCAGCTCGAAAAGCAAGTTGAGGGACTTCGCCGACAGCGGTACGAGCGCAGGAAGAACCGGGCGCAGAAAAACCTGCCAGTGATCTCGCTGGTTGGTTATACGAATGCCGGTAAGTCAACGCTGTTGAATTCGTTGACACAGAGCGATGTTTACGCTGAAAAGAAAATGTTTGCGACGCTTGACCCGACTTCACGGAGGCTTCGGCTGCCGTATGAGCAGGAAGTAATCATCAACGACACGGTAGGGTTTATCCGCGATCTGCCGGAAACGCTCGTCGCGGCCTTCCGGGCGACGCTTGAAGAGATCTCGGACAGCGACTTGCTCGTGCATGTCGTCGATGCGTCGAATCCGGGAGCAGTTCAGCAGATCGTGTCGGTCGATAAAATCCTGACCGAGCTGAAGCTGAATGAAATACCGCAGATAATTGTGCTAAACAAGACCGATCTGACCGATACGGCAACCCTGGAAGTTTTGACGCGGCAAATATCGCTTGACAAAGATGTCCCTTACGTGGCAGTTTCTGCTATTCGCCGTGAAACGCTGCGCGGACTGGTGGAGAAGGTCTCGGAAACGATAGCGGTTCCAAGTTTTGAATTCGAAGTTAAGAGTTTGGTTTCGTAGATTCGATCAATATCAGCCCGCGAAACATGCGAATTTCATGAAAAAAATATTACGTATTGGTCCTTTTTTGCGTGTTTCGCGTATTTCGCCCGCAAGTTTCTTAAGATGAGCAAACGAATCCAGGATTTGAAATCGCCGGCCGCTAAATGGCGAACTAAGGTTTGGGATATGATCTCTGGCCCATTTGCGCGGCTTTCGGAGAATCAGCGGTTTTGGCTTGGGTTCGCCGTGCTCTGTTTAGTAACGACCCTTCTCATAAATAACCCGATCTGGCGCTCTGCCGGTGAACAGGTTTACAAAGAGGGCGATATTGCCCGCGAGAGTATTATTTCACCGGCCGATATCTACTTTGTCGATGACGACGAGACCGAGCGTATCCGGCAAACCGCGGAGGAGACGGTGGCTCCGATCTTTACGTTTGAGCCAAAGCGGGCCGATGAAGCGGTTCAGAGTTTTCGTTCGGCGTGGGAAAGTTTGAAACGCAAGCCTGACACTTCTACCGGTGCGAATAGATCTGCTTCGCAGGGAGTGAACAAACCGAATGTGAACGCAAAGCAGGACGAACGCTGGACAGGCGTCGGCGGCGCCGACCTTGGCAGGGTGTTTTCCGCACGAACCTACAGCTCTAACGAACTCGACACGATCCTGCGAATATTGCGGGAGAACTCCTCTGGCGACATATACAGCGATCAGGACAAACCTTTCCTTCAGAATGAGATCTCTATAGTAGATCGCCAGAAACCGACCGATTCGAGGCAGGCACAGAATCCGGCGATGACGATGACGGCTCTTTCTGAAGCGCGGAATCGTTTGCGAGAAGGATTGGGCGAGATACGAAGCTTGTCACCGAAAGAGGTCGACACTTTCAATGCTGCACTTGGGCCACTGGTCCAACCGAGTGTGATATATGACAGCGTAGCGACCGAAAATGCTCGAAGGGTCGTGGCAGGGAGCGTCGAGCCCGTAACCATCTCACTGAAACGCAGCCAGAAGATCGCTGATGAAGGCGATATAATTACCACACAGGTTTTGTCGCAGGTCTCGGCGATCCGTAATTACTCGTCTTCGACACGGCAGTTGAACCGGTTCTTCGGGTTGCTGATTCTCGTTATCGGCCTTTTTTGGGCGGCGTGGAAATTTATCGAGCATCGCGGAATTGTGCCGAGATTGGCCTTGTCCGAACAAAAGACTTTTGCACTTTTCGGGTTCATCGTCGTGGCACAGACCACGCTGATGGCAGTGTTTTTCCGACTGGCGGAATTTACGGCCTCTCAGAACATAAAGGCGCCTCTGAGCGACCCAAGCCTTTGGGCTTTTGCGATACCTTTTGCGTTTGGCAGCCTGTTAATGAATTTGCTGGCTGATCGGCGGACTGCTCTTTTTACGGGAATATTTACCGCCCTGCTTGCCGGGCTGCTCGCTCCGCGTGGTTTGGAATTTGCTATCTTTGCAACGATCGCCTCATCCGTTTCGGTATACGGTATTGGGCAATATCGCAGCCGCCAAACTGTAACGCTGGCGGGCGTCTTCGTCGGGCTGACAAGTGCTGTTTTGGCGATCGCCGTTATTGCATACACGCAGCAACCGTTTATTTTGAACACGGTTCTTTTGGCGATCTCGTTCGGGCTGGTAAGCGGGTTAATAACCTCGGCGGCTACAAGCGTCTTCCTCCCGCTTTGCGAGACGATGTTCGGTATTTTGACCGATGTAAAGCTGCTTGAATTGTCGAATGCCGATCTCCCAGTTCTCGGACAATTGGCGATGCGGGCACCAGGGACAAATCAACATTCACACGCCGTCGGCCAATTGGCCGAGGAAGCATGCCGCGTTGTCGGCGGCAACGGTTTACTCACGCGGATTGGCGCCTTGTATCACGATATTGGCAAATCCGCCGCGCCGGAGCATTATGTCGAGAACCAGCACGGCACGAACCCACACGACCGTTTGAAGCCTGCTCAGAGCGCGAAGATCATCATCAGCCATGTGACCTATGGCCAGAAACTGGCAAAGGAAATGGGTCTGCCGCAGCGGATCATCGACTTTATCCCGCAGCACCACGGAACACGCACGCTTCATTATTTTCTTAAAAAGGCCCAGGCTCAGGCGAGGCCGGACGAGGAATTTGTCGAGAATGATTTTCGTTACCCGGGGCCGAAACCGCAGTTTAAGGAAGCGGCGATAATGATGATCGCCGATAGCTGCGAAGCCGCCGCTCGTTCGCTATCGGAGCCGACACCGGAGAATATCCGCTTTATCGTCACAAAGATAATTGACGCAATTCTCAGCGACGACCAGCTCGACGAGTGCGATCTGACCCTGCGCGAACTGACGCAGATCCGCGAGGCGATGATCCGGTCGCTGGTCGCGATATATCATTCGCGTGTCGATTATCCGGGCTATGTGCCGCCAACGTCCGGCCAATACAAGATCGTCCCCGACGCGGGTGATATCGAATACGGCGGTGTCAAATACGCGAATCCGGCCGACATTCCGGTCAGCCGCGGCGGAGAGATTGAAGACGAGGCTATTGACCGATCGCATGAGCCCGACAACAGGGACATGGCTAAAGGCAAAGGTAATTAGTCGTACACGGTTATGAAATTTGTACTGAGCCTGGTTTTCCTTTCGTGTGCGGTGTCTGCCGTGTGGTCTCAAAACAAGCCGTCCTCGGAAGCTTGGGAAACCTCAAAGCTGCTCGGAGTTGCCGTCAAAGATTTTCTCAAACCACAAGGCGTGGGCGGCTTCGATGAAATCCCTGACTCCGCACCGGAGTTTAAATTCAGAGTTGTGAAAAGGCCGCTAACCGGGCCGACGCCGAAACCGTCATACGAAACCAGGCGTATCGTCAAAGCCTCGGCACCTGACGGGACAGTTTACGAAGCCCTTTGCGGGCGATTCGATCCCAAAAAGATATGGCCCGGTTTGGGCGAATCGTCTTCGAATATGAATCCCCGGCAGCAATATGAGCCGCATTATGGCTACGGTTTTAATCCAGCGGATGTATTCATAGGCAGGCGGGAAGGCGGAAGAATCAAAACTTCGCTTTTCTTTCGAGATGTTGGTTCGCACGAGACGGCTCCTCACTATATCGCGGTTGACGATCAGGGAAATATCCATTTGATCATTTCCGATGTAAACATTAGTGATGATAACCAACTGAACGTTTATTCGGTTATCGGCAACCCGAAAACCGGTAAATGGCTGGAGGCGTGGCTGCTTGACAAGCGCGGCTTTACAAGCTGGTCTCATCCGTGGTCTGGAAGTTGGGGCGACACGGTTCATTACATGTGGGATTGGGGTGACGCCAGCTTTGATAAAGAAAATCCAAACATGGGCCTTTTTTATGTAGATCGTAAGCGGGATGCATTTGGCAGAAAGGTTCGCGTGATCGCCGGTCTTGTCCAATCACATAGTACTGTGGTCGATGCTAAAACCGGGCGGCTTTTCGNNTTTTGTCGTCGCTCGTGACGCGAAAGGGAACTGGGCTAAGCCGGTGAGACTCGACCCGATGCTGGACAAACAGTATGATGTGTCGGTTTCGGCGGTTGGCGGTTCATTTGTTATTCGGATGAGGGCGGCCGGTGGGCTCGAATGGTTTTTGACACCGGGAGTTTAAATTGTAGGCCGGAGAACTCTGACTACGGAAGATAAAGGAATAAGACGAATCGGGGCGCCGAATCCTAAATCAGGATCAAGGCGAATAATTACGGGAATGG
>DLHV01000095.1:0-12912 GCA_002483395.1 Chloracidobacterium sp. UBA7659 | reverse complement strand
TTGATAGATTTGGCGCTTGCAGTCGCGGTATGGCTCGGGTTTTGGATGCTGGTTACATTTCTTGTCGGCAAGAGCCGAAGGCAGGCAGACTTTCTCGCAGGCACGACACCAAAGGAAGCCCCGAACGGATTTTACAACGGCTCCGCATATTTGCTTGGCAACAGGCCGGTGCCGTGGCTTGGAAAATCGTTTGAAAGCGAGAACGCGAAAGGCTTTAATATTTTCACGCCAAAGGGCGCGTCGCTGCTGAAGATATTGACGCCATTTTACAAGCTCTTTCGGCCGAATGCGGACGGCAACACCGACGCTTATTATTTCAATACGAGCACCGGGCCGGGTTTTAGGGACAAAGATATCGACGTTTTCAAACTCGACTACAACTCACCCGAAAATCCTTTTTTGATCCGCATCATTCTCGATGAAATGGTCGAGGTTGCTCCGCACGAATTTCTCGGCAAGGTGCACATGAAGGTGTTTCCGGGGTATTTTGCGACGATCGGATTTTTTGGCTTGAAGCGGGCCTAGCCGAGCGGCTCTGCGGCTATGCCCGCTCGGGCAGAGCCAGTATTTCGGAGACTAGCGACATGCTAAAACGCTACACTTTCTGGCTTTGGGCCGCTGTTGGTTTTCAACTTCTGACCGCGGTGTTTCATTCGATCAGCCTGTTTGTCAGGCCTGAGCCGCAGAACGAAACGGAGCGGCAGTTGATGTTGCTGATGACCACTTACAAGTTGGACGCGGGCGGTGGTTTTCAGCCGTCGTTCTCGAATCTGTTTACCGCGCTCAGCTCATGTTTTACGTTTGTCTGTTTGTTAGGCGGGCTGATTAACGCCTATCTTTTACGTAAAAAGGCCGACGCGGCTTTGTTGAAGGGAATAACGAGGATAAATGTCCTCGTTTTTGGCTCGATCTTTGTGGTGATGGTGGTGTTTACGTTTTTGCCGCCGATCATTATGACCGGGCTTATTCTCGCATCGTTGATAGTTACTTTTCTTCTGATGCCGTCAGACAAGAAAGATTTAACCACCGAATAAGAGGAACAGGAACGAACAAGAGGAACAAAGCGGACAAAAATTCCAATATAACGACCCGACCGGACGGAAGAAAGGATCTTCGGCATAGCTCGGGTCTTAATCTCAAGTAAATCGAATCTAACCGTTGTTGATAAGTTCCTTTAGCTCTTTGCCGGGCTTGAAATATGCGACGCGTTTCGCGGGAATTTCGACCGCCGCACCTGTTTTGGGATTGCGGCCCTTTCGTGAATTGCGCTCGCGGACGCGGAAACTTCCGAAGCCCCGCAATTCTATTTTCTCGCCACTGTTCAATGTTTCGACAATGCTGTCAAAAATGATCTCGACAAGCTGCTCGGCGTCCTTTTTCGTCATTTCAGCTTCTTTTGCAACTTTTTCTACCAGATCCGCTTTAGTCATCTTAATTTATCCTCTCACGCCACTAAATGTTACGCCCACGCTCGTCAATCAAAAAAAGCTAAGCCGACTTTTCGGCTGATTCTTCCGTCTCGTCCTCTTTAACTTCAGCAACCTGCGTTTCCACAGTCTCGGCTTCGATAGTCTCCTCTTCCGGAGCCTCGACCTCTGGTTCCGGAGTTGGAATGTCTTCAGCGGCGGTAGTTTCCGCGGCGTCTTCTTCGACCGGAGCCGCGGATTCTTCGGCAGCGGGATCAGTCAAAGCTTCTGCTGCAGGAGCTTCTTCCGCCGGGCTTTCCCCCGAGAGAGCAGTCTTTTCTTCAGCGATCGGTTCTGCGGCCTCGGCCTCTACTATAAGAGATGTGGTTTCTTCGGCCACCGGTTCTGCTGCCTCGACCGCTCGCTCCGCGGTTTTTTTGGCTAAAGGTTCAGCGGTTTCCGCGACGGCCTCCGCAGGGGTTTCTGCTTCCGCAGCCGGTTCGAAAGAGGTAGTCTCGGCCTTTGGAGCGGCTTCCGGTTCAGCCTCAGCCTTCGCAGCAGCCTCTGTTTCCGCTTCAACTTTTGCAGCAGCTTCGGCTTCCGCGGCGGCCTTTGCTGCCTCGCCTTCTTCGTATTCCTGCTTGGCTTTAGCCTTCTTCTCTTTTTTGGCTTCTTCTTTTTCTTCTTTGGTGAGTTCGGCCTTCGGTTCTTCTTCGGCCGCGCCGCCTTTCACAAGGTTGGCAAGCTCTCCGAGCGACGCCATGCCGCCTTTAGCTTCAGAAGAGTATACCCGTGTATCGACGATCGGTTCATTTTCTTTGCCGACGGCTCTAAACGAAAGCCCGATCTTCTGATCGTCATTCTCGATACGCAGAATTTTAAAGTCTAATTCCTGACCGAGATGAACGACCGATTCGGCGCTCTCGACGCGTTCATCGGAAAGCTCCGATATGTGGCACAGGCCTTCGAGCCCTTCGCCAAGCTCGACAAAAACGCCGAAGCTGGTAAAGCGCGTGACCTTGCCGCGGACGACATCACCCGGACGGTGCGTCGCGACGAAGCCTTCCCACGCACTCGGCGTCAGGTCCTTCATCGAGAGCGACAGCCGCTGGCCGGCGGCGTCGATATTGGTAACAATTGCGTCGACTTCCTGGTCTTTCTTGAGAAGTTCCTTTGGATGTTTGAGCTTCTTCGCCCAGGTGATATCCGACACATGCACGAGGCCGTCGATGCCTTCTTCAAGCTCGACAAAAGCACCAAAGTCGGTTAGATTACGGACCTTGCCGTGGATCTTTGTGCCTACCGGGTAGCGGTCCTGGATGTTGTCCCAGGGATTCGCCTGAAGCTGCTTCATGCCAAGGCTGATACGCTTTTCTTCCGTATCAACGCCGAGCACCTGCACGTCGACATCGTCGCCGCGATGGAACATGCGTTTCGGGTTCGCCGACCGCTTTGACCAGGAGATCTCGGAAACATGTACAAGTCCCTCGACTCCGGGTTCGAGCTCGACAAAGATGCCGTACTCGGTGACCGACGAGACCTTACCGGTTTTTTTCGAGTTTACCGGATAAACTTCGACAACGGTTGACCATGGGTCCGGCAGCAGCTGTTTGTAGCCGAGCGAAATCTTTTCCTTTTCGCGATCGAGCTTTAGGACTTTAACCTGAATGTGTTCGTTGACCTTGAACAGATCGCCCGGATTATTGAGCCTGCCCCACGACATATCAGTCACATGCAGAAGCCCATCGATGCCGCCGATGTCGACGAAAGCCCCGTATTCTGTCAGGTTTTTTATAGTGCCTTCGACAACGTAGCCGATGTCGATGCTATTCAGAGTGGCGGCCTTTTGCTCGTTGATGACCACGTCGGTAATGACCTTTCGCGATAGAACGATGTTGTTACGGCGGCGGCTGAACTTGATGATCTTTGTTTCAATGTCCTGGCCAATATATGAATCAAGACTTCGGATCGGCCGCGAATCGATTTGTGATCCCGGCAAAAATGCTTCAATTCCGTTGAGGTCAACGCGTAAACCACCCTTGGTCTTATCGATGATGCGGCCGGTAACCGTCCGCTCTTCCTTGAAGGCTTCCTCGATCTCGTTCCAGACCTTGCGCATTTTGGCGTCGACCCGCGAGAGTACGGGCGGTGCGTCACCGGAAGAAATCGATTTGATCACCACCTCGATGGTGTCGCCGACACTTGGAGGTTCGATGCCTGCCGCTGCTTCCTCGGCGGGAATTATGCCTTCGCTTTTGTAGCCGAAGTCGACAAGAATGCCGCGGTCAGTTACGCCGACAACCTTACCTTCAACCAGTTCGCCCGCGTGATAGACGGTCTGCTCCTGTTCGAACTGTTCGAGGATTGCGCCAAAGTCGATGTCGCCTGAGCTTTGCGTTTCTTCCGGCGCTGCACCGGTCGTTGCTTTATGGGACGGTGTCTCGGCGGTAATCATTGAGGCCGGTTTCGCGACCGTTCTGGGTGACCTTTCAGGTACCGTAGGCGGTGCGGGGGTTGCTTCAGGCGCGGGTGTTTCCTCCGCAGTTTCAGGGGCCGGTGTCTCGGCTGCCATCAATGAGGCCGGTTTTGCGACCGTTCTCGGAGCGCTTTCAGGCGCAGCAGCCGGTACCGCGGCTAGTTCGAGTGTTGCTTCAGGCACGGGTGTCTCCTGTGCAATTTCAGGGGCCGGTGTTGATGACGTTTCCGCAACGTCTTGTTTGGGTGTCTGTTCCACGACCGAAGTTTCGCCGGTTTTCGATTCTTCAGTCTCGTTGTTAACCTCGTTTGCCATTTACTAGTTTGAACTTCCTTACTTAAAAATTCTTTGTCGATCTAACGCGTCGTGTTTTATGCAGAGCCATAATTTGAAGCCCTAATCTCCAAACATCTCCCAGTAAAGGGATTTGTATTGAAAACCGTTGCGACTACTCGGAACCGAACTTACTTCTTATCTCTTCCGAACTCATTCTGATAGGCCGCATAAACCTAAAATCTACACGTCGAAGGCCTTTAGTGTCAAGACTTCGCCGTCGAAAAACCTTAGAAATTAATGATTTAAGGGCTTTTGAGTCAGATTGACTCAATAGCTGGCCGAAACGCCCCCAGTCCCTTGTCCCAGTTTCCCACTCGCCCAATTTTGGCACGAACCAATATCCCCGTTACAGGTGCCCCATTATCCTACTCGCCCAGTTTTCACGGAACCCATGGCCGTTGAACGAGCAAATAAGGCCTAAACCGCACTGCCGACGCATTACGCGGCATGTCGCAGGGCAAGCCGTATGCCCTTGGAAGCAGAATCGAAGATGGGTACTTAGTCAACTCTTTCGGTTGAAAGAATTATGGTGATCCCCAAACCAGTTGGGGTTCGATTACGGGCGGAAACATGTCCCTTACAAGTTTCAACACATGTTTTGACAATTGCCATCCCGAGGCCGGTCCCGCCGGTTTCGCGGGAGCGATCGGAATCAATTCTGTAAAACGGATCGAACAGCTTGTTTAATGCCGAATCCGGAACGCCTGGACCTTGGTCGGCGATGACGATCTTGACTCTGTCACGGCCGTCGCGAACGGCGGAAATTGTAATGAGGCCCGCGTCTCCCGCATATCGAATTGCATTTCGCAAGACGTTCGAGATTGCACGCGAGAGAAGTTCCGGTTGCGCCAGTACGGTCAGGTCGTCGTCGATATTAACTTCGGCATTGGCTGCTTCACGCTGCACGACACGCTCCACCAAAGGATTCAGATAAACCTTCTCGAGTTCGATTTCCGGAGTCCTGATTCCGGCTCGCGAATAACTCAAAAGTTCGGCGACGAGCCTTGACATCAGCTCGACTTCCTCCATCACATCCTTGACGTAATCGAGGTTTTGTTCGTCCACGCGTTCCTCGAGGATGCCTAGCGCAAACTGCATTCGCGCGAGGGGCGAATTTAGCTCGTGCGAAATGTCGCCGAGAAACCGCTTCTGGCCCTCGACGAAACCGGACAACCTGCCGGCAAGATGATTGATGCTCGTGCCAAGGCTTCCAAGCTCGTCGGTGCGCTTTTGGCTGACCCGCACGTCGAACTCTTCGTCGGCGATCTGCGTCGTCGCATTGGTCATTCGCCGCACATCGCGTGTGATATTTCGGACGAATGGAAACCAAAGCAATATCGAAAGGCCGATGATGCCTGTGGCAATGACGATAAATGGCTTTATGTCGAAAAAAAGGCCGTTGCCGGTGTACGAATCGGTCGCAACAATGACGCGAGAGCGAACGTTTTCGCCGCTGTCCGGATCGACAAGCCTTATACGCCCGACAAACCAGTAACGCGTCGGTTCTTTGGTCGTAAAATAAACGCTTGGAGGCGGCGGAACAGACGAGCCTCCAGGTGGATGCGGTGCCGTTTCGCCGGGCGGCCTCTGCAACGGTGGTGGGCCCTCGGGCCGTGTGATGTCTTTCACGATCTCGGCCGGAAGCGCCGTTTCACGGCCGCCGATCTGCTTGCCCTGGTTGTCAAAAAGAAAGAAATCGACATTGTATTCGGCTGAGAGCTTTTTCAGCAGCTCGTCGCGCTCGGCACGCGTGCGGTCGAATGTCTGGATCTCGATCTGCCTCGTGACCGCTTCGATCCGGTTCGACGCCCGGCCTAAATACGGTGTATTGGGATCGACGCGGAAATTGAAAACGATGGCGAGGCCGATGCCGATCAGCAACAGATTCAAGAAGAACCAGAGAATTATCTTTGTGAAAAGTGAGAATCTTACGCCGAACATCTTTTATTCGCCGGCCTCCGGCCCGGTCAGGAGCACGTACCCGACGGAGCGGACTGTCTTGATATAGCTGGGATTTTTTGAGTCGTCGCCGAGCTTTCGCCGGAGTGACGAAATATGCACGTCAACCGAGCGGTCGAAAACGTCGTAACTGCGGCCCGCAACTTCATCGAGCAATTGATCGCGATTCAGCACGCGACCGGCCGAGCGGGCGAGACAGCGGAGCAGGTCGAATTCGAGAGCGGTCAGGAAAAGTTCCTCGCCGTTCTTTGTGGCCGTCCGTGTCGCCGTATTGATATAAACATCGCGAATCGTGGTTTCTTCGGCTTCGACATTGAGCCGGTCGTCCGCCATCGAGGCCCGGCGTGTAACCGCGCGGAGGCGGGCAAGAAGCTCTCGCGTCGAAAAGGTCTTCGGCAGATAATCGTCAGCGCCGATCTCCAGTCCGACGATGCGGTCTGCCTCGTCGCCCATCGCAGTCAGCATCAAAACTGGAACATTCGAAAAGCTGCGAATCTGCTTCAGAACCTCAAAGCCGCCCATTCCCGGGAGCATTACGTCAAGTATTACCGCCTGATACTCGCTTTCCTTTACTTTTTCAAGCCCAGCCGGGCCAGTATGCGCGGCATCCAGCAAAAAACCCATCGGCGCCAGGTAATCTCGCACCAAGCGACATAGTTTAACGTCGTCATCGACGATCAATATCTTGCTGTCTTCCATACTCCGGTGCTTAGTGTAACCGAAAAATTGCCTTCAGCCATCAACTTTACAAACCCTTAACAATTTTCCCCGCTTTAAACATCATGCCTTTACATTGACGGCCTAGACTACGGTTTCATAACAACGCGGTTTGCCGCATCAGGCAAAACGAATTCTCTTTTTAGGAGCAATTTTATGAAAACAAGCATACGTATATTCATTCCCGTCGCACTCGCGATCCTGCTCGGATCGCTCACAGTCGTCTTTTCTCAAACTTCGGACGACATGCGGTCGGGCGGGCAGATTCCGCCGACAGGCCGGGATTTTGGCCCGCCTCCCGAACCCGCCGGACTTGATCCGCGAATGGTCGAACAGCTCAGCCTGAATGATCTGCAGAAGCTGAAGATACGTGCGATCAGCTTCAACACCCGCGATCTAACACGCGAAAGCGAAGGCAAGATGCGAGCGGCGGACGAACAATTAAGAATGATGGTCGAGTCGGGAAACTTTTCGGAAGCAAGCGCTCAACCTCTCGCCAGGGCCAAGGCGGAAGCGATGGCGAATATCGAGCTTGCACGGCTTCGCACCGACGCCGCTATCGTCAATATACTGACCGCCGAACAAAAGGCACACCTTGCCCGGCTCAGGTCACAACGACGTTCATTGCCGCCCGATTGCGGCTTCGGGCCTGAAGGGCGATAAAACCGTCTTTCTGCAGCGAATGAAGCCGGGTCGGATCGGATTCATTCGCTGCCCGTCTCAGTGAAATATTTTCGAGGTAAAAAAATAATGAAGGAACAACAAGAATTAATAAACCGCCGCGATCTGTTGATAAAAGGCGCTAAAGCCGGGGCCGTGCTTAGCCTCGGAGCCCTTGCTCTGAATTTGCTTGGCGATTACAGTCCAGTCGTTTCAAAAGCGATGGCAAACATTCCAGATGGCGCACTGGATTTTCTGGCTGCCGAACCCTGCGTGCTTGCATGCTCGGCAACGCTCGGCCCATGCTACTACAACACCGGCCTCGTGCGGCGGGACATCACCGAGAGTTCGGCGGGGAAAGTCGGGCTGCCTACGCGTTTAGGTTTGCGGGTTGTCAACGCCGACACCTGCGAGCCAATATCGGGAGCGTCGATCGACATCTGGCATACGGNNCTCCGCCCCTATTTCCACTTTTTGTAACGGCACCGATGCCACCGTCCAGAGCCAGAGATTCGGCCGGGGCGTGCAGACAACCGACGCGAATGGCTGGGCGTATTTCGACTCGTTCTATCCCGGCTGGTACTCATCGCGCGTTACGCATATTCACCTCACGATCCGCATCGGAACTACATCGATCGTTACCACGCAGCTATTTTTTGCGGATAGAGTAAGTGAATTTATTTACCGCAGCCACCCGAACTATTCGCACCGCCCGAATCGCGATACAACCAACGCGACGGACAATGTGATCGGCGGAGCTTTAACACGCGTCGAGCCGTATCTTTTCAGCACGCGTCTGGTAAATAACAAGTATTTGCAGGCTGTCAAAACGATAGGCATTCGCACCACGCCGACAACCTGCTCGGCTTAGCACAAAGGAGGTATCAGAAATGGATTTCTTAATAGTGAGAATCGCCGCTCTGCTTGTGGCGTTATTGCTTTCTTATCTGGGCGCTCACGGACAAGCGGCCTTGCGGAAAGCCCTGGATTATGATGGCGACGGCAAAGCCGATTACGGCATTTTTCGTCAGAGCGAAAACAATTGGTATCTGTTAAAGAGCGGCGGCAACATCGCAACGCAATCTTGGGGCAGCCAGCACACTGATTTCGTCACGCCGGGTGACTTTGACGGTGACGGCAAGGGTGATTTTGCCGTCTGGCGTGCTTCGACGGGTGTTTGGTACGTGATCAACAGCTCGAACAATTCGATTGTTACGCGAACCTGGGGCGTGCAGGGCGATGAACCGATAGCCAGGGACTTCGATGGCGACGGGAAGACGGACTCTGCCGTTATCCGAAGAACGAACGGCAATATGATCTGGTACGTTTTCAGAAGCTCGGACAACAGCTTCTCGTCCGCTCAATGGGGCGTGTCGACCGATATGGCCGCACCGGGCGATTACGACGGCGACGGAAAATTCGACTACTGCATCTATCGCCCAGGATCGACTTCGACATCACAGGCCGCTTTCTATCTTTATAAAAGCACCACTAATGGCATCGATATCGTTAATTGGGGGCAGGGCGGCGACACCGTTGTGCCCGGCGATTACGATGGCGACGGTAAGACCGATTTTGCCGTCGTCCGCCGCGGGGCAACGCCAACCGCAAACCTTGTCTGGTACGTGGTCCGCAGCTCGGATTTTGGTTTTCAGATCAACACGTGGGGTGTGACCGAAACCGATTCACCCGTTCAGAATGACTATGACGGCGATGGGAAGACCGACGTTGCGATCTGGCGCGAGACCGACGGTAATTTCTGGGTCATTCGTAGCTCGGACAGTGGCATTGCCAACGTAAGTTGGGGATATTCGACCGATACACCGTTGGCTGTCTACGACATTCACTGAGGACGCGTTAGCGGACATTTACTGTTTCGTCCGCCGGACTTCCGTGAGGCGGTGTCAGGAGACGTAGAGCCGCAGGCCCCAGGGCCGTTTCCTAAGACTTTGTCCGGACCGGATGGCTACGTGGCAAAGCAGGGCGCTTCGATTTATGGGACCGGGCGCTGGCATCCCACATAGCACGAGCATGAGGGCCAAAAGTGCCGGGTCTGTTATACTTCGGGGTGTTCACACCCATCGCGAGCCGCCTCTTAACTTATGTGTTTAGCTATATTTACATCCGCGTGATCATGTCGCTGATCGTGCCGACGCCGCTTCGCTGCTCCATTTCTTCACGGGCGATATTGGACGTGTTTTGGATGCCGGCGAGGCGGAGGCGGAATTCGTCGGGATTTGTCGTTCCGCGCAGTGCTTCTTCGAGCGTAACCAGCCCGGATTGATATAGATAGAAGAGCGACTGGTCGAAGGTCTGCATGCCGTATTGCGAAGTTCCGGCGGCGATGGCATCGCGGATCGAGGCAGTTTTTTCCTCGTGAAGGATGTAATCGCGTATAAGCGGTGTCGAGATAAGGACCTCCACGGCCGGAACTCGGCTGTTTCCTTTGGCCGATTTCATAAGCCGTTGCGACACAACGGCTTTCAGTAATCCTGCAAGTTGAATGCGGATCGCTTTTTGTTGGAACGGCGGGAATGCCGAGAGTATTCGTGTCAATGTCTCTTGGGCATCGAGCGTGTGCAAGGTGGACAAAACAAGGTGGCCGGTTTCGGCGGCAACTAGGGCCGTCTCGATCGTTTCGAGGTCGCGCATTTCGCCGACTAGTATCACATCCGGATCCTGGCGAAGCGAGCCGCGGAGCGCTTCGGCAAACGAACGCGTATCGACATCGACCTCGCGCTGGGTGACGAAGGATTTTTTATCCTTGTGGAGGAACTCGATCGGGTCCTCGATGGTGACGATGTGGCCCTTGATGCGGTTGTTGATGTCGTCGATCATCGCCGCGAGCGTGGTGGACTTGCCGGAGCCGGTGGCGCCGACCATCAGCACCAGGCCGCGCTTCAGCATCGCCAGATCCCTGAGCGTGTCGGGCAGGCCGAGGTTGTCGAGCTTCGGCGTGTCCACGCTGATGTAACGCAGCACGAGCGCGGGATAGCCGCGCTGGTAGAACAACGCCGCGCGGAAGCGGCCGACGCCCGGTTCGGAGATCGCGAAGTCGATTTCCAGTTCGTTCTGGAAATGCTCGAGCTGCTCGGCGCTCATCAGGCCGTAGGCGATGTCGCGCACCGCCTCGGCGGAGAGCACCTGCTTGTTGATCGGGTAAATTATCCCCTCGATCTTGATCTTGACCGGGGCGTTGGACGTGAAGAAGAGGTCGGACGCCTTCTTCTCGGACATCAGCTTGAGGAGCGGTTTGATGCTGAACCGCCCGTCCTCCGATTCGGCCGCGATCGTCTGATCGCTGGCCGGTTTAGTAGACTTTGCCGTCGTTGGACTCATCGACGATCCTCAGCGTGCTGGATGCTTCCGCCTGCAGGCGGTCCTCGCGCTTGCTCTCGAGCTTGATCCGCAGGCGCAGCTCGTTCTTGGAGTCCGCGTTGCGCAAGCCCTCCTCGTAAGAGATCGTGCCCGCCTCGTAAAGGTCGAACAGCGCCTGGTCGAATGTTTTCATGCCGAGGCGGTTCGAACGCGCCATCACTTCCTTGATCTTCGTGACCTCGCCACGGAAGATCAGGTCCGCGACCAGCGGCGTGCCGATCATGATCTCCATCGCCGCGATGCGGCCCTCGGTCTTCTCGCGCGGCACCAGGCGCTGCGACACCAGTGAGCGGATGTTCAGCGAGAGATCCATCAGGAGCTGCTCGCGCCTCTCTTCGGGGAAGAAGTTGATGATGCGGTCGAGCGCCTGGTTCGAGCTGTTCGCGTGCAGGGTCGCGAGCACGAGATGGCCGGTCTCGGCGAACTGGATCGCGTATTCCATCGTCTCGCGGTCCCGGATCTCGCCGATCATGATGACGTCGGGCGCCTGGCGCAGCGTGTTCTTCAGCGCCGTGTGCCAGCTGTCGGTATCCACGCCGACTTCGCGGTGCGTGACGACGCAGCCGCGGTGCGCGTGCACGTATTCGACCGGATCCTCGATCGTGACGATGTGGCCGCGGGTCTTCTCGTTGCGGTAGCCGACCATCGCCGCGAGCGTGGTGGACTTGCCGGAGCCGGTCGCGCCGACGACGATCACGATGCCGCGCTTGGACATCACGATGTCCTTCAGGATCGCCGGCAGTTCGAGTTCCTCGATGGTCGGGATGGTCGCATTGATCTGGCGGATCACGCAGCCCGTGTGGCCCTGCTGCACGAAGGCGCTGACGCGGAAGCGGCCGATGCCGGGTGGCGCGATCGCAAAGTTCGCCTCCTTGGTGGCGTCGAATTCGCGCGTCTGGCGGTCGTTCATGATCGAGCGCACCAGCACGGCGCTCTGCTCGGGCGCGAGCACCTTGTCGGTCTGCGGCCGCACTTCGCCGTCGATCTTGATCGCGGGCGGAAAGCCGGCGGTGATGAACAGGTCCGAGCCCTTGCGGTCGACCATGCGCCGCAGCAAATCCTGCATCAGCCTGATTGCCTGTTCCCGATCCATTCTTTGACTCCAGGGCGGCGCGGCGCCGCTTACATCGCATCCTTGTTGGCGGCCTTGTATCGCGCCTCTTCCTTCGCGATCAGGCCCTTCGCCAGCATCTCGGTCAGGCACTGGTCGAGCGTCTGCATCCCCTGCGCCTGGCCGGTCTGGATCGACGAGTACATCTGCGCGATCTTGTTCTCGCGGATCAGGTTGCGGATCGCGGGCGTCGCGATCATGATCTCGTGCGCCGCGATGCGGCCGCCGCCGAGGCGCTTCAGCAGCGTCTGCGAGATCACCGCGCGCAGCGATTCCGAGAGCATCGAACGCACCATGTCCTTTTCCTCGCCCGGGAACACGTCGACGATGCGGTCGACGGTCTTGGCCGAGGAACTCGTGTGCAGCGTGCCGAACACGAGGTGACCGGTCTCGGCCGCGGTCAGCGCCAGGCGGATCGTCTCGAGGTCGCGCATTTCGCCTACCAGCACGACGTCCGGATCCTCGCGCAGCGCCGAGCGCAGCGCCTCGCTGAAGCCAAGCGTGTCGCGGTGCACTTCGCGCTGGTTGATCAGGCAGCGCTTCGACTCGTGCACGAACTCGATCGGGTCCTCAATCGTGATGATGTGGTCGGGCCGGTTGACGTTGACGTAGTCGACCATGCCGGCGAGCGTCGTGGACTTGCCGGAGCCGGTCGGCCCGGTCACCAGCACCAGGCCCCGCGGCAGCATGCACAGGTCCTTGAACACCTTGGGCGCGTTCAGGTCGTCGAGCGTCTTGATCAGCGACGGAATGTTGCGGAACACGGCGCCGGCGCCGCGATTCTGGTTGAAGGCGTTGACGCGGAAGCGCGCCAGGTTCGGAATCTCGAACGAAAAGTCGGTCTCAAAGAACTCCTCGTACACCTTGCG
>DLHV01000141.1 GCA_002483395.1 Chloracidobacterium sp. UBA7659 | reverse complement strand
GGGTGGCCGAAGGCCGGGGTGGTTCTCTTTCGGACGCGTCCATTGCCGGCAGTGATACCGGCGTTCCGGTCGGGACGATGCAGTTGACGTTTACGCCATCAATCAGTTTTCAAGGCGGGAAGCGGTGTACGGTTGAATCGGTGCGGGTTGATGAGAAATTTCGCGGCAAAGGGATCGGGCGCGAGATGATGCTTTGGGCGATCGAGCGGGCGAAGGAAAGAGGGTGCATATCAATGCAGCTTACGACGAATAATGACCGCACCGATGCGCACAGGTTTTATGCGAATTTGGGGTTTTCGGCCTCGCATTTGGGGATGAAGCTGAAGCTTTGACTGGAGTTGCAAGCATCCCCGCTTGCGTGAGCGTGAAACGCGAAAGGTCCCTTGGCAGACATTAATTCGGCTGCTATCGTGGCCGGGCAAGCAAGGATGCTTGCCGCTCCAGTCGGCTTAAATTATTGCATTCCAACGTGTTACCGCAATGTTACACGATTATTCAACCAAAACCTTACGACGAGCGCGCTAAATGCTGTAAATACACGTCTTAGCAATTAGTTTAAAAACCACTACATTTTGTATTGACAAAGGCAAATGACTACCATATAGTCTATATCCACTGAAGGACAACGATAGGCGATTTTGATAGTTTGAAAGTGAATGCGGCTNNGCCCCGACGTGGTAATGGGGAACGAAGACTGCCCTCAAATCCGTATTCTCCAATCTTACAATCGGGAAGCGGCAGCCGGTAGGATGTGCCTTTTTTTATAGGCCTAAATAATCCAAATCAAACCAAAGGGTGCGACCTGGACGCCGCTTTATAGAAAGGCCGGTGGCGAGACTATATTTGTCTCAAAATCAACCGGCACTTTTTTGCGACGCTTTGTCGCCGAAATTCGGAGGATATCTAACGCAATAATGGATACATACACCGGCCATTCCTCAACCGCGACGGCCGCACGGCAATCAGAAGAACCGGCACAAACAACGATGCGCGTACGAAAGCGCAACGGCAATTTCGAGCCTGTCGATATCAACAAGATCGTCCGGGCCATCTCACGCTGCTGTGTAAATTTGCCAAGCGTTGATGCAATGCGGATCGCGACCAAGACGATCAGCGGCCTTTATGACGGCGCAACGACCAAAGAGCTTGACAAGCTTTCGATACAAACGGCTGCCAGCCTTATTTTCGAAGAGCCGGAATATTCGCGGCTCGGTGCACGGTTGCTCAACCAGTACGTGGAAAAAGAGGTCCGCAACCAGGAAATACATTCTTTCTCACAGTCGATCGCGTTCGGCGTAAAGGAAGGCCTTATCGCCCCGCGTGTCGTCAACTTCGTTTCGGAAAACAGCCGCAAGCTGAATGACGCAATAGACCAGACCCGCAACGATCTATTCGAATTTTTCGGTCTCCGCACCTTGTACGACAGATATCTATTAAAAAATCCCGTAACGCGCGACGTTATCGAGACCCCGCAGTTTTTCTGGATGCGCGTCGCTTGCGGCCTTTCCGAAACGCCGAACGAAGCTATTGAACTTTACAGACTGTTCTCATCGCTCGAATATGTGCCGTCGACGCCGACGCTTTTTAATTCCGGCACACGTCACGAGCAGCTTTCGTCTTGTTTCCTGCTCGATTCGCCACAGGACAGCCTGGAGAGCATTTACCGCAAATATTCCGATGTTGCGATGCTTTCGAAATTTTCGGGTGGCATCGGCATTGCATATCACCGAGTGCGTTCGCAAGGTTCGCTGATACGCGGCACGAACGGCCATTCGAACGGCATCGTGCCTTGGCTGAAAACGCTCGATTCGTCCGTCTCGGCCGTCAACCAGGGCGGAAAGCGAAAGGGTGCATGCTGCGTTTATCTTGAAACTTGGCATTCGGACATCGAAGATTTTCTTGAACTTCGCGACAACACGGGCGACGAAGCCCGCCGCACTCATAATCTAAATATAGCGAATTGGATACCCGATCTGTTTATGAAACGGGTCCAAGCCGACGAAATGTGGTCGCTCTTCGATCCGAAGATCGTGCCGCATTTTCCGGATGTTTACGGCGAGGAATTTGAGGCGGAATATACCAAAGCGGAAGAGGCCGGCCAGTTTACGCGACAGATAAAAGCCCGCGACCTGTACGCTAAAATGATGCGGACGATGGCACAGACCGGTAACGGCTGGATGACCTTTAAGGACGCGAGTAACCGCAAATCGAACCAGACGGGAAGACCGGAAAACGTCGTGCATCTTTCGAATCTTTGCACAGAGATAATCGAGGTGACGACCGAGAACGAAACCGCTGTCTGCAACCTCGGCTCGATAAACCTTTCACGTTACATCACGCGGAGCGCGGACGCCTCCGTCCGCCATGAGCCCGAAGGGCGAACGGATCTTTCCACCGCGAGCGGCGGGGCGGACGAGGGCGTCCGCGCTCCTTACGAATTCGATTTTGAAAAGCTCCGGTCGAATGTCCGGCTGGCCGTAACGCAGCTCGACCGCGTCATCGATCTGAATTACTACGCCATAACAAGTACGGCGGATTCGAACAACCGCTGGCGTAACATTGGGTTAGGGCTTATGGGTTTGCAGGACGTGTTTTTCGGCTTGCGCCTGCCGTTTGATTCGGAAGTTGCAAGGACGCTTTCGGCAAAGATACAGGAAGAGATATATTTTGCGGCCCTCGACGCTTCGTGCGAACTGGCCATCAAACGGGGCAAACACCCGGCTTTTGACGAAACGCGCGCGGCACAGGGCGTTTTCCAATTCGATCTGTGGGGCGTCGTGCCGGAAGACACCGAACGCTGGAACGCTCTGCGTGAAAAAGTGAAGCAGCATGGGCTTCGCAACAGCCTGATGATCGCGATTGCACCGACGGCGACGATCGCTTCGATCGCCGGCTGTTACGAATGCATCGAGCCGCAGGTGTCAAACCTGTTCAAACGCGAAACGCTATCGGGCGATTTTGTTCAGGTGAATAAATATTTGGTCAAAGAATTGAAAGCCGCCGGGCTTTGGACGGACGAGATCCGCAACAAGATCAAACTTTCGGAAGGTTCGATTCAGGACATAGAGGAATTTCCCGAAGAGCTGAAGGAGATCTATCGGACCGCATGGGAGATCCCGATGCGCTCCCTGATCGACATGATGGCGATGCGCGGTGCGTTCATCGACCAGAGCGCTTCGCTCAACCTGTTCATGGAAAGCCCTAATATCGGCAAGCTTTCGTCGATGTACATGTACGCCTGGCAAAAGGGATTGAAAACAACTTATTACTTACGCTCACGTCCGGCAACAAAGATCGCCCAGGTAACGGCAGAGTACAAGAAGTCGGACGTCATGCCCGACAACGAGCCAGACGTGCGGGCATATTCAGATGCGGAAGCGATGGCGTGTTCGCTTGAGAATCCCGAAGCGTGCGAAGCGTGTCAATAAAGAAATTGTGAATTGGGGGGAGCAAAGGAGTTAGTCATGTGGGAAATAGAAGAAAATTTCAAGGTTCGAATCGGTGGAAATACTTACATCAATACGCCGAATATATTGGTCTACAAAGATCAATCACTGTTTACACTGAAACGTCATTCTGACAACGGCTATCTTGGAATCTACTTCGAGATTTATGATGCAACGGGACAGCACGTAGCCAGCATTAAACGCAATGAAATCTATTATGGCGATAAGGATGCGTATCAGATTGACGGCTCGATGAATCGCTATATATTTACGGAACGTTCTACTGGTCAGGTAATCTGCGACATCAAAAAACGCGATGAAGCTCATCCCGCCGAGTTAGATGTCTCTGTTAAGCTTCATACGCCATCCGGCTTTTTCTTTAACGCTTCGCCCGATCAAACTAATATTGGCGGAATCATGATGAGTGGCAACACCTTTATCGGTGGAGCGGCAGCGATCATGGTCGGTTAGTGCCGCAACCGGATAATTCCGAATCGTTAGTTTCTTAAGTGAACAGATGCTCTAGATCATGAATTCAACCTAACCCTTCGCCTATGAAGTACACGCAAGCTTGGAAGATGTGTCACTTATTCGGTTATCAGAAAAATGAAATCAGAGGAAATAAAACAACTATTTGAAAAGTTTGAGTCAGTGGCAATTGAGTTTGACGGTGTTGAATGCTGGAGCGCCAGAGAGTTGCAGGAACTCTTGGGTTACAGCAAATGGGAAAACTTTGAAAAGGTAATCAATAAGGCAAAACAGGCCTGTAATAATGCTGGTGAGCAGATCGCCAACCATTTTCCTGACGTCAGGAAAATGGTTGAAATTGGTTCTGGAGCCGAACGCGAATTAAATGACATTTTTCTAACAAGATACGCCTGCTATCTAACTGCGCAGAATGGCGACAGTCGGAAAGAAGAAGTGGCCTTTGCCCAAAATTATTTTGCGGTTCAGACTCGTCGAGCGGAACTTGTCGAACAGCGCCTTTTGGAATATGAAAGAGTTAAAGCCCGCGAAAAGCTCAGTCAGACCGAAAAACAACTTTCGGGAATAATATACGAGCGAGGCGTGGATAACCAGGGATTTGGAGTTATACGCTCAAAGGGAGATAAGGCTCTTTTCAATCTCTCAACACCGATGCTGAAAAGGAAATTAGGAGTGCCTGAGAATAGGCCAGTGGCGGATTTCCTGCCAACCATCAGCATTAAAGCAAAAGATCTTGCGGCCGAAATGACTGGCTTGAATGTCCAAACTAAGGACCTAATGGGGCAGCATTCTATCGAAAATGAGCATGTAGACAACAACTCGGCCGTCCGGAAAATGCTGCATGATCGCGGAATCGTTCCCGAAAATCTCCCGCCCGCCGAAGACGTTAAGAAAATACAAAGAAAGCTGCAATCCGAAGAGAAAAAAGTCTTAAGGGGAGCCAAGCGGTAAGCGAGAGCAAGTATGCTATTAGAACCAGGATTCAACCTAACCCTTCGCCCGATGAAGTACCCGGATTTTTATGAAATGTATAAAAATTCGATAAAGAATACGTGGACGGTCGAGGAGGTCGATTTTTCGACCGATGTCACGGATCTGCGGAACAAGATGTCGGCTTCGGAGCGGCACATGATCAACCGGCTGGTTGCATTTTTTGCGACCGGCGATTCGATCGTCTCAAACAATCTGGTCCTGAATCTGTACAAGCACATCAATTCACCTGAGGCGAGGATGTACCTGTCGCGGCAGCTTTACGAAGAAGCGGTGCATGTGCAGTTTTACCTGACGCTTCTCGATACCTATATTCCCGACCATCATGAACGCGAGCAGGCGTTTGCGGCGATCGAGAACATTCCGTCGATCCGCACGAAAGGCGAGTTTTGCATGAAATGGATCGACACGATCCAGGATCTTGATTCACTTCAAACGAAAGAGGACCGGAAGCAATTCTTGCTCAATTTGATCTGCTTTGCCGCCTGCATCGAAGGGATGTTCTTTTTTGCGGCGTTCGCCTATGTCTATTTCCTGCGTTCAAAGGGTTTGTTGCACGGGCTTGCGGCTGGGACCAACTGGGTCTTCCGTGATGAATCGGCCCATATGAGCTTTGCGTTGGAAGTCGTAAACCAGGTCAGAAACGAAGAGCCCGAGCTTTTCGATCACGACTTGACGCGGCAGATCGTCGAGATGCTCGATGAGGCGGTCGAATGCGAAATGCAGTTTGCCGAGGATATCCTGAGCGGCGGCGTCGCCGGCCTTTCGGTTGCGGACATGCGGCAGTATCTGGAATTCATCGCCGACCAGCGCCTCGCGATGCTCGGCTTGCAAAAAGTTTACGGTGCAAAAAATCCGTTCTCGTTCATGGACCTACAAGACGTGCAGGAACTCGCCAACTTCTTCGAACGTCGCGTCTCGGCCTATCAAGTCGCTGTCGCGGGCGAGGTAAGTTTTAGTGAGACATTTTAGCGATCGTTTTCACCGTCAGGCGGTGACGTATTCCTCGCATGGGTGAACACTTTCCATGCGGCAAATAACAAGATGGGACCCAATACGAATGAGCCAAGGAGCCGCCCAGCGCCGTAGGCGGTCAAACTACCTGTTAAGAGCAATTCAATGCCGCGAAGGACAGATAGAGCCCCCCAGGCACCCAGAACAACGGCTAAGAAATAAAGAATAATCCTTCTCACAAATTTCCACTCCTAACGACAAGACTTCCGAGAAAACCGCAAGTGAGTTGATTTTGACTTACTCAGCGTCCATAAACAGCATGTTGTGTTGATAGTAAGCGAGTCTCTGTCTATTATCAAACTTAGCTGAATGGATAAATCCTTAGGAATTGGAGAATATGAACGGTACGATATCAGAGTTCATCAAGCATCACTACCGGCATTTCAACGCGGCGGCGTTGATTGACGCGGCGGAAGGGTACAAGCGGCATCTGGACAATGGCGGCAAGATGATGATCACGCTGGCAGGGGCGATGTCTACGGCGGAGTTGGGGCTGAGTTTGGCGGAGATGATCCGGCAGGACAAGGTGCAGATCATTTCCTGCACGGGCGCGAATCTGGAAGAAGATTTATTCAACCTGGTCGCTCACGATTTTTATGAGCGCGTGCCGCATTACCGCGATCTGACGCCAGCCGACGAGCAGGACCTGCTCGACCGTCACATGAACCGCGTGACGGACACATGCATACCGGAACACGAGGCGATGCGGCGGCTGGAGAAGGCGATGATCGATGTCTGGACGCGGGCAGAGGCCGAAGGGCAGCGGTACTATCCGCATGAGTTCATGTACCAGGTGTTAAAGAACGGCTCGCTCGAGGAGTATTACCAGATCGACGTGAAAGACAGTTGGATGTACGCCGCGATGGAGCGTAATCTGCCGATGGTCGTGCCGGGTTGGGAAGACTCGACGATGGGCAATATGTTTGCCGGCCACGTCATCACCGGCGACGTCGAAAACGTCCACACGGTGCGCACCGGCATCGAATACATGACGATGCTCGCCTATTGGTACACGAATAACGCAAAGGACAATTCAACCATCGGCTTCTTCCAAATAGGCGGCGGAATAGCCGGCGATTTTCCGATCTGTGTCGTTCCGATGCTGCATCAGGATTTGCAGCGTGACAACATTCCTGTCTGGGGCTACTTCTGCCAGATCAGCGACTCGACGACCTCTTACGGCTCCTATAGCGGCGCGGTGCCGAACGAGAAGATNNTCCGACGCCTCGATCGTCGCCCCGCTGATGTTTGCTTACATTTTAGGATGGTAAGGAGCGCGGACACTCTTGTCCGCATCGCCGGTTCCCCCGGCGAAATTGTCGTTTAAGTAATTTCTCTTGTTCGCATGAGCGCGAAGCGCGAACGATTCGTTTCGCCGCAAGCGGCGATGCCGACAAGAGTGTCAGCGCTCCGTTCATCGTCGAATCCGACGCCTCGATCGTCGAGCCTCTGATGTTCGCTTACATTTTAGGATGGTAAGGTGCACACGACTTTCGAACTTGTTGGATCGGCTCTGTATCTTCGATGGATCCGGGATCTGTTTTTAATCTGCTATCATCCAACCTATGAAAATTGCCTGTATTCTAAATGGTTTTGTCTTAGTCTTGTTGTCTAGCATCTCCTGCATGGCCCAGGATGGCTTTGTCGATGGCGTATATCTCACGACAATCAAGGCCCCCTGGACGTTGCGGGTTCTGTGGAACGATCTAGACATCACACATGTTCAGGCTAGGGACGACGCGTCGGTGTACTTCATGATGGCAAGCGAGTCGACGAAGCTGAACGTTTCCGTTTTTATTGAACCTGTCGACAAGTGCAAGTCGAGTGAAGAATGCCGCGATTACGTGCTCACGCAAGGCAATCCAGAGTGGGGCAAATTTGAGCAATTGTCTAAGGGCAAAATAAAGGATTTCAGCCACTTCGAATTCTATCGGCCTGAAGTTCGCGGCCAGCCGCTGAAGATGCTTGATATGTATGCCGAATACGTTTCGCAAGGCTACTGGGTCGATGTTCATATCTCCAAGGTGCTATACGCGAAAGAGGATCACGCGCTGTTTGAAAAGGTTATCAATTCGATCAGTTTCATTCCGAAGACCGAGAAAAGCGGCGGTGCCTTCGACACACAGCTTGGGAAGGCACAGACGGCAGCAGGCGGTTGGCTCAGACTTTGGGACAACAACAAATGCAAGGAAAGCTACGCCGCGCTTTCGCCCATATCTCGCGCTGGGATAACCGAAACACAATGGCTTGGTTACTGCCTACGGATGATACAGGACCTTGGAGCCAGCAAGTCAAGAAAGCTGATCGCGGCTGCGTTCGCGCGTCCGTTGCCGGCTAAGACAGACCGTCCGCTCGCGGTGTTGGGATACCATAGCAGCTTTGCGAATAGCCCAGTAGGTGTTGAGTTGGTCGCGCTATTGCTCGAGAAAGACGGCTCTTGGTCAATCACGAACTACCTACTGAAGTAAATCCACGATTCAACGCCCCGCCGGAACACAACGTCTCTAGGCTCCGCAACAGCCGTGCCTGACGCCGAAGGGCTTCGTAACATATCATTTCATTTATGCCTGACGCAACGATTATCGTGACCGGCGGTTCGGGGTTTATCGGCAGTGCGATCGTTTGGCGGCTGAATGAGCTTGGGCGCGAGGATATTGTTGTTGTCGATCGCAGGGACGACGCTGCTAAGGAGAAGAATCTTGCGCCGCTGAAGTTTGCCGACTTTGTTGACGCTGATGATTTTATTGCGCGGTTAGATGATTTCAAAGAGACGGACGCGATCATTCACATGGGTGCGTGTTCCTCGACGACCGAGACGAACCGTGAATTCATGATGCGCAACAATTATCAGTACACGAAGGATCTGGCCGAGTTTGCCTTTCGACACGATATTCGATTTATCTACGCTTCGTCGGCGGCGACTTATGGCGACGGGTCGGCGGGCATGGCGGACGGCACTGGCGATCTCGACAAACTTCGCCCGCTGAATCTTTACGGCGAGTCGAAGCATATTTTTGATCAACACGCTGCACGCAGCGGCATGTTTGAAAAAATCGTGGGGCTAAAGTATTTCAACGTCTTCGGCCCGAACGAAAATCACAAGGGCGATATGCGCTCGCTCGTAAACAAGGCGTTCGGACAAATAAACGAGACGGGCAAACTAAAACTTTTTAAGAGTGCAAATCCGAATTACGCCGACGGCGAGTTCGGCCGCGATTTTGTTTATGTAAAAGACGCGGTTGAAATGACGTTGTATTTTATTGGTGAAGGAGCCCTTACTGACGTGCGGGCTACTGACACCGGAGGGCTTTTCAATGTCGGTTCGGGCGAGATGCACACATGGAACGCTTTGGCGGCGGCGATCTTTAAGGCACTTGGTCGCCCGTTAAACGTAGAATATGTCGATATGCCGGAGCAACTGCGAGATCGCTATCAATATCACACGCAGGCCGATCTGACGCGGATCCGCGACGCAGGATATTCCGCCGATCTAACAGCTTTGGATGAGGCGGTGGCCGATTATGTGCAAAACTATCTGGTGCCGGGTAAGCACCTTGGCGATTGAATGAATGCAGAAGCCCCGCATGTTAGCAATGCGTAATGGTCATGTTGGGTGTTACGCCCTTGCTCACGCGCAGGCTTCTGCAAGCTTATTATGAAGATTTTTCACGGAACGGAAAATGCCAGTATTTTGCGGCCGACGGTGCTGACGCTCGGCGTTTTTGACGGGCTGCATCTTGGACATCAGCGGATAATGCAAACCGTCGTTGAAAGGGCAAAGGTTGTAAACGCGGTACCGACGGCGATAACGTTCGACCCGCATCCGCGAGCGGTTTTGTACCCGGAATCGGCGCCGCCACTGCTGCAACCGTTGGATCAGCGGCTCGCGAATTTTGAGGTGCTGGGCATAGAGCAGGCGATTGTCATCCCGTTCGACCGCGAATTTGCGGCGCAGCCCGCGGAAAGTTTTTTGTACGAGATCGTCCATGACAGGCTACATGCGAAAGAGGTCTATCTCGGCAAGGGGTTTGCCTTTGGCAAGGGCCGCGGCGGGAATATCGAGCTGCTGCGCAAATTGAGCAGCGAACTGAGTTTCGTTGCCGACGAGGTTGATGAGGTCCGGCTTCGCGGTCACCGAATCAGCTCGTCGCGGATCCGCGATCAACTTGCTGCCGGGCGTGTAAACCTGGCGCGACGGATGCTCGGGCGGCCATACGGCGTCGAGGGCGTGATTATTCGTGGCAACCGCCGCGGCCACACGATCGGCTTTCCGACTGCAAATCTGAAGCCGCATAACCGTGTTATCCCGCGTTACGGCGTTTATGCGACCGCGACTCTGCTCGACGGCACTTGGCGGCGGAGCATAACAAATATCGGCGTGCGGCCGACATTCAAAAAAGATGTTGAGCCTTCGATAGAAACGTACATCTTCGATTTTGACGAGGAGCTTTACGGCGACGTCCTTCGCGTACGCTTCCTGCACCGAATTCGAGACGAACGTAAGTTCAACGGAATAGACGAGTTAAAGGCACAGATCGAAAAAGATTCGCGGCGGGCATTGAACTATTTCCGGCACGAAGGCGTAAGGAATATGTTAGATTTGCTGTGAATAGTCTTAGATGAACGAAGTATTGGAAAAGCAGGCATTGGCGGTGAAGGAAACCGCAATAGGTGAAAACGGCAACGGCTCACGCACGATGGTTCCGACAGCCACGCTGCCGATCGCAAAACAGGTTTCCAACGAGGACATAATCGCCGAAGAGCGGCAACTCGCTGCGTCGGAAGGCGAGGTCGGCCGCAGATACGTGGGTTTGCGCGGTTATCTTCGTATTTTTCAGGTGTCGCGTGTTATCGGGATGCTGTCGCTTTATCTGTACCTCGATCAATACGATATTCATCACGGGCAGCAGTTGAAGCAGGCAAAGGGCCGAATGCAAAATGCAGAACGGCTGACGCGAATGGCGGTTTACGGCGAGAAATTGTATTCGGCGCGTTTATGGTTTTTACATCTGCTCATGCTTTTGCTCCGGCGCTTTTTTATCGGCAGCGAGGCAAACAAAGAGCTTAATCAGGAAAAGCAGGCGGTTTGGCTTAAGGACCAGTTGATAAAACTTGGGCCGACGTTTATCAAGATCGGTCAGTCGATGGGAACGCGGGCCGACCTGCTGCCGCTGCCGTTTGTTGTTGCTCTCGGCGAGCTGCAGGACAAAGTTCCGCCATTTCCGAATGAGATCGCCTTCGCCCGTATCGAAAAAGACCTCGGACTGAAGATCAACGAAGTATATGCGGAATTTGAGCTTGAGCCGGTTGCGGCCGCATCGCTCGGACAGGTTTACCGCGCCCGTCTCCATACCGGTGAAGAGGTTGCCGTAAAGGTTCAAAGGCCCAATCTCGAAGCAGTCATTAAGGGCGACATCGGCATCTTGCGCAGCGTTGCCAAGTTTGCCGAACGGTTTCCGCAGCTAAACGAAAACGCCGATTGGTCGGGGATGTTGCGCGAATTCGACGTGACGATCCACGAAGAGATGGACTACGAGGCAGAGGGCAGAAACGCGGAAACGTTTCGCGATCATTTCAAGAACTGGTCGAATATACACGTGCCGAAGATCTATTGGAACGCGACAACTTCGAAGGTGCTGACGATGGAGTTCATACACGGCACCAAGGTCACCGATCTTGAAGAACAGTCCCGCCTTGGGATCGCGCCCGAGAAAGTAAATCGCTTGCTGATAAAGACTTATCTCAAACAGCTTCTCGAAGACGGTTTCTTTCATGCAGACCCGCATCCGGGCAATTTGCTTGTCATGGCCGACGGCCGGGTGGCATTCTTCGATTTTGGTATGGTTGGCCGCATTACCCCCCAACTTCAGGCAAAGATGATCGACGCGTTCTTCCATGTAGTCGGAAAAGATCCGGGCGGAATCGCCCAGGACCTGATCGAACTCGATTTTCTAAAGCCCGGAACGCGGCACGACGTGATAAAACCGGTAGTCGAAAAGATGTTCCAGTTTCATTTCAACCTGAAACTCAAGGACGTAAACTTCAAGGAGCTGACATATGATCTTGCGGACGTAATGTACGATTACCCGTTCCGCCTGCCGTCGAATTTTACGTACATTATGCGTGCCCTGATGACGCTGGAAGGTATAGGCATTATCACCGATCCGGAGTTCAATTTCTTTGAAACGGCAAAACCGTTTGCAAAAGAATTTATGCTCCGACGCGAAGGCAAGGACTTTCGCAAAATGTTTGTCAGCAAGTTGATGGGCCGCGACGACGGCGGCAAGATCGATTGGGACCGCACGTGGAAGCTGGCGAAGATGGCGTTCAAGACTGTTTTGAACACGAGCGCATGAAAATTAAAAAAATTGCGTGATAGGGTTAGAAATGAAGAAGCTAAAGCCGGTAACACCCGGCGAACTATTGCTTGAGGAGTTCCTCAAGCCGATGGGGATAAGCCAGTATCGTCTTGCAAAAGAAATAGGAGTTCCAGCTCAGCGAATCGGCGAGATCGTTGCCGGGAAGCGCTCCGTTACTGCCGATACCGACTTGCGATTGTGTCGGTTCTTCGGCCTTTCAAATGGATATTGGCTGCGGGCACAAGCTGCCCATGACACCGAAGTAGCCGAGCGTACGCTCGGGCCAAGGTTAGTTCAAATCCGACCGTGGGCAACTCAAACCTCTCCGAATATGTCTCGACGATCATCGATATGATCGCGACGAGAGCGGCAAGGTCGACTGGGATCGCACATGGAAGCTCGTCAAGATGGCATTCAAGACAGTTCTGAATACGGGAGCCCGGCAGCGAATCTTTTGTCGAACACGAATTTGCCGGTGATAACCCGCAACTTCAGGTGTATTTAGCAACTGATTATTATTGTTAATCAATAGTTGGGCGTCACTTCTGAATGATAGGATGAAAACCCTTAGTCATGGCTGAGCCAAATAATTCTCAACCCCTTTGCCCATATTGCTTGGCTCCTATTCGGATTCAGTCAAGAGATCATATCTTCCCTCAATTCCTTGGAGGAAAGAGGAAGGTTGATTGCTGCAAGAATTGTGATAGCGTCTTTGGGCATACCTTTGAAGCAGAAGCCGCGAAAATCCTTCAGGCAGAACACGTATTCATTTCTAGCTGGGGAATACCTTTAAGAAGTGCTGACCCAACTTGGAAGACTGCGCACGTTCAGGATGGTAAATCCTACAATCTCTCCGTTGGGCAAACAGGAGTAAAACCGGAACTGGCTAAACCTGTCATCAAACTTGATGACGAAGGTAGAGTTGAATTTGGGGAATTCGTTGATAAGAAGCAAGCGGATAAGTTTGCTCGCAGCTTGATTGAGAAAGGAAAAGCCAAGGAAGTAAAGCTCGAGGTTGTGCCTCCGCCTAAGATAGACCTAACGGGCTTAAGTCATACCCTTGTACTTGGACCTGATATTCGTCGTGCAGCGTTGAAAATGTGCTTGGCTCTTAGCACATTACTTCCTGATTTTAAAATGGAAGAGATAGCGGAGGCTCGCTTGTTTTTGAGAGGAGACCGTCGCCTTGTGCCGGTAAATAACACCTTAGCAGCTTACAACATTTATGAGGCCATTGATTCACGTCGGAAGGCTCTATCCCATGTGATTTATGTCGAGCGAAGTCAATCTCGTGTTTACGGCCTTGTGCAATTCTTCGGAGTTACACAATTATTCTGTCGGCTAGGCATGCCTAAGAACGGCTCAGGGAGTGCAGCTATATTCGCTTCACTTGATCCTGTGACGGGTAGGGAAGAATTTTCGGATATTTCTCCTCTCGATTTGACCGAGCCTCCATATTTGCTATCCCGAGAGGAGCATCCACGGTTAATGGAAGGTTGGCTAAAAAAGTATCGGGACGAAGCAATAAAACGAGGTGCAACTCACCCACCTGATTTGAGGAGGAGTTCGCTTGAAATAGAAAGTAATAGTTTCAGGCTGAGGAGGCCGGATGAAGATGGTTGAATCATTTCTTCGACGCAGCCGCCCAACAACGGCATGCATCGGACCGCGAGCCAGCGGGCCTGTCGTTAAGAATTTGTGTGGAATCGGCGTTGAATGCGCGGCGGGTGATGCCTGGCGTTAGGCGAGTTAGTCTTCGAGCACGGTTATATTCTGTGAAGGTCTTGATAAAGATTGTTGTCTTTTTATCCGCTGCGTCGATGTGTGCGGTCGGCGCATTAGGTCAGAGCACTATGAGCACGGCTGTAAGGATCATTCATATAGAGAAGGACTTCCCGATCACACACCTGGATAACAGACAGTGGCAAAGGGCCGATGTGACGGAGATTGGCCGTTACTGGTCGGGCGAGACTGCGCCCGCGGGCCGTCAGGCGAAGGCGCGGCTCTTGTGGTCGGCGACGGCGCTCTATGTGCGGTTCGAAGCAAACCAGGCTGAGCCACTGGTAATAAGCGAAAAGGCCAATCTGGCATCGAAGACTCTAAAGCTCTGGGATCGTGATGTTTGTGAGATATTTATTGCTCCTGACAAGAACGAACGGCAAAAATACTTCGAATTCGAGATTGCTCCGAACGGCGAGTGGATCGACCTTGCCATCGACAGCAACGGATCGGAGCGGAAGACGGATTGGGAATACGTTTCCGGCATGACCTCAACCGCAAAGATCGAAAAAGACAAAGTTATTATGGCGATAAAGATCGAGTGGAAAGCGTTTGGCCAAATACCTAAAGTAGGCGATGTGTGGCTGGGAAACCTGTTTCGCTGCGTCGGAAAAGACCCGAATCGAGGTTATCTTGCCTGGCAGCCGACATTTACCAGGGAACCCGCTTTTCATGTCCCTGAAAAGTTTGGAGAGTTTGTCTTTGTTGACAAAAGCTCTAAGCCTAATTGAAGAATCTGCGATTCACGTTAAGCCGTCGGCCTCGGACCGGGGCGATGGTCAAAGACGGTCTGCTAAAACGGTAGAATTCGAGCAAATCTACTTCAACTTGCCCTTTTCTGCGATTTTCAAAAGCTGCACTTATTATATGAATTCACGCGAAATTGGTTTGCATACATAAGACGCTTGACAACCTATGATACAATATCAAGGTTAGAGCGGTTTCAGTGCCGCCTTTGGCTCTTTGAAAATCATAAAGAATTACTGAAAAGCCCGGTCAGTTTGATGGCGCGGTCCTGTCCCGCTTGTCCCACGGCTGCTTTCGGAACTGAAATCGGTAAATGCCGTAGATTCAGTCGTTTATCTTTTTTTAAAGCCAGCGTAAAAAAATTTTTCAAAAAACGTGAGACAGGCCAAAAATGCAAATGTAACTCCTGTATTTGCAGCGATTTGCGTGTCCCACCATAGCTTGGGACAAGCCTGGGACAAGCGTGAGACACTCACAATGTGACGGACAGTTTTTCGTAGATTATCGAAACGCCGAGTCCTAAACTAAAAATGCCGGCGATCAGGCGAATTCCGCGATTGAGAAATTCGTACCGGCTAGCCGTAAAGTGGAACGGTAGTCCGATCAGAAAGCTCATTGCCATCATTCCGCCGACAGAGCCGAGGCCGAAGATCAGAATATACAGCAACGCGATCGCCGGCGAAGGAATTGTCGGCAGTATCAGCAGCATCAATGCCGCACTTCCGGCAAGGCCGTGGACCATGCCAATCAAGATCGAGCGCGGGCTGAAACGGTGATGCGATACTTCGGTTTCGTTGCCGTGCGAGTGAATATGCAGATGCCCACGCTCACCGTGTTCGTGGGCATGGACATGTATCTCTTGTGCGGTGAATAGTTTGCGAAGAGCGCTGAGACCGAGCAGGATAAGCATTCCACCGACGACTGCCTCAAGCCGTGTTTCGACCGATTCGGAGATCTGCACTTTTAGAAAGATGACGATGGCACCGACAACGAAGAGCGATACCGTATGGCCGAGGCCCCAAAATCCGCCAACGATCGATGCTGTCAACAGGCTCTTTTTCTCGCTTACGATTGTCGAAACGGCGGCGAGATGGTCGGCCTCGATCGCGTGCTGGAGGCCGAGCACAAAGCCGATAAGCAAGACCGATATTGTGGATAGGTCTGGTGTTAACTGCATATTCTTTGTGAGAGTTACGCCTTTTGTAAGAGTTACGCCTTTAGGCGTGAGGCTGAACGGCAATTCACGCCTAAAGGCGTAACTCTTACGATAATTATGATCAGAAAAAAGATCGGTCTTGCACTCTCAGGCGGCGGAGCACGCGGGTTTGCACATATCGGCGTGCTGAAGTCTCTGGCCGAACATTCTATACCGATCGATCTTGTCGCAGGGACGTCGGCCGGTTCATTTGTTGGCGGTGCGTTGGCTGCGGGAATGTCGGCAGGCGAGATCATCGAGATCGGTAAAAAAATAACCTGGTTCGGCGTAGCTGGCTTTTCTTATTCACCGCGAGGGCTGTTATCGAACGCGGCGTTGGGAACGTTTATCGAGCAAAACTTCCCGATCAACCGCTTTGAAGACCTAAAAATTCCTTTCGCGGCGGTCGCGTGCGACCTTGAGACGGGCGACGAAGTAGTATTCAGAGATTCCGGCGATCTTGCCTTTGCGATCCGTGCGAGCTGTGCGATCCCCGGTGTTTTTGTTCCGTTGGAAGATGAGCAGGGCCGGAGCCTGATCGACGGCGGGGCGATATCGCCAATGCCGACAAAAGCCGTTCGTAAATTGGGTGCGGAAATTGTCATCGCCGTGGACCTGACCTCGTGCGGTTCGACGTTTTGGGGAAAGCCGACTACGCTGATCGGAACGTTTTTCCAGGCGGCGATGCTGATGATCCGCACGGCTTCGAAAAATCAGCATTACAGGGCCAGTATCGTCATCGAACCGCAGATCGCACATATCAGGCCGGATGAGATCGCAAAAAGGGATGAGCTGATCGATCTTGGTGAAAAAGCCGCCCTAGAAAAAATCGATGCAATTAAAGACCTGATTTGATCTATCAAGGATTGAAGAAGCGGGGGCAAGCCGCCCTTCCTGACCTGCGAATTTGGTAACGGTGACTCGGCTCCGCAATCCAGATGACAGGTTAGGAAGGGTTGCATGCACCCGCTCTGCTGATTCTAAAACCAAGTATTAGAATCTAAACTTCGCCCCTAGTTGAATTCGCCGGGGGTCGAAGGCCGAGGTGAATCCAAGCGGCGAGCTCGGGCCAACGTTTGGATTTCCGCGAACGTCAACCGTGGTCGGGAAGAACGCTCCGACCGTGTTATTGACCGACGAAAAATTGAGCCGGTTGAGCAGGTTGAAGGCCTCGACCGTCAGATCTAAACTCATCGTTTCGCTAAAGCCGATCTTTCTTGTCAGTCGCATGTCGAAGGTCGCAAAGCTCGGGCCTTTGCCTACGTTACGGCCGATCGCACCCTGATCCAGACCATTTAGACGAAGCAGCGGGCGATCGCCATTCGTGCTCCGGTCACCGTTTACATCGGTGCCCGAGAGCAGGTTGAACGGGCGTCCGCTATTGGCGCGGATTATCGGCGTCAGCGTAAAGTCGCGAAGGAACGGGCTGCGCCACGGACTTGTGATCACCGAATAGATGACGAACTTGTGCCGCTGGTCGAACGCCGAAAGTGAATATTCCGGATCGTCGAAGGTCTGGTCAAAGGCACGAAAATCGCTGTTGTAGTCGGTAACCTGATCGTAGGCTTCGCTCAGCGTGTAATTACCCGCGATAGCAAAATTACCGCCAAACTGCTTCTGGAATTCGACGATCNNGATAAGGCCGTTGTAATTGGCCGAGGCTGCCGATTCATAAATGATCTCCTGAAACAAGGTCGGGTTGACAAAACAGTTAACGATCCCGGCTCCGGCACAGTCCGGTGCAAAAGCGCCCCATTCCCGAATGCCGCGCGGCCCGATCGGCCGATTCCTCAGATTGATATCGCGTGCCCGGGTAATAAACTGGGTCAAGGCCCATACGTATCCCGCGGAAACGCTGAAACCCGGTGCGAATTCATGTTCGATGCCGATGCTTCCCTGCTGAGCACGCGGGTTGCGATAGGTCGGGTCGGCGCGGAAAAGAACGGTCAGCGGATTTCGCGGCCCGGTCTGCGAAATATTTATCCCAAACTGAGTAAGATTGGCCGGCGTAATAGTCTGTGTCGTATTCGGGATACCGATCACCCCTTGTGCACGCAATGTACGGAAAATATTGACCGCACTCTGGGCCCCTGCAGTGTTTATTGTCGTCAAAATCTGTGGGATCTGCCGGAAACCATCGATCTCGTTCAAAGATTGAACTACGTAATCGATCACGAACGGTATCTGCGCGTAGAACATTCCGTAGCCGCCGCGAATTATCGTCTTGCCTTCTCTGAATGGGTCCCACGCAAAACCTACACGCGGGCCGACGCTTCCAAACGATGTCCGAAGCGGCTTTCGTCGCGTATCGATCTCGTACCGCAAGCCGTAGTTTAGTGTCAGATTTGACGATGCTTTCCACGTATCCTGGCCGTAAACCGAATAGTAGGGCAGCTTGCCACCTACGATGCCGTCTCCAAAACCTTGCTGATACGATTGCGGCAGTCCGAGATCGAGCGACTGTATCGCATTGATCGACGTTGTAGCAAGTTGATTGCTAACGAGTGCCCCAGGCAGCGTGCCAAAACCAAAGCGGCCTCCGAAGAAAGTCTTCGAATCAAAGAAACCGTCTCGCACCAAGAAGCTGCCGCCAAACTTGAATCGATGGTCGCCGCTGACAACCGAGAAATTGTCGACCGCCTCATATCTGCGATCGAAGTTGAAGCTCGGCAAAAAGATGTCGCGATTGAAGAAACCGAAACCGGCAACGTTGAGTTCGGGACCGTTCGGATCGTTAGAGGTGACAAAAAGTTCGTTATAATTGAGCTGCAGCCGGAGTTCGTTAGTCATGGCGGAACTAAAAATATGGGTCCAGCCGCCCGTCAAATTGTGGTCCAGAACAGCGACGTTATTCGAACGCGAGAACGCAAGCAACGCACGTGTGGCCTGGTTGCTTTCCTCACGGTCATTGTAGCTGTAGCGGAGAAAGAAACTGTTCGCGGCGCTCGGAACGTAGTCGCCACGGAATGACGCCGAGTGCGAATCGGTATTGAACGGAAACACGCCGCTGTTCTGTCGGAAAAGGTCCTGTACCGGCTGCTTCACGGTGAGTGCGGTCCGCAACGCCGCCGCGCACGCATTCGCGGGGACGTTGTTGGGAGCCGCAGCCGTGCCGCAGTTCACGATCGTTGCGCCTTGAGCGTTAAGCGATGTGAATATCGCGTTCTGAGCAGCGGTCGGCTGAAAAATATTCAGATCTGTAAGTAGCGGCACCGCCGAAGCCTCGCGCCGCCTGAGACCTTCATAACCGCCGAAGAAGAACACCTTGTCTTTGACGATCGGGCCACCGAGCGTAAACCCATACTGCTGGCGGTTCGCATTGGGTTTGATTCGACTCAAAGTGTTGCCGTTGAGAACAATCGCAAATGGGTCGCCTGCATCAAGCGACTGGTGACGAAAATATGCAAAGGCACTGCCGCTGAATCTGTTGGTTCCCGTCTTTGAAACAATGTTGATGACGCCGCCGCTTGCTCCGCCGAGTTCGGCGTTGTAGTTGCTGCGGTTGATCTGAAATTCCTGCACGGCTTCCTGGCTCAGGTTAGAGCGGACGCCGCCGCCCTGATCGTTCGCCTCGGCACCGTCAACAGTGATGTTGTTACCGCGGCCGTTGTTGCCGTAAAACGAGATACCGCTCTGCGGTGTTTGTGCAACACGGAAATCAGAGTTGTCCGCGAGCGCATTCGAATCAACCACACCGGGGGCCAGCAACGTAAACGTAAGATAATCGCGGCGATCGATCGGAAGATCTCGAATGTAACGTTCGTTCACGGTCGTCGATTGCTGTGAGCGGTCGGTTTCGATCACGGGCAGATCGCCCGTTACTTCTACAGTTGCCGAGGCATCACCGACCTTGAGCGAGAAATCCTGGTCGGCCGTCTGCCCGACCGTAACTTGGACATTATTTTTCAACTGCGATGAGAAGCCGCTTGCCTCGACGCGAAGATTATACGTTCCCGGCGGAAGCGATAAAAAACGGTATTCGCCATGGGCATCCGTTGTCGCGGTACGGCTGATGCCTTTTGATGTGTCAGTCACCGTAACGGTCGCACCCGTTACAACAGCCCCGTTCGGGTCGGCGATCCGCCCCTTGATCTCAGATGTCGAGCCGCCCGCCTGGGCGAGCGTACCGAGACAGAAAGCGACGATTAGTATCAACAAAGCAAAAGATCGGTTCATCTTGTCCTCCATTGCTCATAGTTGGTCAGCCAATTACAAGCGTTAAAATTGTTACAATCGAACAAATTTCAAATTATGTGAATAGAGTGTTTTCATTACATCTTTGCGAACCAGACTCGTGTTTTCGTTTTGCAACGCAGAGTGCGATGTGATTCAACAGCCACGTGTCCGGAAGGCACGACATCTTGTTCAATTGCCCGTAAGCGATTCAAAACAAAAATGTTCGTACAATTTGACTGAAAAATATTACCACGCGATTCTACTGTGAATTAACACGGAATTCAACAAGAATTTACATCGGCGGCGAAACTCACAAATGTGTGTGCCAATTTATCGGATCTTGCTGTTGTTTTCGCTAATTTTCCAAAGAAGGATCCAGCCGGTACGATGCCGCGGTGTGTAAAAACGATATGCTCAGTTAAGATCGGGCTTGCAATTCAATAACAAACCGTGCATCATTGATTACGTTAATCCTTCTCTCGCATCAACAGTGATGCGCTCGTCAAAGACGGTTTTTTGGGTAGTTAGAGAGCAGGCTGGTTATTGGTTGCAGAAGCCGCTCGTTTTTTTGAGCACCCGAACCGAATCCTTTCTTGTAAAGAAAATCCGATTCGACGCTTCTTTTGAAATTCCCTCATTAGGGAAAAGGTACAATTTATTATGTCAATGAAACTTTACGTAGGAAATCTTTCCTTCAACACGTCAACATCAGATTTAGAACAGGTATTCGGCGAGATCGGAACCGTTGAATCGACAAACATCATCGAAGATCGTGAAACCGGACGCTCACGCGGATTCGGCTTCGTCGAAATGTCTTCGAAGGAAGAAGGCGAAAACGCGATCGCAGCCCTTAACGGCAAAGAGCTTGACGGCCGTGAGCTGAAAGTCAATGAAGCTAAACCGCAGGAAAGCCGCGGCGGCGCTGGCGGCGGCCGTGGCGGATACGGCGGTGGTGGTGGATACGGCGGCGGCGGTGGACGCAATCGCTACTAATTTCGGATATTTGTAATATCTGAACGAAGGCCTTCGGCAATTGCCGGAGGCCTTTTTTTGTGCGTCTTCCCAGGCAGAAACACGACCGGTAGGNNCACGTGAAAAAACACCCGCGCCACTTCTTGGGTTTCCGTTGGCGGGACATCTCGCGAAAAGCAGCGCTTTGTGTGTACAATGCGATTAACACCATTCGTGCCGATAATTAAGTATTCAATTTGCAACTCGCCCAAAATCCGTGCATCATTGGGTTTAGCAATCCTTCTCTTGTGCATCAACGGTGGTGCGCCCCGACTGATCTAGGTTTTATCGACGGCGTTTAGAGGTTCGAGAGGCAGGGAATTAATAGGTTATAGAAGTAGCTCTGAATTGGGCATCCGAACGCTGATCTTCGTGGGCCGACCGTTTCTCCGAAGCACAATCGCATTCGACACTTCTCATCAATACCCGGGCATGACGCGGGGACAAAGGAAAATACAATATGTCAATGAAGCTCTATGTAGGAAATCTGTCTTTCGCCACGTCAAACAGCGATCTGCAGGAACTGTTTGCATCGGTCGGTACGGTTGAGTCAGCGTCGGTCGTCGAAGACCGTGACACCGGCCGCTCGCGCGGTTTCGGATTTGTCGAAATGTCATCGAAGGAAGAAGGCGAGCGAGCTATTGAAGAGCTCAACGGCAAGGAAGTGGATGGCCGCGAGTTAAAGGTAAACGAAGCGAAACCGCGTGAAAACCGCGCCGGTGGCGGCGGCTATGGCGGTGGTGGCGGACGTGGTGGTTATGGCGGCGGCGGTGGCCGTGGCGGAAATCGCGGCGGCGGCG
>DLHV01000140.1:358-24970 GCA_002483395.1 Chloracidobacterium sp. UBA7659 | reverse complement strand
AGCAGCGAAAGCGTTGTTGCCAAAACCGCAAGGCCGATCTCCCGCGTACCTTCGATCGCCGCCCGAAATGGGTCCATTCCCTTTTCTTCGACGAAGCGGTAGATGTTTTCGAGAACGACAATTGCGTCATCGATAACAATGCCGACCATTAGCGTCAGGGCGAGCATAGTCATCTGGTTTAGCGAATAGCCGAGGGCGGCAATGGCGGCAAAAGCCGCGATGATCGAAACCGGGATCGCGAGCGCGGCAATGATTGTCGAACGGAAATTCCAGAGGAAAAAGAAAACGACTATGGCCGCAAACAGGCCGCCGAGAAGAAGATGCTCTTCGATGGCGTTAAGCGAATTCTCGATAAACTCGGCTTGATCGCGAATGACGGCAACCTTCATATCGGCGGGAAGGTTCGGGACNNCGTCGCCATTCTCGCCTTGACGTTGTTGATGACCGCGATCGTGTTCGCACCGGCCTGTTTGCGAACGCCGACCGACACCGACTGCACGCCGTCAAGCGAAGCGGCGGAGCTTGGTTCGCCGCCTGTTTTCTCGACGCGCCCGACGTCCTTTATCTTTATCGGAAAGCCGTTGCGCGTCGCTATGACGATGTCGTTGAACTGGTCGACATCGGTGAGCTTGCTCATCGTCCGCACGCCGAGTGTTCGCTTTCCTTCTATCAGATTACCGCCGGGCATCTCCTGATTCTGAGATCTGATGGCGCCCGAAACTTCGGTAACGGCAATGTTGTACGCACGGAGGCGGTCAGGGTTGACGCTGATAAGCACCTGCGGCGTCCGCGAGCCCCACATAAAGACCTCGCCCACGCCGTCGGTCGATTCGATGCGCTCCTGTATTAGATTTTCAATCAGTTCGGTCAGCTCCATTATGTCGCGCGGAGCGCTGATGGTGTACATCAGGATCGGCTGCGAATCGGGGTCTGACTTTTGAGCGGACGGCGGGTCAGCGGTTTCAGGAAGCCTGCCGAGCACGTTGCTCAGCTTCTGTTGTATTTCCTGAAAGGCTACGTCCGGATCTTTTTCAAGGTTGAAGGTAAGCGTTACGTTCGAGCGCCCGCGCGATGAGCTGGACCGCATCTCCTCTACGCCCGGAACCGTGTTGAGCGCTCCTTCGATGACGTCGGTTATTTCGGTCTCGATCTCTTCCGGAGCGGCTCCGGGATTACTCGTGCTCACCGAAATCGTCGGCAGATCGATTTTCGGAAAGCGATCGACGCCAAGCGTAAAAAAGCTGAACCCGCCCACGACCGTCAAAAACAAGACGATAACGGTCGCGAAAACCGGTCGATGTACACAAATTTCTGCTAGCCATTGCATAACGTATGTCGAAAGTCCAAAGTCTAAAGCCCAAAGTCACGAAAACTATTTGAATTTACTTCCCTTTAATTCAGACTGTTTCAAATACTTTATTAAACCGGATAGCATCCGGCTTGTTTCAATTAACTTACCCTGAATCGTTTCAAATTCATTTTCATCGATATAATTCTGGTCCGACGCTACATATAGTTGAGATCTGACCTCACCGCATGAACCTTTGGCAATCGTCAGATATTGAATGAATTCTTTATCGCCATTTCGTTCAAAGCCTTCAGCAATATTCGAAAGAATCGAAATGGAAGCCCGTCGAATCTGACCAGCCAAAGCAAAATCTTTACTAAATTTAGATTGCGAACTGGCTTCGTAAATCAGTTTCGTGATCTCCCTGGCTGTTTTCCAGGCTTCAATATCTTCGAATTTTTCAATCTTTCCCATTCTGAATATTGTTTCTCAAATCGCACTTTTTACGCCTGACTTTGGACCTTAGACCTTAGACCTTGGACCTTGGACTCGCTGTCAGACGGCGACTTTCGCTCCTTCATACAACTGATCCAGATTGCTGGTCGCGACCGTTTCCTCCGGTTCGAGGCCCGATAGTATTTGCTGATGGCTGCCTTCTTCGGCGCCGAGCTGAAGCACGCGAAGTTTCGCGACTCCGTCGACAATTACGAATGCTCGGTAAGATTGTGTGGCTTGATCGTTGTAAATGGCTGTTTTGGGGACGAAGATCCCTGTTCCACCTCCTTCTTTATTGATACGAGCGGTTGCGAACATTCCGGAACGCAAAGCGTTGTCGCTGTTTTCGATGGAGGCCTCGACAATCGCCGCACGCGATGCTGCATCGATCGACGGATTTACCGATGTCACTGTTCCCGAAAAACGGCGGTCCTTATAAGCATCGACCTGGAGCGTTACGCCGCGGCCGATCGAGACATACGGCACGTCGGCTTCGGCCACCTGAATCTGTATCTTTATCGGGTTTGAGCGAAGCAGTGTCGCAACTATCGATGCTGACGATACATACTCGCCAACCGCCACCGGGCGATTGCTGATAAATCCGGAAAAAGGAGCACGTATGACCGTGTCGGCCAGAGCCTGTTGTGCCGTGCCGACCTCTGTTTGGGCCGATTCGACCGCTGCCTGGGCACTGGCGATCGCCTGATTGCTCTGTTTGGCGGTATTTATCGCCGCGTCAAGCTGTTCCTTTGCACTATTTACACGGGCGCGGGCCGTGTCTCGGGTCGTCCGGTACGTTTCGTAGGTTATCAACGCAACATCACCCGTTTCGACTAGTTCGCGATATCGTTTTTCATTCGCTTCGGCCTGGCGAAGCTCGGCCTGGAGTTGCTGATAATTCGCATTTGCCGCACGGACCTCGGGAATTGTCGAAGAGTTAAAGGTGCCGTTCGGCGAAAGTCCAAGCCGTGCCTCGGCCTGGCGGACAGCGGCGACCGCCTGCTTTACACCGGCCTGTGCCGACGTGAGCTGGAGCCGAGCGTCTTTGTCGTCGATCGTGGCAATGATACTGCCCTGAACAACAAACTCGCCGACATTCGCCATCACATTTTTGATCTTGCCCGCCGTCTTTGGAGCAATATCCGATGTTTCGTCAGCCACCAGGCTTCCGGTCGCCTGAATATAAGCCGGTACTTGGCGGGTCTCGACCTTCGTCACGGTGATTGCTACCGTCGTGTCGGCGGCCGAATTCGCATTACCGTTTCCGCGCGGTTCGCCCGCTGAGCGTGCCCCGCTGCAAGACGCGCACAGCGTTACGGCCATTAGGCCAAACAAAAATTTGGGTGCCGGATTGCGGAGCGGCTTTAATAAATTCAACATACGGTTTCGTTAAGATGCCCATTTTACAATAGTTTACTGACTTACAATAAGCTCAACTGTGTAAATTTTTGTAAACCGAGCTTTCAAAATCGGTATATACGCCCGGAAACTACTTACGCTCCTGAAAGTGTTTCGTTTATGTTACTTATGCTATAAAATAACAGCATTAGAGATCTTGGGAACCCTAAAGTAGGACAAAAATTGATGATAGAGGAAATTTCAGCAACCAATCTGAAAGCGCGGCTGGACGCGGGCGATGATATCCAGTTGATAGACGTGCGGCAGCCAGCCGAATACGCGTTCGCGAAGATAAATGGAGCAAAGCTGATCCCGCTCGGCGATGTGCTCAGGCGAATTGGCGAGATCGACCCTGCCCGCGAAACGGTTATCCATTGTAAAATGGGCGGCCGCAGCGCTAAGGCTATCGAAATGCTGAAACAGGCAGGCTTTACGGGCGAATTGAAAAATCTAAAAGGCGGCATCACCGCGTGGTCGAATGAGGTCGATCCGAAGGTTCCGAAGTATTAGATTCAGAGTTCCAACTTTAGTTGGCCGAACTTGCGAAAAGGGCTTGCTAAAGCAGAAACTCCAAACGCTCCCGACCGCCAATATCGCGAGCGGGCGGTTCAGAAAATGATGCAGATGAACTCCGGTCTTGAATTATGTAATGAATCGGCAGGGTGAAGACCTGTTGAAGTATGATTGGTGGTAACACACAGAAGATTATGGCTATGAGTGAGAGGAACCCAGTCGCTACCGCTCCCGGTTCCGACAAATACGATAGAGTATTCGCGATGTGTTTTGCGGGCGTTTATCCGCATTATGTGACGAAGGCCGAGAAGAAGGGCCGCACGAAGGAAGATGTCGACGAAATTATTCGGTGGCTGACCGGATATAGTAAACCCGGTTTGGAAAAGCAGATCCGGGAACGGACGGATTTTCGAACGTTCTTCGACAAGGCTCCTAAATTCAATCCCAACGCCTCTCTGATCAAAGGCGTGGTTTGCGGGATACGTGTGGAAGACATCGAAGACCCCCTGATGCAAAAGATCCGGTACCTCGACAAACTAATTGACGAGCTGGCAAAAGGTAAAAAGATGGAGAAGATCTTACGATAGTCAGAACCGGGAGCGATAGCGACTGGGTTTTTAGGAGTCAGCAAGTGATATAATTCGGTAAGGTGAAAGAAATGTCAGTAATAGCAGAAGCAGAGAAATTGGTGTTTAGTCTCTCGGAAAAAGATCGTGCCGAACTGGTGGGAAAGATACTGCGTTCGTTGCCGCTTTATGCGGAGGATGGCGGATTGGTTGAGGCTCGGCGGCGCGACCGTGAAATGGATGAAAACCCTGATTCCATAATCACGATGGAGCAGTTGGACGGGATGATATCGAAACGGTTCCCGTTTGTCCGATAATGATTATCCAACTCAATTCCGCCGTTCACGACGACCTTCGCGAAGCGCTCCAACACTACGCCGAGACAGCCGGCAGCCAAATTGCTCTGGATTTCTATGAAGAATTTCAAGGTTCTGCAGACAGTGCTGCGAGTTCACCACTGTCCTACCGCGTGTATTTGGAGGACCCGACGGAGATCAGAAGGGTAAATTTTCGGCGATTTCCTTATCATTTTCTTTTCAGGCAGATAGACCAGAGGACAATTAGAATTCTGGTCGTCCGACACGATCACCGTCATCCTTCGTACGGCTTGGATCGTTGGTAGCAAAGATGAAGATCAACGACTTTGTAGTTCGCTTTGCGAATGTGAACGGTACGGGTTCGGCGTCTGCTAATGCGCTGTTTACCAAGGCGGTGTTTCGGGTGGGCGTGCCGGTTACGCCGAAGAATATTTTCCCGTCGAATATTCAGGGTTTGCCGACCTGGTACGAAGCGCGGATGAGCGAGAAGGGCTGGCTCGGGCGGAGAGAGGGCGTCGATCTGATGATCGCAGTCAATCCGCTGTCGATGAAAAAGGGTTACGCGGTCTGTGGGCTTCCGAAAAGCTCGATCCCATCAGCCATGCGGACGATCTCCATGCCTTCCTTAACATCGGTGCGGCAGGCCATGACGGCTTTTTCCTTGTCGCCGTTTTTTAGCCAGACCTGGCAATTGAGGCATTCGCCGTTCCAGCAGAATTCGCCGTAAGAGATGGCTTCAAGATCGAGGTATTGCAGCCCGCGGAGGATTGTGTTGTTTTCCGGTACTTCGCGGGTAACACCGCATAGCTCGATTTTTACAAGCCGTTCGTACGGTTCGAAAATGTCCCGAAGATCGTCTAAATTCATAAATTTTTCGCCGAAGCCGCGGCCTGTAGACGCGCCTTGCCATTCAACATATATTCGATGAATGCCCGGATCGGGGCGGATTTCAAACCTTTCAGCGACACCATCGCGACCGAGCGTTTTAGCTCATGACCCTTGACCCGCACCTGTGCCAACTTGCCCGTTTTCACCTCTTCCCTGACCGCCCAAGACGGCATCAGAGAAACGCCCAAGCCATGTTCGACCATTAGCTTAACAAAATATGTGTCGTTCGATTCGAGGGCCTTTTCCGGCTTGACCTGAACTTTCTTAAAGAAATCGTCGGTCGCCCGGCGAATCGACGCACCGCGTTCGAAAAGCACCCAGCGTTCCTTTTCAAGCTCGCTTATCGACACCTCTTTTTTCGCGGCCAGCCCATGCTTTTTGCCCACAACGAGCATCAGCTCGTCTGAGAACAGCTCGATCGTTTCGAGCGTCGGCGAATAGACTGCCATCGATGCAAACCCAACATCGACCAAGCCTTCCAGCACATCGCCGATCGTCTGTTCCGTGTTCGCGGTTGTACGAAAGACAAGCTCGACGCTGTCATGCGAATCCATGAAGTCCTCAAACAGCGGCGCGAAAAGATAGACCAATGCCTGTGTCGCGGCGGCCACGCGGACGCTGCCCGCGAGGGCCTGTTCGCGGCCTGCGACCTGCTGCCGCATCGATTCGGCCTCGTCCAATATTTTCCTGGACGATTCGACCGCGGAACGGCCGGCATCAGTCAATTTCACGCCGCGTTTGCCGCGTAGAAACAGCTTGACGCCCAACTCGTCTTCGAGCGCCTTTATCTGATGGCTGACGGCGGACTGCGTTAGATTAAGGCGTTCCGACGCCTTAGTAAAATTAAGGGTATCGGCGATCTCGCAGAATGTTCTCAACTGCCAAAGCTCCATATTAAACGTTATAGGCATTATCAATATTAATCAGCTGGATGAAAAACTAGAGTTGGAAGTAATGCCTCAACTCTGATTATACTTATTTGGCGTCTAAATGAAACGCCAAAAACAAGATGAATTTATTTAGAGGTGAACATGGAGGTTTAACAATGATTCCCTATAGACTTGATTATGCAATTGAAAAAATAACCAAAAGCGGTCCGAGTATGGAACGAACCCTACTGAGAATCTATACTGGCGATGACATTTCGGAGGATGAGGCCCGCAACCTTTGGAAACGGATCACGGACCATAAATGGCATTTGAGCGAGCGCCTGAGCCGCGACGTCGGATTTCACGTAGCGGCCATCGATTACGTTGAAAATTTTTACGAACTGCGAGTGAGTAATCCGTCCGAAGGAACGCTTGCGGTGATCTGGAAAAAGATCTCGCTCAAGATACTTTTAGCCGCTCAAAGCTATTTTAAGGCAAAGGGCACGACCGCGGCTTAGTAATATATCCGAACAGGTTACTTCTATCATAACCCGCAATAATACAGGGCGGATCTGTCAATACAGCCGCCTTTTTCTTTTTCACCACAGGCTTAATGAAGTCGTCTGCTGGTACTTACTTCCGTCAGGCAGTAAAATCAAAGGTTAAGGAGTTAGTGATATGTCTTTTGTTATATACGGCAAGCCCGATTGCCCATACTGTGCGCAGGCAAGGGCTTATTACAACGAGAACGGCATTAAATTCACCGAATATGATGCACAACATGACAAGCAGCGTCAGAAGGAGATGCTCGAGTATTCGGGCGGCAATCTGGTGGTGCCGTGTATTGTCGAAAACGGTGTGTATATCGGCTCGGGCTGGGGCGACCCGCCACGCGGCTGAACGATCGTACCCGATTAACCGGCAGTTTGCCGGCCCATTTTAATTTGAGATTTCGGATTTGGGATTGCAGATTTTTGCGCATAGACTATAATCGCAATTTTGAGTCAGGGTTGATGTCGTTTGCGTTTGCGAATCCGCAATCCCAAATCCCAATCCAAAATCGGTATGATTGGTTCGCAGATCAACCANNAAAATTCAGGAAAAGATCGGCTCAGGCGGACAAGGCACGGTTTATAAGGCACTCGACACCAAACTCAACCGGACGGTTGTCATAAAGATACTGCCGCCGGAATTGACCGTAAAAACGGCAAACTTCAAGCGCTTCGAACGCGAAGCCCAGCTCTGTTCNNAACATCTGCACAATTTACGATTTTCACGAAGCGAACGGTGTTTTTTACATCGCGATGCAGTGGGTCGAAGGAAAAAACGTGCGCCAACTTGTTTCAGGACGGCCACTTGAACTGAAAAGCGCGCTTTCGATCGCCATTCAGGTAACCGATGCTCTCGCTTACGCGCATTCGAAGAGCATAATCCATCGCGACATCAAGGCCGGAAACATAATGGTCTCGTCGAACGGGCAGGCGAAAATACTCGATTTCGGTCTCGCTAAGCTGCTCGAAGATGAACATGCGGACGAGAATAAGGGTGTCGATAGAACCCAGATAACCGAACTTGGAATTCCATATGGTACGGCGACATACGCCGCCCCCGAGCAGGCAAAAGGTGAACGGGCCGACGCTCGGTCGGATATTTTCTCCACCGGTGTTCTGCTTTATGAAATGCTGACGGGAATCTGGGCGTTTCAGGGCAAAACCGTGATCGACGTCCGGCACCAGGTGTTGTACGGCACTCCGAAACCGCTCGAACAGCAACGCCAGGAACCGTTGCNNAGCAGATAGTTGACAAAGCGTTGGCTAAAGACCCGAAGGACCGCTACCAGCAAATATCGAAAATGCGCGACGATCTCCGGGCGGTGCTGCAGGAGGTTGCGGGAGCGCAGGTGATGCCCGGCGACACGTTTGTGCCGAGCCATGTGGACAGCGGCGTGTTCAAGCGGGCGCTGAATTGGTTTACCGGAAAATCGGTGCCGGAGATGACGTCGGGCAAGTCGCCATCGGTTTCGAATCCGCCTTCGTACATGCCTGACATGAACTTGACCGCAACGGGACAGGAGAAAAAGAGCGTCGCAATTCTGCCGTTCAAGAATCTCGGCCACGACGACAGCGCCAGTTTTTATGAATTTGCATTGGCCGACGCGGTCATCACAGAACTTGCGCAGATAAGATCGATAATAGTGCGGCCGAGTTCGGTGATCGCAAAATATCATGGCAAGGACATGGACCCGCGTGAAACGGGACGCGAACTGCGCGTTCACGCCGTGTTGTCAGCCGGATTTTTGCGCGGCGGCGAGAAGCTGCGGGTGACGGCACAGCTTCTTGACGTGCTGTCGGGCGACATTTTGTGGAGCGACCGAATCGACGCCGAGGGCTCCGACATACTTGCCATTCAGGATAGCATCGCCCAGCGCATTCTTGAAGGCCTGCGGCTTGAGCTTTCGGACAGCGAGCAGGAGAAATTGCAGCGGCGTGCAACCGACAACGCCGAAGCCTGGGAAGAATACCTGCGAGGCCGCGATAACTTTGGGCGGTTTATCTTCCGGACGCTTTCGGTCGAAGACTGCGACGCGGCGATCCAGAATTTTAAGAACGCGATTGAGCTCGATTCGCATTTCGCGTTGGCTTACAGCGGGCTCGGGGCTTGCTATTGTAACCGGTTTTTCAAGGGAATGGGCGAGGCCGAAGATTACACGCACGCCGAAACTGCGTTTACAAAAGCGTTCTTTTACGATCCGAATGTCGTTGAAGCCCGCGTGCTAATGGCGATGATCTATATGGCCCGCGGTGAGAAGAAAAAGGCCCGCACGGAGATAGAGGTTTTGCGGAAACAGTTTCCTAATGAAGCCGCTCTCTACTTTGTCAAGGGCGTGATTCATCGCCTTGACGGCCAGTATGATGAATCGCTCAAAGCGTTCGAAAAGCTGTCGAGGCTCGATCCGGCGGCCCGGGCGGTTTCGGCCTACAACAGCGCGCGTATCTTTATCTACAAAGCCGATTATGTAAGTGCGATCCGCGAGATCGAACGCGGCGAAAAGGCCGAGCCCGATCACCCCATGCTGAAGATCTTCCGGTCCGGCGTTTATTATTACCGTGGCGATGTTCAGGATGCGATCGAATTGATGTCAAAGGTGCTTGACGAGCACCCGGAAATGGACGGCATCAGGCCGCTTTACGCCATATATCTTGCCGGTGCCGGGCGCCGCGAAGAGGCCATAAAACAGCTTTCCGAAGAGGCGCTGGCACTTTCGCGGGCCGATCATGACATGGCTTACTGGGTCGGTTCGACCTACTCAATTCTCGGCGAAAGGGACCTCGCCTTTAAATGGCTAAACCGCGCGGTAAAGCTCGGCAACCAGAACTGGCCGCACTTCGAACGTGACAAGAGCCTCAATCCATTGCGCGACGATCCACGGTTTGCGGAATTGATGAGCAAGATGCACAACGGGGATTGACAATATCGGGCGGAAACGCGACCGTGAGGGAGCGTGCATATTGCGGTCTTCAACCAGGCACGCTCGTTAACACTCGCGTTTCTGCCCGTCACACTGGTATTTGTTCCTTTTCTTCCGTCAGCATCCCGCGGACCTTGCGTTTAAGGGCTTTTTCGAATTGGCGGGCTTCGTTGACGCCGTCGAATGAGAGTTGCTGGAGATGTGCTTCGATGCGTTTTCGGTAATCGGAAACGAGCGAGTCGGACACACCAAGCATTTCCGCTACTTCAAGCTGCGTGCCGCTGTCCGAGATGAGGTAACAATACCACAAAACATTTATCATCCGGTCGTACTGTTTTACTTTGCCGCGGACCGATTTGTTCAGATTCAAAAGGAAATTATCGACAAAACCGGCGGCACCAGTTTCGGCTTCGTGGCGAAGCAGGTCTTCTTCGGGCGTTTCGCGGGTGTCCGGGATCTCGAAATGCATCTTGTCTTCGTCGTCGCTGTCGCCCGAACCGCCGACGGGGACAAGGTGGATGTCCATGATCGGCAGACGCGACATGACAAATGAACGTAACGAGCGGACATCGACCGGTGAGTCGATCGCCTTGAATACGCGGATAATAAGCTTTTCAAGCTCGACGTTGCTGATGACGATCTGAGCGTCGCCGGTGCAGCCGACCATACGCGTGTCGCGGCTGGAAAACGACACGACCTTTACGCGTTCGTGCATTTCCTGCACGTCGCGGCGCATTTTGACGATCTTCCATTCTGACAGGCCATATAAACGGTCTGCCAGGCGGCGATGAGCTTCCGGGTTATTTACATTGTCAAAACGCTTGAACGTCGGGCTCGATTGAATGAGAGTGGAAATTCTGCGAGCGAGGCGATAAGATTCGGGATAACGCTTTCGAAGCTCGGCCGTCAGCATGTTGGTCAGCTCGATCTGGCTGATCTCGGCCTCGACCTCGGCGTCCGTCATTTCGGTGTCGATGTAATGCTGAAAACGCTCTTTGCTCAGCAGGGCGACGAAAAGCTCCTGCGTTAAATCCGTGTAAGCGTTATACTTCCCTTCTTCAACTAGAAACCCGGCACGTTTCGATGCCCGCACAAGTGGGTGTGAGGACACGATCCTGTGCAACTCGATCCAGATCTGGTTGACATCGGACGAGATGAGGCTCTCGTTCCATTTGCCGACCTTATGCTGCCTTGTCTGAACCGGTTTTGGCAGGGTTTCCTGCTGTTTAAGTGGCTTCATATTTGACCCTTAGCTTTCCGATATTTATCTCTTGCTGCCGCCACCCGGACGTCGCGGATGCTAAGTCCGCCGAAAGAATATCCAACGATCTGATCCTGCTTGATGCGGGAACCAGTAAACGCTTTGTTTACCTGGGAAAGGCAAAATTGTGGGTGGTAGAAAAACTTTCTAAAACGTTCCGCCGAGCTCGCGGTTACCTGGGCTGGTCGGCTGTGAGTTTTTGTGCCGCTCACTGCCTACATTTAGATATTAGCAATTATCCCAGAATTGAGCAACAAGTTTTTGCATTCGATAATTTTGTTGTACAATAGCAGATAAATAGTGGTAACAAGCCGGTTATCGAGGTAGGGCAGGCATCCGATTTGGACATGAGCATTTGGCAGGTTTGTATGAAATTGATTCGCTGGGCGACTTTACCGGCAAAAACGAATGTTAAACGAATTGAAGACAAGGTATGCGGTTTCAATTACGGTACAACCGGTCAACTGGAAAAATAGCGGTATTTTGTGAATTCTAAGGTCGTTTAGTGGTTTAATACACTTATCAGCGTGGCAAATTTTGCTGAATATGTATCGCGGTTTTGGAAGGATTGCCTTATTGTAGATTTACTTTTTATATAGAGGCAAGTGCTTTGCTAAGGTCGGGCGTGCGAGTTTTGATCGCGGGCTCGAGATACTTTAAGTTAAGTATTGTTCATAAAATGACTAAGTTTTGTAAAAACGAAGATTGTCCGGCATCAGACGAGCTGCTTGCTTTTCAAACCGGCGACATGTCCGTAAGCGACGGTGCGTCGATAAGAAAGCACCTCGCAATCTGTGAGTTTTGCGCCGCTGAGATCGAGTTCTACGAAAACTACCCGCCCCAAACCGGCGACACCGAAGAACCCACCGAAGCCGCCCAAATGCCCCGCCCCCTCTACGAACTGGCCGAAGCCCTCCTAACCAAAAAGCGCGACGATGCGTTTTTCGATAAATTGCTTGAGGAAGATGAGGACGCTAGCATAACAAAATAAACTTATTGATCCGTTGCATCGTCGACCGTTGTACATGCCCATCAATCTGCGCCATCAATTGAGGTTAAAATTAAGATTAGAGTTTAATACTATTTTTGAGTCTCGAAAAGCGGTTTTACCGTATCTAAAACTCTTTGTCGGGTTTCGGGACCTAAACCAAATAAACGCATATTCGCCTCTAACTCATCCAGCTTTTTAGGCTCCAGGCTGTAAAACTCGACGAATATTCGCTCAACAAATTCGGGGAGAACCTTATCCAATTTCTGTAGTTGAACCTGTAAATTAAACTTGTCTGCCTTTTTCCGATTAACTGCTATCGCCGCTGTGTACTTGGCCCTGATCTCAGGCTCCCTGATATCCTCCGGGTAAATTCCAGGAGGATAAAACGGGCCAGGAACCGGAACATTTCCTAAGGGACGGTTTCTGGGATCTGTAATATCGAAGGTACGGTCAATATTTTTTTCGATCCTTTTCCACAAATGCAAAATTTGTCCTATTCGTTTGGCCCGATCTTGCCCCCATTTTTCCTGGGGCTCAAATCCGGCAAAATACGCGGATGTGCTTTGAAGTTTCACCACCATCTCATATTCCAGCTGAATTGAAATATCGTCCGGTTTCTGAAGAACTTTTTTANNCCGCTTGTCTCGAAAATCATAGCTCGAAAAGGAATTACTAATCTCCGCCAGTAACCGAGAATAGGAAGTCCTGTCATTTGCCCATTTTTCTTTGAGTTCTTCGGCAAATAGCAATAGTTCGTGCATATTTCTCGATTCTGTCAGGATAGTAATGCGCTTCAAATCTTTTTCAAATTCCGTCGGCTCAATTCCTTGACGCCTCTCGATCCCCAACTTTTCCNNTTCCGGACGGAACTACGGATTGGCTAACTAGCCATGTTGAAAAAGCTATTCCAACAACTAAGACACCAAAAAGTACGCTCGAATGGAATTTCATATCTACCTCTCTCCATCAAAATGCAGCATCGGAATGTTCCTCTTTACTGACAATTCTCGTCCGGGTCGCCGACTGGTTTTGAGAATGGACCTGCACCCGCTTTTTGAATTAATGCTGTACCAACATTATTGGTTTCACTATAGTGGATTGCGGTCGAGAATTGTGTTTGTCCATTGGTAACCGGATTGATATCGTTGTTAGGTACGTATAACCACGCAATCGGCCACGACACTTCGCCGTAATAAAACCCCAAAGTAGGATGCGGCGGCCATGCCGAGCTGTTTTCGCAGGAACTTCATCTCGGCCCCGGTCAACATCGACGGCTTCAACGCCACCGCCTCGGCGATCTGCGCGTGAAGCCGAAGAATGGAAGGAATGATCGGGTACGCTCCCCGCAGCTCCGGCAGACCGCCACCTTGATGTCCGCCAGAAACACGCTCGGCAGACCCGATTCCTCATAGTGATAAAGCCGCACTCGCTTTTCCGTCAGCTTTCCGCCGCAATTGCATTTCATTCTAACCTGCTTTAGCTCTTACCCGCATCTTAACAGCAGTTGATAAATTGTCAACACGCGGCTCAGCCGCCTCGCCGAGCGGTGAAGCTTTGCTTCACCCGTTGCGTCTAATTCCTCTCCGCGGCTATGCCGCCGCCTTTGCCGACGAACCGGGCGGCGGAGCCGCGAAAAACAAAGTTGACATTACCGGAAAAGCGTAGCTGTTCCGCTCGGCAAGCGCCAAGCCGCAAACCTGCTCCTACAGAAACGGCGAGGCGTTTAGGTGCTGTACACTGATACCCGACGGAGAGCGTTCCGAGCGGACCTTTCGTCCCTGCCGATCAAATTTATACCAGACCTTTGGCTTGCCGGTGTGTGCGTCTTCGGCCTGGATATATATCTCGCGGCCGTAGCCGTCAAAGCCACGTTTAAGATCGTACACACATACGCGGCTCTCCTCGTTACGAAGGAGGGGTGGCGGCGTAAGCTCCCTTCCTGCCGGAAGAGGGGTGGCAGCCGCTTCGGCTGACGGGGTGGTGGGAGCGACGGGGTGGTTCTCCTGCTGCCAACGCGTGTCATCCTCATCCTCAAGCCAGACAGGTTTCTCGAAATCGCCTTCTTCCCATTCTTCCGGATCGTCGTCATGCAAGCTCCCCTCCTTGTCAGACCACCCCGGCCTTCGGCCACCCCTCCTCAAACCAGGAGGGGAGTTGGGTGGCAGCCCGCGTTTTTCAGCGGGATGACGGGGTGGTTCTCTTGACGCGGCAAAGTTTTCGACGTTGCCCTCACTTGAGCCTTCACTGTCTTGCAGAGAACCACCCCAGCCTTCGGCCACCCCTCCTTCGTAAGGAGGGGAGCTTAAAACAGCCACGATCAACTCGTTATTCGGATCGCCCTCGATCTCGCGAAACGCCCAGACATAACTCTCCGGCAACGGGTCTTCCAAACGCTCCCGCTGCTGCCCAAGAAAATCATCCGCGAGCATGTGTACGATTGTGGAAAGGTCGTCAATCTTTGCCTGTCGAAAAGTTACGTTCATAAAACAGGTACCCGGTCGCTACCGCTCGCGGTTCTGACTCTGTGTCTCAGCGTCTCTGTGGTGAAATCCTAATCGACAACCAACTCATCCCACGCAAACTCCACATTATCCGGCAGCAGCTTCGAATCCCGTTCGTGCAGGATGTCATGGTTCAGGTGCGTCAGAAACGCTCGTTTGGGTTTGAGTTTCTCGATTATCGCCAACGCTTCATCAAGACAAAGATGCGTCGAGTGCGGCTTGATACGGACGCAGTCGAGAACAAGCACGTCCAGATCGCGGAGGCCGTTCATTGTGTCTGGCGGAATGACCTTCAGATCGGTCGCGTAGGCAAAATCGTTAAAACGGTAGGCGATGACAGGCAGTTCGCCGTGGATGACCTCAAGCGGCGTGATCTCGAGATCTTCGCCGACGCAGAACGGAGCATTGGGCACGACCGTGTGCGGTATCAATTGGGGCAGCCCGCCCCCGAAGTGCGTCGGCTGAAATATGTACTTGAAAATGCGACGAAGATCGACCCACGCGACATCATTCGCATAAACGCCCATCGCTCCGTAGCGAAAATTCAGCGGCCTGATGTCGTCAAGACCGAAGACGTGATCGACGTGGCAATGCGTGATAAGAACTGCGTCCAGATGGCGAATGTTGGCCCGCAAGGCCTGCTGGCGGAAGTCGATCGAGGTATCGACAAGGACCTTTTTATCGCGATGCTCGATGAGGATCGAAACCCGCAATCGCTTGTCCCGCGGATCGTCGGAAAGGCATGTCTCACAATCACAGGCGATCGATGGAACCCCTGTAGATGTGCCTGTTCCTAAAAACGTGAGTTTCATGCACCTAGCCGCCGAGCGCACAGAGTACAGAGTTGAACCAAAAGTCTCTGAGTCCTCTGTGAACTCTGTGGCCAACTTATTTCTTCCCAAGGATGTCGGCGCCGGAAAATTTCTGAGCCGCTTGAGCCTTAAGTTTTTCCTCCGTCGCCCGGACCATCGTCACGTACTGCATTCGCAGATCGGCCAAAATGCCTTCGAGCAGACGCGATTCCTTCGGATGCAGATTGCCCTTAGTTTTTTCAGTAAGCATCGCCATCACGTCGATCCAGTATTTGCCGGTCTCAAGATCGACGCTCCGCTTTCCCGTTGCCGGGTGCGGCATCGCTCCGAGGCTTGCGGCCGCGTTTGTCGCGAGCGTCGAGAGGAAATTTACAAAACTCGCCGGGTCTTCCGCGCCCGGAATATCATCGGCGGCGTCCGCATACGAATCCGCTTCATCCGCCGCCTGGTCCGGCTCCGGTTCGGGCGGAATCTCCGCCACGGCTTCCGTTGCCGGGGCCTCTGCCGTCTTGCTCGGTTCGATCACAACTCCGTCTTTGACCGAGCCGTCCGCATTGAACTTTCGCCTGTCCGTTACCCTAAAAGAAACCTCTTCGTGGTCTTCGTCATGTCCGATCATAATTTTTAATTCCTGCATCGATAGTAGCATTTTGCCGAAAAAGAATTCAAAATTGGGCAAGCTGGATGGTGTTCTTACTGTTTGATGCTAGCACTTTGATTTGTCAGACTCCGGATTAGTTTTTTGTGCCTGCGGTCGGAGGATTTTCTTGACATCGAACGAATCGTTCATTTAACCTAGCAATAGGTGTTGCGATGACTGTAGAATGTATCATGGACAAAACACGCGGGAGTGTGGGACAGCCGCCCAAGGATCAATATAACTTATTGACAACAGTATACTTAGCGGACCAACAAGGTGTCCCACAAGTGTCCCGGGCTGGGACACTTGTGACGAGCCTAAATATCGGGCTAAGTCTTTGTCATTACAGTAATTTAGATGTGGAAATAGGCAATTTCGAATAGAACCTCTATGTCCAAATCGTTTGACGAACTCATCGCCGTAATGGCCCGGCTGCGTGCCCCCGGCGGTTGCCCATGGGATGCCGAGCAGACCTATCAATCGCTGTCGCAATATCTGCTCGAAGAGGCGTACGAAACTTTCGACGCCATTCACGCGGCCGGCGAAACAGGCGACACGACGCACTTGACCGAGGAACTCGGCGATCTGCTTCTGCAAGTCGTCTTTCATTCGACGATCGCCGCCGAACGAGGCGATTTTAACATCGACGATGTCGCCGCCGGCGTTGCCAAAAAGCTTGTCCTTCGCCATCCGCACGTGTTCGGCGACGCAAAACTCGCAAAGGCTCAGGACGTGCTCGACAACTGGGACGAACTAAAAGTCAATGAGCGTAAAGCGTCCGGAACGATCGAAAAGATAAACGAATCACGGCTCGACGAAGTGCCGGTCCATTTCCCCGCCCTGCTCGAGGGATTAAAATTGACCAAAAAGGCCGCAAAGTTTGGCTTCGATTGGGAAAATGTCGATCAGGTTTTCGCGAAGATAGAAGAAGAAATCGGCGAAGTCAAAGATGCCGTTACGCAAAAAGATGATGAAAACATTAGCGAAGAGATCGGCGACCTGCTATTTGCGGTCGTAAACCTCGCTCGAAAGCTTGGCGTCGAACCGGAAACCGCGCTCAAAAAGACCAATCGCAAGTTCCGCAAGCGCTTTGTCTTTATCGAAAAAGAGTTGAAGGCAACCGGCAAAACGCCGGAAGATGCGGATTTGGCTGAAATGGATGCTCTTTGGAATAAAGCCAAAGCGTGACGAGCGGGAACCTCTCGACTTTTTTCTACATAGTAAACCATTTAATTACAGCGTTTAGCGAAAATCCGTGTTACGCAAATGTTTGCGGCGGCGAAAAAAACTTTGACTTTTACCTATAAGGGGAATTACTTTAAACTCAACGCCAATCGCAAGGGGACTTTCATGAAACAATTTAACGGTCTGAGATTCTTAACATCCGCATGCCTCACGCTTGCTATCTTGGTAAGCTCGTCGTCGTTCGTTTTGGCGGCACTGGAACGAAGGACTTTGCTGGGCGAAATAGTTGTCACCGGTGACGGTGAAAATGGCGAACCGGCCTTTGTAAAAGTCGACGGGGAACGGGCCGTTAGCGGGCGGACATTTTCCTCGTCCAGCTTGATCGAGACGGCGGACGCGACATCCGCGGGTATCAATATCGGAGGAGTCGCTCGAATCGGCTTATCGCCGAATTCAAAATTGAGCCTTAATTTTTCGGAGAACAGTATTTCGGGAAAACTGTACAGCGGAAAGATCAAGGTCTTTAATGCCAAGGGCGTTTCCGTGAACATCGAAACACCTGACAACGCGCTGTCCAACAACAAGGACTTGCAGGGAAACTTCGTTATAGATCTTGAATCCGGCTTAACCCGGGCAACAGCCGAAAGCGGGTCGCTCTTTTTCAGTGACGGAGAACCGGTCGGAAAGGCACAGACGACTCCACCGGTCGGCGGCGGCCTTTGGATACCTTTGACGGTTTACGGAGTAATTGTAGGAACGGCAGTGGTTTCCGTGATCGTAAGTCGGAATAGTGACGACGTAGTAAGTCCTATCAGGTAAATTGCGGCGTTCGATCTCAAGGCGAAAAGCACGGGTTTGTGCTTTTTTGTTGGACAGCGGTTTGGGGCCTTTGCTTTGCACCCTCCGTTTCTCCTCTCCGGCACAAACTATTCCGCAAAGAGTTCGTGTAGTCTGTCGATCATTTTCTTTCGGGCCGCCGCATCTATCTCTCCGATCTTTTTTACCAGGCGCGCCTTATCGACCGTTCGGATCTGATCCAGGATGGCAAACCTGGTGCTGTTTAGGAAATCGACGGCTACGCGTGTTGGGTACTGGGCGTTGGTAGAGGCAAGCGGTGCGATAATAACGCTTTCAAGATTCTGATTTACTTCGTCCGGCGAAATTATGACCCCAGGCCGGGTGTTTTTAGCATCCTTCGACGGCTGAGGATCGAGATTTACCAGATAAACCTCAAAGCGTTTTACCATTGCCACTCCTTCGCCTCAAAGCGGGTCGCGGGACTCGTGTCCAGCATTTGATCGTCGTCATTGTCGGCAAGTTCCTTAAAGGCCGCATCCCAATTCCCACGCGGTTTCTGAACGCTGCGGATTAGCAGTCCCTCCGGTTGGACTTCAAGTTCGACCTCACCCGCCAGCCGTGTCTCTTCCAGCATCATCTTCGGAATGCGGATGCCCTGCGAATTACCGATCTGAATGATCTGAGCTTTCATAATTACATCGTAATTACGAACCGGGTTGCCGTCAAATAACGGGTACAATTCCGGGCTCCATTGTACTGTGTTTTCCGTGACTTTACTTCTAGCTCCGTTTTTTCACGTCAAACGAAGGTGGGAAGGAAACCTCTTCTTTTCGCGTGCGAGCCGACGGTCAATGTATTATCGAGGAGAATCTTCCGCACATTATTTCTTTTGAAGATGAGACAACCGGTTCTTTCATCAGGCTATACTACGATCGCTCAAGAAATTGAAGCCCTTATTCACCAGAGTTGTCATCCACCGTTACATCCGGAAATTCAGCCGTGAATTGTTCGCGCGGTCGTGAGTCGATCTCGCCGCGCAATGGCCGCGTGCCGACGTTCGGCTTGAAATTTCCGTTGTCGTCATACAGCCGACGATACTGTGCGGAGTTGCGAATCACGCCCTGGACATAGCCTTTTGTTTCCTTGAATGGAATTGCCTCGACGAATTCATCGATCTCGATCGGCAGCGTCGAACGCCATTGCGGAACACGTCCGGGACCAGCGTTATATGCAACGGCAACGTATTCGATCCGGCCGAATTTATCAAGCTGGTCACGCATATACGCGGTGCCGAGTTCAATATTAAGGGCGGGAAGAAACAGGGATTCAACAGAAATTGTCGCGGTCGAGCCGTATTTTCTTGCGACTGCCCTCGCGGTGGGAATGACAAGCTGCATCAGGCCATAGGCGTTTGCCGGCGATTTTGCCCTGGGGTTGAAGACCGATTCCTGACGTATCAAACCGGCCACTTGATATTGGTCAAGGTTGCGGTTTTTTGCCCAGGCTGAGATCTGGTCCCAATTTGTCAGCGGATAAAATATCTCCCACTCGTCGCGTCCCATCTCCTCGGGAAACATCTGTGAATAATCGGGATAGCTTTTTGCCAATGCCAGTAGGGCATTAACGTTGTCGCCCTTGAACCGGTAATATTTTGCCAAAGCGAGATTGATCCTCGGGCTGTTATTGGCGGTCTTTTTTGCTTCTTCCAACTCGCTGATCGCCCAATCAAACAACCCGATAACGCTTAACTGCTGGCTTTTTTCGGCCCGTTCAAGTTCCTTTGGAGTCGATGTTTCGGCTGCCACGGTAACTGTTTTCAGGCTCGCAACCGCCTTAGGCACCAACGGCCCTATGGTATTCTGAGATCGGCATTGCCCTTGGCCTTTCAATGCGGTTAGCCGCTGAAGTCCGATGTGTCCATACCAGTTTGCGGAGTAGCGCTGGATGACGCCTTCGTACAATGCACAGGCGTCTGCGGTCTTGCCTGCACGCTCTGAATCTCGCGCGGCCCAATAACCCGCCTTGCCGCGATTCGTGGTGTCCTTTTGTGCATAGCGGGCCAAGTGTTCGATGAACATCCGCGAGCTTTCGGGAAAATTGCTACTTTCGTGCTGAAGCCATGCAAGTTCGAATTGAGCGCCGGCGACCTCAATTGCATTCGGAAACACCGTCAAAGCCGTTGTTAGAAAATACGTTTCCTCACCCTTATTTTTCGCATCGCGGGCTGCGTAACCAGCATTAACAAATGCCTTGGGCGTCAGCTTGCTTGCGGGAAACTTTTGCCGCATTTCGTCGACGGTTGCCGGTGCGTCAGGCCAAAGTTTGGCTCTTGCATATCCGATGGCGAGTTGATAATATGCGTCCTCTTTTTCGGTGGCCGTTGCAGGTATCGCGTTAAAGGCGGCCTTTGCTTCCGGCATCTTCTTTAGGTTTGCCACTGTAACAAGCCGCTTGAAATTTATCGCAGGCGTTGCGGATGCCGAAAAGCTGGCGAAGAAATCGTTGTAAGCTTTGTCCGCCGCCGGGTAATTTTTTGCTGCAAAAAGTTTGTCTGCTTTTACCTGTGCCTCATCAGCATTCGACGGAGCAAGATTCTGTGCCAACGATGTCAGCTTCGTTTCCGCCTCTTTGGCTGGATCAGAGCCGGCGGCATAGAAATACGCCCGGCGGTAGAATCGGACGGCTTCAGCCTGATTGCCCTGAGATTCGAACGATTTGGCTGTCGCAACCAGTGCCGCGCCTGAGTTTTTGTCTATCAGATCACGCAAAAAATTCGGCACGGCTGCCGCTTGTCCCGATTGGATTGCCGAATCAGCCCACTGAATTTTTGCGTCGCTAATGTGAAGAGAGTTTGGAAAATCGTTCAGGAGCTTTGCAAACACGCCCATCGCTTCCGTATGATTACCGGCCTGCTTTAGCGACTTTCCGCGCAGCCACAAAGCATAATCGGCAACGTTTGTTTTTTGCTGAAAGTCGTTCGAATTCAGTATCGCCGCCGCACCCGCAAAATCGCCCGTTTCGTATCGGATGCGTCCTCGCAGCAATTTTGCCAAGGCTCCGGTCCGTTTTCCCGTAAAGCGCGATTCAACAGTTGCGACAACGCTTTCCGGCGGCAACTTGCCGTCCTTCGTCAACTGCCGCAGTGACTCGAGCGCCTGCTCTTCGGACTGCTGGGCGGAACAGCCGACGCATAAAAGCGCCGACAGGAAAATAGCTTGTGCGAAATAGGAAATGAATCTATGAAACATTAGAACACGAACTCCAAGGTGTTTGATGCGAAAAAGGATTCGGTTTTTGCCTTGCGAAAAGCTTTCCAAGTATATCGAACCGTAATATGATAACCAAGACGGTTGGCCAGTCGGGACTCATTTTAAATGAAAAGGTTGCTCCAGATTCTTCTGTTCGCGTTTCTATTTGCGGGGAGCTCATTGGCCCAGGTTGTTGTTCCATCGCCGACGCCTCGCCCCGTTGAAGCAGATGTCGTCAAAATAACCACAACGTTGATCCAGATCGATGTGACCGTTACCGACGGAAAGGGCCGGGTCATCACCGATCTCAGACGTGACGAGATCAAGATCTACGAAAATGGCCAAAAACAGGACATAAGCAATTTCAATTTTATATCGAACGCACGCGATGTTGTTGAAAAAGGAAAAAAAGATAAGGTTGCAGGTCCGCCGCTGCCGCCTACTCCGGTAAAAGCCGAACAGGTAAGGCGAGCGATGGCTCTTGTTGTGGACGACCTCACGCTTTCATTCGAAAGTGTCTATCACGTACGGCGAACCTTAAAGAAGTTTGTTGATGAACAGATGCAGGATGGCGATCTGGTCGCGATAGTTCGGACCGGCGCGGGCATCGGAGCGTTGCAGCAATTTACGTCGGACAAACGCATGCTATACGCAGCGATAGAAAGGGTTAAGTGGAATCCGTCGGGTACAGGCGGCATCAGCGCGTTCGCGCCGATCGAGCCGGCCCCACTTGAAACGCTGAGAGTTGCCGGTGACGATACTGTAACGGAAGAGCAGATTCAAGAAGAAAAGGACCGCATGAACGCATTCAACGACTTTCGGAGCAGCACTTTTGTTACCGGCACGCTGGGAGCGCTCCAATACGTAGTTACGGGGATGGGCGAATTGCCGGGCCGAAAGTCGGTAATTCTCTTTTCCGATGGCTTTCGGCTTTTTGAGCGAGACAGGCAGGGCGTTGAAAGCAGTGGCCGTGTAATGGATTTCATGCGCCAGCTTGTCGATATGGCGAGCCGCTTGTCGGTGGTCTTTTACAGCGTCGATCCGCGCGGACTGCAAACATTGGGACTAACAGCCGTGGACAACACCAGCGGGATGACGGCGGAAAGCATGAATGCGGCCGTCTCCGAACGGCGCGATCAACTGTTCGAAACTCAATCCGCGCTCAGCTATCTTGCCAGGGAAACCGGGGGATTTGCCGTGCTCAACAACAACGATCTGAGTGGAGGCGTCCGCCGCGTGCTTGAGGATCAGAGTTATTATCTCGTTGCCTACGAACCGGATTCGGATACCTTTGACGAGGTAAAACGCAAATTTAACAAGCTTGACGTCAAGGTAACTCGAGCGGGAGCGAACGTGCGCTACCGCAGCGGATTTTTCAGCGTCGCCGACCGGCAGAAGACAGCCGCTAAAATACCATNNGATGACGCCATTGGAGCAGCTTGAGACGGCCCTGGTTTCACCCTTTGCGGTAAGCGGAATAACCGTGAAGCTCAATGCGCTTTTTGGCAGTACAGGGCAGAACAGCACATATGTCCGCTCGCTCCTGCATATCGAAGCCCGCGATCTTAAATTTACCGACGAACCAGATGGCGCTAAGAAAGCCGTATTTGATGTGCTGGCAACCAGTTTCGGCGACAACGGCCAGCTAGTCGATCAGATCGGCAAAACATATACACTTACGGTTAAGCCTGAAATCTACAAGAAGATATTGGCCGATGGCTTCGTCTATCATTTTAAGTTTCCGGTCAAGAGGCCGGGGGCCTATCAATACCGCGTCGCCATACGCGATGCGCAGGGCGAACGCCTCGGGTCTGCGAGTCAGTTTATCGAGGTGCCCGACTTGCAGAAAAACCGCCTCACACTATCCAGCATTGTGCTTGAAAACCTTACCGCCGAAGAATATGAAAAGACGCGGGAACCTGGTTCACCGACTGTTCCAACCGATCCTATGACCGATACCGCACTCCGGCGCGCGAAACTCGGGTCGGTGCTGCGTTACGCATTGGAGATATATAACGCAAAGCTCAACCCGTCGAAACAGCCGGGCCTGCGGACAAAGATACGCGTTTTCCGCGACGGCAAGCTGATCCTCGATGGTCAGCAAAAACCTTTTGAGATGCTTGGCCAGACCGATATGCTGCATCTTAGGACGTTTGGGGCTATTTCTATTGGAAAGCTTATGGAACCTGGTGATTATATTCTGCAAATTATCGTCACCGACGTACTCGCTAAAACAAAACAGCAGATCGCGACGCAGTTTTTGCAGTTCGAGGTCGTGGAGTAGAAGTTACGCCTTTAGGCGCGACGTGCTCGATAAGGATTTCTGCCGTTTCACGGCTAAAGCCGTAACTCATACCAATTGCATTTNNCTATCCGCTAAATCCGCGTTCAAATTCTTTACTTTGGCAACCGGATTGCTGCTCAAATTGCAATTCCCGCCCACAATTACTAATCTTTAGTTTTTGCCATCATGCTAAAGATCAAATCCGTCGAGTTCACTGAGATCAATCTCCCGCTCGTCCATTTTTTCGAGACTAGCTTTGGCCGTACGTACGAACGCCGCATTATTCTCGTCCGTGTCGACGACGTTGATGGGGCTGAGGGCTGGGGCGAGGTCACGTGCGGCGAAACGCCCGGCTATTCGGACGAGTGGACCGATTCGGCGTGGGTCACGGCCGAGAAGATTCTCGCTCCGATGGTCGTCGGTAAGACGGTTGAGTCGGCTGCCGACATTTGGCCGCTAATGTCGTGGGTGCGAGGGTCTAGAATGGCAAAGGCCGGCATCGAGACTGCGTGCTGGGACCTCGCGGCCAAGAAACTCGGCGTTCCGCTGTGGAAACACCTCGGCGGCGTTAATCGCGAGATCGAGTGCGGCGTTTCGATCGGCATTCAGGACAGCGTCGAGCAGCTTCTCGACAAAATTCGCGTCGAGGTCGAGGCCGGTTACAAACGCATAAAGATAAAAATTTCGCCGCGTTGGGACTACGACGTGATAAAAGATGTGCGTAAAGAGTTTGGCGACATTCTGCTAATGGGCGATGCAAACTCGGCTTACACGCTCGCCGACATCGACAAACTTAAATCGCTCGATGAATTCAATTTGATGATGCTCGAACAGCCGCTCGGCTACGACGACATCGTCGACCACGCAAAGCTACAAGCTGCAATAAAGACACCGATCTGCCTTGACGAGCCGATCAAATCACCCGACGACGCACGAAAGGCCATCGAACTAAAGAGCGGCAAAGTAATAAACCTAAAAAACGGCCGCGTCGGCGGCCACACTCAGTCAAAGCTTGTCGAAAAGGTGTGCCGCGATAATGGCATTCCAGTTTGGTGCGGCGGCATGCTCGAATCGGGCATCGGCCGCGCG
>DLHV01000140.1:0-337 GCA_002483395.1 Chloracidobacterium sp. UBA7659 | reverse complement strand
AAACGCTATTGGCACGAAGACATAATCTCGCCGGAAGTCGAGGTTTCGGCAAACGGGACCATCACCGCTCCCGACGCGCCGGGGATTGGGTTTGAGGTTCGGCATCAACAAATTGACAAGCTTGCCGTAAGGAAGAAAGTTGTTGGAGCCTAAGTTTCGTATGAAGTTTTCGAAGGTAGGTCTTTGTGTATTTTTTTTGCTGATCTTTGGCGTAAGTTTGTTTGGTCAGTACTCTGATCTTAAAGCTGACGAGATCATCGAGCGAATGACAAAGCTGTACTCCTCATTAAAGACTTATGAAGCTTCAGGTTCAGTCTATTTAGTCGTTCCTTAAAAA
>DLHV01000147.1:28443-33306 GCA_002483395.1 Chloracidobacterium sp. UBA7659 | reverse complement strand
GCGCCGGCGCCCGCGGCGAAGCATGCTTCGCGCGGCGCAAGAAGTGGTTGTGGGGATCGCCGGCTTCCAGCCGGCAAAGATCGAGCGTGAGGATGTATGCCGGCAGGATGCCGGCGGCCGGCGTTCCATTATGAGTAGAAAATCAATTTTAGTAGTAGATGACGAGCGCAGTCAGCGCGAGATTCTGGAGATGATTTTGTCGGGCGAGGGCTATGATGTGACGACGGCGAGTTCGGGCGAGGCGGCGATGAAGTTTGTCGAATCGCGGCGGTTCGACCTGGTGCTGACCGATCTGAAAATGACCGGCATGAGCGGACTCGACCTGCTGAAGGAACTGATGAATTTCGACAAGTCGATCATCGTCATTTTGCTGACCGCCCACGGATCGGTCGATTCGGCGGTCGATGCGTTGCGTCTCGGTGCCTTCGACTATTTACAAAAGCCCTATGACAGCGAAAAGCTGCTTGATACGGTCGATAGGGCGTTGAAGAAGCTGTCGGCTTTGGACACGGAAATCGTTTCGATTTCGCCTGAGATGGACAAGGTCAAGAAGCTGATATTGAAGATCGCCAAATCGAATTCGACGGTGCTCATACGCGGCGAGAGCGGTACGGGCAAAGAGCTTATCGCACGGTCGATTCACAAAAACAGCCTGCGTTCGAATGGCGTTTTTCAGGCGGTAAACTGTGCCGCAATCAACGAAAACCTGCTCGAATCGGAGCTGTTCGGGCACGAGAAGGGCTCTTTTACCGGTGCGGTCGCCGAAAAGAAAGGGCTGTTCGAGATCGCTGATAACGGCACGCTGTTTTTGGACGAGATCGGCGAGCTTGATATTGCATTGCAAGCAAAATTGCTCCGTGCCTTGCAGGAAAAAGAAATAAGGCGTGTCGGCGGTGTAAAAGAGATCGACGTTGATGTCCGCGTACTGGCCGCGACGAACCGCGATCTGTTGAAAATGACAGAAGAAAAGCGCTTTCGCGAGGACCTCTATTATCGTTTGAACGTGCTTTCAATCGAGATGCCGCCGCTTCGGACTCGTATCACGGACATTCCCGTTCTGATTGAGTATTTCCTCAAAAAACACACCCGCGGGACAGACCGAAAGATCACTATCTCACCCGACGCACGGCGTTTGATGGAAAATTACAGCTATCCGGGCAACGTTCGCCAGCTTGAATCGGCAATTGAACGGGCAATATTGCTGTGCGAAAACGACACGATCAGCATCGAAGACCTCCCGCCCGAAATGACGCAAGGCGCGACACCGGCCGCCGCAGGCGACCTGTTCTCGCTCCCGCCGGAAGGCGTAAATTTCGAAGACGTCGAGCGCAGCCTGATCATGCAGGCGATGGGGCGGACGGACAACAATATTACGAAGTCGGCCAAACTGTTGGGTCTCACATTCAGAACATTGCAATACAGGCTGGAAAAATTTGGGTTCAAAAAAGACGAGTATAGTGACGAGGGACAAGTGATGAGTGATGAGTGATGAGTGAAAAGAGCAGTTTGATGGCGGCAGAGAGTGGGAGTTACAAAAGTCTGATCGTTTGGCAAAAAAGTATTGCTCTCGTTCGCCAGATCTATATATTGACTAAAGATTTCCCACCGGAAGAGAAATTCGGGATAATCTCTCAAATGCGCAGAGCCGCCGTTTCAATTCCTTCGAATATCGCGGAAGGGCAGGCACGGCGAACCACGCCTGACTTCATTCGGTTTATTTCGAACGCCGAAGGCTCTCTCGCGGAGCTTGACACGCAACTTATAATGGCAATCGAACTACAAATGTGTACTGATGGTGCGGCGACTGAATGCTTTTCACTCATCGAAGAGAATCGCAAAATGCTAAATGCTCTGCGACGATCCTTAATAGCAAAATCGAAAGGAACGGTATAACTCGTCACTTTTCACTTACCACTCGTCACTAAATATATGGAATGGCTTTCTACAATTGGTTTGGCACTTGGCACTGCATGGACGTCCGGGATTAATCTCTACGCCACGGTCTCGGTGCTCGGGCTGCTGCAGAAGTTCGGGGCGACAAAGCTGCCGGGCGGGCTCGAAGTTCTCGATAACTGGTGGATCATCGGCGTTGCCGGCGGGCTTTATTTGATCGAGTTTTTTGCCGACAAGATACCGTATTTAGACAGCGTTTGGGATGTCGTGCATACATTTATCCGCGTACCGGCCGGTGCAGCAATCGCTTACGCGGCAACGAACCAGATGGACTCAAGCGTTGAGGTGATAGNNCGCTCCTTGGCGGCGGACTGGCATTTGCGTCGCATGGAACAAAGGCGGCGGCTCGTATAGGAGCAAATCTTTCGCCTGAACCGGTTTCGAATTGGGCGTTGTCGATAGTCGAGGACATAATCGCTTTTGGCGGCGTATTTCTGGCGGTATTCGCACCGCTTGTGATCGGCGTTGTGCTGGTTATATTTGTACTTTTCTTCCTATGGTTTTTCCCAAAGGTTGTTCGGGCCGTGCGACGACTTTTCAATGCCACGGCCGCATTCTTTCACGGGGAAAGTTTTAAAGAAATTGCACGCAAGGCGGGGTGATCTGGAACGTTCTTGTTTTTATGGCATCTAAGAAACCGGAGGAACATATGAATAAGATCATCCTAGCGAGCATTTTTCTCGGCGCAATGGCGTTCGCGGCGTGTGGCAGTTACGAATCCTCGGTCGCGAGTAATCCCGCGTCCGCATCTAACTCGAACACTTCGTTCGGTCTTTACGACACCTCATCAAGCAGTACAAGCAGCTCGAAAGTGGTTGCTAACACGTCCGGCTCGGGCAGTGGAAGTGGCAGCGGTTCTGGCGGAGGTGGAGGGGGCGGCGGACGCAATGAACCGATGCTAGTCGCTCAGAAGATATCGCTTGAGCAAACCACAGCTTCTCAGATCAACACGGCTCCGACCGACCGCAAGATTATTCGTAATGCCGAGCTAAGCCTCGAAGCCGAAAACCCCGAACAAGCACAACAGCAGATCACTGCTATCGCGGAACTGAAGGGCGGGTTTGTTGTCGAATCGCAGCAGAGCAGCAGCGATATAAAATCGACGACGCGCGACACTGTTATTATGACCGTGCGGGTTCCTGCGGATAAATTCAGTGAAACTCTTGAGGAGATCAGAAAAACCGCGAGCCGCATCGTTGTCGAAAATGTAAAGGGCCAGGACGTAACCGAAGAGTTCATTGATATCGAGGCCCAGCTAAGGGCAAAGAAGGCTTTGGAACAGCAGTTCATGGAGATCATGAAGCGGGCGAATACGGTCGAAGATGCGTTAAGCGTGCAGAGCCAGCTCGCGGGTGTCCGCGGCGAGATCGAAAAGATCGAGGGGCGAAAGCGATTCCTCGAAAACCAGGCGAGCCTTTCGACGATAAAAATCCGCCTGCAGACCGCAAAAGTTTTTGCTGCCAGCTCCGAAGGATTCGGCGATAGAATCGCGGAATCGTTCGGCAGAGGATTCGATATTGCGTTAAACTTCATTCTTGGCTTGGTTACCTTCGTGATCGGTGCCCTGCCCTTTGCGCTATTTATCGGTGTGCCGGGCTTCTTTCTTGCTCGATCGATCATGCGCAGGCGAAATCGGCCGATGTCGGTCTCCGAGATCGCAAAAGAAGAGATCAAGAACGAGTAAATATGGAAAGATTGTTTCAACTGTTGGCGGTGATTCTCGCGGGAGTCGCCGCTTATTTTTTGTGGGCGGGTAATTATGATGGCGCATTTGTTTCGGCGGTGTTGGGCTCGGTCGCGTTCTTCTTAAGCGTTCGCTTTCAGGTAAAGGAGAGGAACCGGATACGCGAACTGGAACGCCAAATGCGCAAGGAAAACGAAGCGGGCGAGTGAGCCGCTCTGCTCCACTTGCTCCACCACGGAGCGCTGGAGCAGGTGGGAGCGCCAGAAGCAATCCGCTAGAATCTTAGCTGTTCCATTGTTCCACCTTGGAACAGTGGAACACGTGGAACGGTTGGAACACTTCGGCCTCACGGCGTTTTGTACAGGCGTTTATTGCGGATAAGATATTTACGGGAGAACACGAGTGAAAAAGATCAGCGATCTTCTGGAAAATAACAGGCGCTGGTCCGAGCGGGTGACGGCGGAGAATCCGCGCTTCTTTACCGATCTCGCCGACCAACAAAGCCCGAAATATCTCTGGATAGGGTGTTCGGACAGCCGCGTTTCGGCCAACACCATTGTCGGCCTTGCGCCTGGCGAGATCTTTGTTCATCGAAACGTCGCCAATCTGGTAGTTCACACCGATATGAACTGCCTATCGGTGATCCAATTTGCGGTCGAGGTCCTACTGGTAGAACACATCATAGTATGCGGCCATTACGGCTGCGGCGGCGTCGAGGCGGCATTGGATGGGCAGCGGCACGGATTGATCGACAACTGGCTGCGGCATATTCAGGATACGGCAAATCTGCATTCGCATATACTCGACCCGATCACCGACCTGAGCGAAAAGATAAACAAGCTCTGCGAATTGAATGTCGCCGAACAAGTGCTGAACGTGGGTGAAACGACCATGGTCCTCGACGCGTGGAACCGCGAACTTGAATTGACGGTCCACGGGTGGATATACGATCTGACTGACGGGTTGATTCGCGATCTCAACATCTCCATCGGCGACGAAGAAGGCCTGCTGAGCCTCCGCCGAGATTTTCTTTTCAATGACNNAAAGTAGTTTGATTATGTTATTTGCCACTAAATTCGCACGCTCATTCGCCGTCGCGATCTTGCTTTTTACCGTTTGCACTTTTGCGTCAGCGCAAATGTCGCGAAAGCCTTCGCCAACCCGCGAACCCGAGGGCGTGATGGAAAAAAAGCCGGATTCGAAAAAGAATTCGCTATTGAAAGTCG
>DLHV01000147.1:19129-28422 GCA_002483395.1 Chloracidobacterium sp. UBA7659 | reverse complement strand
CCACATACCATGTTCGTCATAGATCGCCGTGCAAAGAACAAGATATATTTCGTTAATTCGCAAAAGTACCGCTTTCACAAGGACTTTTTGTTTTCGACGCTGCTTGTTCCGCGAGGTGCCGACGTTTTTAAGCCGATCTATATTGACGAAGACCGGCGCTTTATTGTCGGAACAATCGCATGGCAGTCACCGGTCGAAAGATTTACCTGGGAGCTGTGGGAGGGCGATCTTGCAACGGCCGAGCATATCAAACTGGCCAACGATGTGATTAACAAGCAGTTTTTTACCGGTGTTTCATATAAGCCGAATTCGCTCCGGCAGGAGGATGTCTCGGAGAATATCGGCATCGACCGCGTGCTGCAAAGCGAGCTTAATAAGAATCAGGCGTATCTTGCGTTGAATACGGGCAAGGCCGTGGGCAGGATACATGTGATCGACAAGCTCGACGACACGGTCGAGATCGGCGATAACGAAATCCTCGTATTAAAGGAACTTCCGATCAGTCTACCGCCGGTCCGCGGCGTAATCGTCGCCCAGCCGTCCAGTCCGCTTTCGCACATCAATATACTCGCGAAAGGCTGGAACATCCCAAATGTTTATATAAAGGACGCGGACAAGCTTTTTCGCGATTACGATACGTTTGTTTATAAGCTGGATGCCAGCCTGACAAAATACGACCTGACGCGAGCGTCAATGGAAGAAATCAAAACCGGGTTCAAATCGCCTGACCAGCAGATACCGCCGGTGAATTTGAGTGTTAAGGCACTCGGCGGGCTTCGACAGATGCGGAAAAAAGACAGCATCATTTACGGTTCGAAATCCGCCAATCTCGGTGAGATGCTGAACTCGAAAGTCGCCAACATGATCGTCCCGGACGGTTTTAGCATTCCCTTTTACTGGTACGAAGCATTTATCAGAGCGAACGGAATCGACGCAACTATCGCCGAGCTTTTGGATAATAACGACTTTGTTCACAACCCGCGCATTCGCAGGCAAAAACTCGAGGAGCTTCGAACTACGATTCAAAACGGCAAGTTTGATGAGGGTCTGCGCAGGCAGGTCATTCAAAAATGGAGGACGCAGCTTGGCGGCCGGCCGGTGTTCGTTCGGAGTTCATCGAACTCAGAAGACCTGCCGAATTTCAGCGGCGCGGGGCTTTATTCAAGTGTGCCGAACGTCGTTAAAGAAGAAAAGCTGATCAACGCCGTAAAATATGTTTGGGCGTCGCTCTGGAAATTTGAGGCTTACGAGGCCCGCGTCCGCAATTATGTCAGCCAGACTGATGTGTATATGGCCGCGCTCGTTCAGGTCGGCGTGAACATGACGAAAGGGGGCGTTATGATCACAAAGGACCCGTTCGACGACCAAAATAAAGACGCGGTCTACATCAGCGCCGTCTGCGGGCATAATTCGAAGGTGGTCGATAACAGCGGTATCCCGGAGCAGATAATGTACAACCCGAAGTCGAATTCGGTGATCGTTATGACGCTTTCGGACCAGAAAAACTCGCTGGAATTCGACGAGGCGGGCGATCTGCGGGAAACCTCGGACAAATGCGCGAATGCTCAAAAGCGTGTGTTGACCGACCTGCAGGCAAGAAGTTTGGCTCGTACAGCTGTCAATATTCGTCGCGTGTTCGGGAAGAAAGAGCAGGACATCGAATGNNGGGTGTATATAGTGCAGGCCAGGCCGTATAATGATAAGAAGTAATTTTTATGCTTCTTTGCTTGGCGTCTTTGCTCTTTTGCGGGAAACTTCCATCGCCAATGGCGGATCTCCCGCAAAGACGCGAAGACATAAAGTAGGAATTAGGAAAGACTATTATGAAATCAGCAATTATTTGTTTATTGACGGCTTTTGCCATCGGATGCAACAATGCCCAACCCGTCCAGAACACCGCGTCGCCGGCATCTGAGCCACAGCGATCTGAAAAACCGCTGACCGCAACGGCTCATACGACCGAGAATCAGCCTCAGAAAATGCCGGAATCGGGCGTTCCCGGCGGAAATTCAAAATGGTCGCAGGGCGGCGAACCGGTCGATACGGCACGATTTGACGGCCTGATCGCAGCCGCCGAAAAAACGGTGAAAGTAAAACCGGCCGACGATGAAGCTAAGAAGACGCTCGCCCAGGCATATTTCGATCGTGGCGTGGCATTGACTGACGCCAGGCAGTATGCGTCGGCCTTGGGCGATTACCGGCGGGCACTAAAAAACGATCCGAATCACGAAGACGCCAAAAAATGGATCGATCAGATCATAAGCATTTATACGATGATGAAAAAGGACTATCCGAAAGAAGGCGAGGAACCTCCGCCTCTGCCGTTCAAATGAAGGTGGACGAAAGTGTGGGTAAGAACCGGGAGCGGTAGCGACTGGGTTCTTTCGTTCCCCGGAATGACCGTTCCGACTGGTGCTCCGACATACTGACTAGACAAATCCGGCCCACACGCAATAGACTAGCTGTTTTGCGCTAATTACAATAGTTTTCATAAACCCGGTCGCTACCGCTCGCGGTTCCGACATAACGGAGACTCGGTAAGTTTTATGGCACTTTCAGCAAACGATATTAGAAAAGGAATGGTAATTGTGCATGAGGGCGTGCCGGTGCGGGTGATGGAATTTCATCATCATACGCCGGGCAACCTGCGTGCGATGGTTCAGGCAAGGCTCAGGAATCTTTTAACGGGAAACTCGTTCGAGTTCCGCTTTCGATCAAACGACACGCTCGATCGCGTCGTCCTCGAACAGCACAAGATGGAATACCTGTATTCGGACGGCTCGCACCACCATTTCATGAATCAGGAAAATTACGAGCAGGTTGCGTTGACCGAGGACGAACTCGGCGACGCGGCCCAATGGCTGATGCCGGGCTTAAAGATCGAGGTCGAGTTTTACGAGGGAACGCCGATAGGCGTGTCGCTTCCGGCTTCGATGGAACTGACGGTGACGGAAACGGAGCCGCAGTTAAAAGGAGCGACGGCTTCGAATTCGAACAAACCCGCGACGCTCGAAAATGGCGTCACGCTTTACGTCCCGCCATTTGTCGCCCAGGGCGAAAAGATCCGCGTCAACCCGACCGAATCGAAGTATATTGAACGAGTGAAATAGTTTATAGAGTTTTGAGAGTTCAGAGAGTTTTCGGGTTTGTTACTCACTACTCTCCAAACTCTAAAAACTCTCTGAACTATGTACCCAGTCTACAGCTTTATTCTAATCGTCGTTTTCTTATTGATGTCGCCGCTGTTTCTGTTGCGGCGGCAGAAATACGCGGCGGGTTTCAGGCAGCGACTCGGCAACTATCCCGAATTCAAACACGACGGGCGCAAGGTCATCTGGCTTCACTGCGTTTCCGTCGGCGAGACGAACGCCGCCCGGCCGCTTGTCGATGAACTCAAAACAAACTTCCCTAATCACCGTATTGTCGTTTCTACAACAACGCTAACCGGACAAAACCTTGCCCGCGACATTTTCAAAGACAAGGCCGACGCCGTTTTCTACTTCCCTTTCGATTGGAAATTCACGGTCCGCAAGGCCTTAGCGAATTACAAACCATCTGTAGTCCTGTTGATGGAAACCGAGATCTGGCCACGGTTTATCCATGAAGCGAAGAAGTGCGGTGCCAGGATCGCTATTGTTAACGGCAGGCTCTCCGCAAAGTCTTTTGCCCGATATTCAAAGGTGCGCCTTTTTATTACCCGCGTGCTTGCCGACGTTGATTTAGCTCTGATGCAGGCTGAAGACGACTGGAGAGCAATCATCGGATTAGGAATGTCGAGTGAAAATGCGCGCGTAAGCGGCAATCTCAAGTTTGATCTGATGACTGACGTAGCTGAACTGGCCTTGTCCGAGAAATTTCGACGGCGATTTGGAGTCTCAACAGGCAGATATCTAATCGTCGCGGCGAGCACGCATGCGCCAGAAGAAAAATGGCTGGTTGAGGCTTTCGGGAAGATATATGACTTGATGGAAACGAGGCCTCGTCTGCTCATTGCACCACGACATCCTGAAAGATTTGACGACGTGGCTATGATTCTCAAGGAATCCCGCTATAAATTCGTGAGACGTTCCGCGGGCGAATCCGCCGAAGATAAAATGTCCGAGATAATTTTGCTCGACAGTATCGGCGAACTTCGGGCCGTTTATCCGCTAGCCGATCTCGTTTTCGTCGGCGGTTCGCTTGTAGCTCACGGAGGACAGAGTGTCTTGGAACCGGCTGCGGCGGGGAAGGCGATTGTTACCGGATCTTATACACACAATTTCAGATATGTAGTGAAAGAGTTCTTAGCTCGAAAGGCCTTAATCCAATTGCCTGAAATGGGTAAAGCAGATGAAATCGTAATATTACTTTCCGAAATTTTTGAAAACCTTCTTCGCGACCCGGTCGAACGGGAATTCCTTGGTTACAATGCTGCGAATGTTATGAAGGAAAACGCTGGCGCGACAAAGAGTACAGTTGAATACTTACGGTCGCTCGTTTGCGCTTCGGAAAAACTGAAAACTGATAGGTAAAAACTGAAAACGTAGAACAAGAGCTCTTGTTATTGCATGATCTTTATCTTCTACATACTCGCCGCCGCGCTGATCTACCTCAGCTACAAATCCTTTCGCGGCGGGATCGACTATCTGAATTATTTCAAAAAAGAACTGACGAAACCGCGATCGATGTACACTCCGTTTGCGACAGTCATCGCGCCTTGCAAAGGGTTGGACGAAGGCTTGTCCGAAAATCTCGCGGCTTTGCTTAATCAGGATTATCCAGGTTACGAGGTGATTTTTGTTATCGACAATAAGGCCGATCCGGCTGTTGGGGTGATCGAAGAAGTTTCACGCAAAGGAGCAAAGATCGCAAAGATTGTTGTGGCGCTGAAGGCAACCGATTCAAGCCAAAAGGTCGAAAATCTCCGCGAAGCCGTCTTGCATGTAAGCCCTGAATCACGAGTTTTCGTATTTGCCGATTCGGACACGAGGCCTGCAAAAACTTGGCTGCGGCATCTGATCGCCGCGCTCGAAGATGAAAACATCGGAGCCGCGACCGGCTATCGGTGGTTCATTTCGAAGAATCCTACATTCGCAAGCGAGATGCGGTCGATATGGAATGCTTCGATCGCGTCGGCTCTCGGGCCAAACACGAGGTCAAACTTCTGCTGGGGCGGCTCGTCAGCGATCAGGCGGGATGTTTTCGATAAACTCGACATACGAGAAAAATGGCGCGGCACGCTTTCCGACGATTTTGCCGTGACACGAGCGTTGAATGCAACAAAGCTGCTGATCCATTTTGTCCCGCAGGCTTTGACTGCATCGATCGAGGACTGCACTTGGCCGCAGCTTTTCGAGTTCACAACCCGGCAGATGAAGATCACGCGTGTTTACGCCCCAAAACTTTGGCTGATGTCGTTTTTCGGTTCAGGCCTGTTCAATCTTGTGATGATATGGTCGCTGGGCATTGTTATTTTTAGCAAGCAAAACGATGCCGCTGTATTTGCGGCGATCGCGACAATGGTGGTAGTAACGGCTACAAGTGTCGGCAAAACGTGGCTTCGGCTTAAAGCGGCAAAGCTAGTTTTGCGGGATTACATACCCTATATCGAACGGCAATTTTGGACGCAAAATACACTTTGGTTACTTGCCCCGGCGTTGTTCTTCTACAACTCGCTCGCCGCGTGGTTATCGCGAAAAATGACATGGCGTGGCGTCGAATATGAACTCATCTCGCCAACGGAAACGCGGATCATACACCGCAACAGCCGGTAGCCCACGATCGCCGCTTGTCTGTGACTTTCTTGAAAAATGGTAAGATTATCCCTGGAAAAGCTTCTCATCAGCAATAGTTTAGACAACAAGGCGGATCTAAATGGTAATGAAAATCTCTTCACTGGTTACAATTGGGAGACTATTTCTTTGCCTCATCTTTCTCTCTACCGCAGCCGGCGCGCAAACGGCGGCAAAAGTTTCCGAGGGCAAAACACCTATCATCGTAATCCCGGGCCTCACGGGTTCCGAGCTTGTAAACAGCAAGACGGGCGAGGAAGTTTGGTTCAAGGCCCGGAGGGCAAAAGACGACGACCTGCGGCTGCCAATTTCGCCAAACTTGGCCCGCAATCGTGACGACTTGGTTGCTCGAGACATCATTCGCAGCGTCAAGGTGTTCAAGTTTCTGCCCGAAACGGAAATATACGAGCGGCTTATCGATGCACTCGAGACCCGCGGCGGATATAAAGAAGGAACATGGAATTCACCGCCGAAAGGCGGCTATCAGGACACGGTTTACGTGTTTCCGTATGATTGGCGGCGGGACAATGTTGAAACCTCCCGGCTGCTGGTCCGTCGAATCGAAGCGCTTAAACGCCGGTTGGGGAAACCAAATCTAAAGTTCAATATTGTCGCTCATTCGATGGGCGGACTTATTGCCCGCTATGCAGCCATGTATGGCAATGTTGATCTGCCGACCGGTGCTCCCAAACCCACATGGACCGGTGCAAAGCATTTTGACAAAATCTTCCTTCTAGGCACGCCGAACGAGGGAGCGGTTTCTTCCTTGAATTCTCTTTTGAATGGCTTTTCCTACATCGGCGGCGGGCTGAATCTCCCTTTCATTCAAAACCTCAGCCGGTTCGACTTTTTCTCGATCCCTTCGATCTACCAGGTCCTGCCGCACGAAGGCTGCCTGCTCGCTTACGACGAGAATCTTAAGCCGATCACTATTGATTTATACGATCCGGCCGTATGGGAAAAGTATGGTTGGAGCATCTGGCAGGATGAGGATGTTACAAAGAAGTTTACACCGCTGGAGCAAAGAAATGCCCTTCCCTATTTCACCGCGGTACTAAACCGGGCAAAGCGGTTTCAGGCGGCGTTGGATGCAAATACGAGCGAGAAGATCCCCGTTTCCTTCTATGTGATGGGGGCCGATTGCAAGGAAACGCAAAACGCTCTGGTGCTTGTCCGCGACGAGAAAAAGGGCCGATGGGAAACGCTCTTCAAGCCTGATTCCTTTACCAGATCAGATGGCTCAAAAGTAGATTCCGATGTGCTAAAGCCTTTGCTTCTTGCTCTGGGGGACAGCGTGGTCACGAAAAGATCTTTGGGCGCCGAAACCTTAGTCTCGAACGGAAAGAAGAATGCGCTGCCGATCGTTTCAGAGATGTTTCAATGCGAAGGACACAGTAAGCTTGTGACAAACCTCGAGATACAGGACAAGCTTTTCCTCTTGCTGAATCCGGCGGCCGCGAACTAGAATTGCGCATCGTCCGGATCATCCAGCTTCCATTGTTTTGGCTGCGAGGTACTTTTATGATCAAAAACCTGCTCGGCGGCGACGAAGATGGTGTAAACAATGCTCCAACCAGCCCAGCCCCGAAACAAAACCAAAATCGACAGGTTCTAAGCCTTTTTGACTCTGACCCGGGTGATGCTGCTGAAAAGGAAGAATTTGTTTTATCGACCGCTGAGCCGGAGACCTTTGCTGAAACCACAAGAAAAAGTGGGCTCGCATGGGCGGCGGGAATCGCTTTTTTCGCTTCGGTCGTGTTCATGCTTATCATCGGATGGGGAGCGGATCTGCTTTTGGGGACTTCGCCCTGGGGAATGGTCGGCGGTATCGTTTTGGGATCGGTGATCGGATTTGTTCAGTTTTTCAGGCTGACTTCGCAGATCTTCAAAAAATAGTACAACAGGCTGCCTGGCCTGTTGCCAACGGACTAAAAAGCCCATCGTACTTCATTTGAATTTTCCCATAATCCTTTGTAAAATTTAAGATTCGCAATGAGCGACGAAATCGAACCTGTTGTGCCGGTAGAGCAAGCGATAGTGCCGCTTTCGCACAGGCGAATTTTGGTGATCATGGCGGTAATCGGTTTGGCGGGCAGCGTCGCCGGTGCGGCTTTGGTTTCGGTCAGTTTTGGAGCCGGTGTTTTCATCGGCAGCGTCCTTGCTTTTGTAAACTATTATTGGCTAAAGGTTTCGTTGAGAAAGATATTCGATCTTGCCGCCGAAACGGGAGAAAGGCCAAGATTGCTGGCGTTGAAATATTTTGCGAGATATTTAGTTCTCGGCACGGCGGTCGCTGTGATTTATGCGACCGGAATGGTTTCGATAGTAGGCGTAATTTTGGGAATGGGCGGATTTGGTTTTGCGGTAGTTATCGAAGGAATATTAAGAATTTTTTCTAACCCTGTTAGCGAAAAGGAAATTTAAGAATGTTTTTATTTGCAGAAGGCGGAGAACANNCGCTGATAGTCGAGTTCATTAACCATTATCTGGGCGAGCCGGTGCGTCAGATCCAGATGCAGACGACCTACCCGATGTGGAAGGCCTTTTTCAAGAACTTTGACACCACGCCCGAGGCGGTATTTGGCGGCCCCTACACAGCCGAAAATGCGATCCCATGGTACACGATCATGTTTGTGATCGCCTGTATTTTGACGGTCGTTATCATTCGAATTTTCAAGGGCAAGCTTTCTGAGGACGATCCAACTGCGGGGCAGATGACACTTGAGGCCGGATATTTGTATCTCAGCGATCTGGCCGAAAAGGTTATCGGTGGGCACGCAAGCAAGTATTTCCCGATCGTAGCGACATTTGCTTGCCTGATACTGGTTTCAAATCTGATGGGACAGTTCCCTATGTTTATGTCGCCGACGGCATCAGTAAACGTGACGTTCGCGTTGGCGATCTCATCGTTCATCTATTACAACTATGTCGGCATTAGCGAGAACGGGATTCTCAATCATCTAAAGCACTTTACCGGTCCGCGGCTTCCGCTGATCATGACGATCATTATCACACCGCTGATCTTTTCAGTTGAGTTGATAAGCAACATGATCCGACCATTTACGCTTGGCGTACGTCTGTTTGCTAACATGTTCGCCGATGAAAAGATATTTTTGGAGATCACAAATCTCTTTCCACCATTGACGCAGTTTGCTTTACCACTTTTGCTTACTGCATTAGGTGTCTTTGTCGCGTTCGTGCAGACCCTTGTATTCACGCTGCTGTCGATGATCTATATCAGCGAGGTTTCGCACGGCCCGAATGAACATGTTCACGGCGGCGAGCATTCTCATATTACCGGCGAGGCGATAACGACGGCGCATGTCTAAAAAGTTTGGAGTACCTGCTTTAGCAGGNNGCCGCTTCGGCTGACAGGGTGGTGCCAACTGAAGTTGGAACCGAACAGAATCCAATGGGGATCTATTTGAAAACTTGCGTTTTATAGCAGATATGCCCGCACGCAACAGGAGCCTTGACTCTACGGAGTATAAAATCAAGCGCATACCGGAAGTGAGGCGAAAT